>CAYRHB010000005.1:2772-50179 GCA_964424035.1 uncultured Leptolinea sp.
CCCCGCTTAATGTTGAAATCCTCCTGACAGGTGTTCGATGGTAGAGGGTGATCTGATACCCGCTCTTTTCTACCAGCGGCCGGTGGTCGATGTTGCCCGTGAGCTCCTGGGAAAACGGTTGATACGTCAGATCAATGGCAGGCGGATAGGCGGCATTATCAGTGAAACTGAAGCGTATGATGGTGAGCAAGATAAAGCCTGTCATGCCCGATCCGGAAGGACGAATCGTAACGCGGTCATGTATGGCAATGCCGGTCGAGCCTATGTATACTTTACGTATGGGATGCATTGGATGTTGAATTGTGTGTGCGGACCGGTGGATTATCCGGCTGCTGTCCTGATTCGCGCGATCATTCCGCAGGAAGGATTGGATTTTATTGAACATCAGCGGGAAGGTATTCCGCCAAAGAATTGGTGTAACGGCCCGGCACGGTTGACGCGTTCACTGGCCATTGGAAGTGAATGCAATAATATGGACTTGACCACAGAGGCTGGCGGTTTGTATCTTGAATTTCTGCCGGAAGTTACCGAAGAATTAGTCATTCGCACCCCGCGAATCGGAATACAATATGCCGGTGAACCCTGGATTAGCCAGCCCTGGCGATTTTTACTGCGGGAATCGGGGCAACCAACCGTAAGGGAGTCTTGATGGAATCTCAAAATCAAATTTGGCGATCGCTGATACCTCCCTGGATCGAAGAGACCACACTTCTTCTGGTTGGAGGAGGTGGTCACGGAAAGACTTTGATCGATCTGATCAGTGTTCTTGAAACCTATCAATTGGGTGGCATTATTGATGAAAAACTTGAACCTGGAAGCCGCATTATGGATGTGCCGGTGCTTGGCGGTGATGAACTACTGCCCGATCTGTACAACGCAGGTTTCCGGCAGGCGGTCAATGGGATCGGCGGGATTGGAAATGTGGCTGCCCGTCTGGCCGTTTTTGACAAGCTGGTTGCAGCAGGTTTTGAATTTCCCACTCTGGTTCACCCTTCCGCATGGATCGAACCATCCGCCGAACTGGCATCCGGTGTTCAGATCTTGCCCCTGACATATGTGGGGACAGATTCCAGTATCGGGTTTGGAAGTCTGCTGAATGCCCATGTCATCGTTACACATGATTGCCATATCGGGAAATGTGTCAATCTTTCTCCTGGCGCTACCCTGGCGGGAGGTGTTAAAATCCATGACCATGCTCAAATAGGTATGGGTGTGACGATCAATATGAACCTGACCATCGGCGTTGAAACCCGCATTGGCAACGGAGCTACAGTCAAAGCGGATGTTCCACCCGGTGGACGGGTCTATGCCGGTCAGGTTTGGCCCGAACGTACGGGTAACAGGTAAAGGATTCTCATGTTTCGAAAACAATCAACCCCCGGACCCACTCCTACCGCCCCCATTGAACGGGTTACCACCGTGTTGGGACCCGGAATCCGGTGGAATGGCATTATGCGAGGCACAGGCGGAGTGCGGATTGAAGGTCCCATGGAAGGGGAGATCAGCATTCAAGGATTGGTCGTTATTGGAGAGACAGGCCGGGTCACATGTGAGAATTTGAGGGCCAATACGGTCGTTGTAGCCGGTGCTGTTCGGGGAAATATTACAGCGGAAAAGATCGAAATTCGCGCCACAGGCCGAGTATGGGGAGATGTGGTTACCGTAGCTTTCGCAACAGAAGAAGGCGCATTCCTTCGCGGGCAGGTTCGCATGGAAGAACGTGTTGAACTGAATCTGGATGTCGAAAGTGATATCCAAACCGCAGAAATACCGGTATCCGAACCGGGCAAAAAATCAACGGGCGCGAAAAAAGGGAAATAATGAATACAGACACATTGATATTGACGTTTGCCGAATGGATCGGAGTAATTGCCCTGGGTATGCTGGCTGCATTAAGCCCCAAACTCCAGAAAGCACGCCCGCTGCAATTCCTCTATCCACACCGCGAAGCATCCATAACATTCTCTATGAACATTGCGGTATTTGTCTTCAGTCTTCTGGTCTTCAAATACTTTTTTACATCCGTAACCGAATTTACCACGTTGGATCAGAATGTCCTCTCCCAGAAAATGATCCTGGATCTGATTGTCTTGCTGGTTTTTGGCGTAGCCCTGATATTCAGAAAACAACCATTACGCAGCGCGTTGTGGGGCAAGGAAGCCCTGCGCGGGAATCTTGAATACGCCCTCCTGATAACCGCCCTGGTGATCTTTTTGCGGGGAAAAATATTCACCCTGATCAATGGTATTGAAACAGCCGAGGGGATAGCCCTTCTCACATTGCTGGTCATAGGCATCTGTGAAGTGACAGTCTTTTTCGGGTTCTCCCAACCCCGGCTGATATCCCGTTTTGGTGAAAAAACCGGTTGGATGATGGCTGCCCTCCTTTTTGCTTTGTGGCAGATCATTCCACTGGCGCTTCATGGGATAGCCTTGCAAACGGCCATATTTCCGATCCTGTATGCGGTTGGAACAGGGATTGTGCTTGGTTGGACAACAATAAAAAGCCGGCATGTTCTGGCTCCGGCTGTTTATCTCGCCTTAAGCTACTGGCTCTTCCTGATAAAATAGCACCATGACAAAATACATTCCGCCTGTTGTTCCCATGTCCTCACCGGATATCAACGAAGAGGATCGCGAAGCCGTACGTTCTGTTATTAACACTACACATTTAAGTATGGGACCTTGGGTAAACCGGTTTGAAGACCTTTTCCGGGAAAAAACCGGCAGCAAACATGCGATCGCTGTGAACAGTGGAACAGCCGGGCTGCATCTGGCTATCCGGGCTACCGGTATCCAACGGGGTGATATTGTGTTGACCACACCGTTTTCCTTTGTAGCCTCCACGAATGCCGTCCTGTTTGAAAACGCCCTTCCCGTCTATGTGGATGTCGATCCGGCCAGCGGCAACATGGATGTCAACCAACTGGAACAGGCAGTCAATGATCTTGCTGCCGGTGGAAAATCTGCCCGGCATTGGCTTCCCCGGAAACTTCCCCGCTATTTTACCGACGAAGGGGATGAGATCCTTCCCCGGCTGAAAGCGCTTTTACCCATCGATGTTTTTGGTCAGCCTGCAGACATGGACTCCATAAACGCAATTGCCCGCACGTACAATCTGCCTGTGATTGAAGATTCCTGTGAAGCATTGGGAGCCATCTATAAGACCACTCCTGCAGGAAAGACCGGTGATATTGGCATCTTTGCTTTCTACCCCAACAAGCAGATCACGACAGGTGAAGGCGGGATGATCATCACAGATAATGACGACTATGCCCGGATCATGCTCGCTCTCCGCAACCAGGGTCGCGCGCCCGGAGACAACTGGCTGCAACATACACTGATGGGTTACAACTACCGTTTGGATGAGATGAGTGCTGCCATGGGAGCTGCCCAGATGCAACGGCTGGATTCATTGCTCCTTGCCCGCCAACGTGTGGCTGACCTGTATATCAAACATCTGGCTGATAAACCCGGTATCGAACCCCTGTCCATTCTTCCCGCGACAACCCGGATGAGTTGGTTTGTGTTCGTTGTTCGTATTCCACATGATAAAGACCGGATGTTGGTCGCAAACCGGTTAGCCGAAAAAGGCATCCCTGTCCGCCCGTATTTTCTGCCCATCCATCTTCAACCGTATATGGTGGAACGTTTCGGGTACCAGCCCGGCGATTATCCTGTGACGGAAGATCTGGGTGAACGCGGCCTGGCACTCCCGTTTTCAGGTGTGATGGGAGAAGACCAGGTTGAACTGGTATGCCGTACTCTTTATGAGTGTTTATGAATAATGAAGGGGTCTTCCGGCCACCACGGCAGCGGGGATTAATCTTCCAGATCGGTGCATCCCTGGCTTTTTGCAGTGCCGGTGGACTGCTTTTTTATCTGTCCATGGAGCAGCAAGTCGGGTTATATTTCATCCTCCTCCTGCTGGCATCGCTTTTATTGTTATCCCCTGTCCCGTTGATTATCTACCGCGCCATTGCTCTAGGTCGGGCGACTTACAAATTGGAACGTGAAGGCCTCCGTCTGCGATGGGGACTTCGTGCGGAAGATATCCCATTCCAGTCCATTGAATGGATCCGTCCGGCAGCAGAAATGGGTTATCACCTGACCCTTCCAAGGTTCAGTTGGCCTGGAGCTCTTCTGGGTTTTTCGCAAGTGGCAGAACTGGGATCAGTGGAATTTATTGCCGCAGAGCAGGAAAACCTGACACTTATCGCCACTCCGACCCGAATCTTCGCCATTTCCCCGGCCAACCTGAAAGCTTTCATGCTTGCCTTTCAACGCGCGTTTGAACTGGGCAGCCTTACTCCCATGCCGGCTTTCAGTTCCCAACCGGCGGTCTTCGCCCGCAATGTCTGGAAAGACCGGGCTGCCCGGATTCCCATTGTAGCCAGCATTCTTCTCACCATTGCCCTGCTGGTAAGTGTGATCATCATCATGCCTTCACACCGGCAAATTTCCATCGGATTTGAACCCGATGGAACCCCACTCCAACCGGTATCGGCGGAAAGGTTGCTTTTGCTGCCTATCCTGGCCGGGATGACCGCGGGTATTTCCATCCTGACCGGACTTTTCTATTACCGTCACGAAAATCAACGGATTACCGCCTATCTTATTCTGGCGGGAGCTGTTTCCACTCCTTTCCTATTACTTCTCTCCCTGGTATTCATTCGATGATCCTAAATAACTTTCAACTTTTATCCGGCATCATTCTGGCCGCGATCATTGCGGTTGCCACGTATTTTACCCATTCCCTGAGCCGTTCCGGAGCCATCGGCGCCTTTCTGCTGGGATCGATCATATTTGGCATCGGAGGTCTTGGTTGGTCAATTCTGCTTCTGGCTTTTTTCATCTCCTCAACCCTTCTTTCCCGCTTGTTCAAAAACAAAAAAAATGTAATCGCGGCAAATTTTTCCAAAGGTTCACGCCGTGACGGTGGACAGGTGGCAGCCAATGGAGCCGTAGCCGGTTTCTGCGCCTTACTGTTCCCCTTCCTTGGGATGCCTGCGTGGCTGTGGGCTGGTTTTGCCGGGGCACTGGCCGCTGCCAATGCCGATACCTGGGCAACCGAGATTGGCGTTCTGGGTAGAGCAAAACCGCGCATGATCACCAGCGGAAAAGTGGTTGAACCCGGAACGTCCGGCGGAGTGAGCATCTCTGGTATTCTGGCTGCGTTTGGGGGCTCTTTTTTAATTGCCCTGCTTGCTGTGGTCTTCAAACCGGAACAGGTACCCAATAGTCTGGAAAATAATGTCATCCTTTCCATCATCGTAACTCTCGCGGGTGTAGCCGGCAGTCTGATTGATTCACTTCTGGGCGCGGGCAGCCAGGCGATGTATTATTGTGATACCTGCAAAAAAGAAACGGAAAAACATCCAACACACGGCTGCGGGAATCCTACACATCACATCCGTGGTTATCATTGGTTGAACAATGATTGGGTAAACACATTCTGCACACTTTCCGGCAGCCTTCTGGCGGCATTTCTGGCTTTGTTTCTTATTTCCACTCCGGTTTCGCTTTCAGGTGATGGAGGTGTTGAAATGATGAAATTGGAAATATCCAGCCCGGCATTTTCCTATAACCAACCCATTCCTATAAAGTACTCATGCAGTGGGCAGAATATCTCTCCCGCTTTTGTGTGGAGTGGCATACCGGTATCTGCCCGCAGTCTCGTTCTAATAACGGATGACCCGGACGCGCCGCTGGGAACCTATACGCACTGGGTGGTATATAACCTGCCGGCTTCCACTTCAGAACTGGCTGAAGGTGTTCCGGCGGGGAATCTCTTAAATGGTGGAACTCAGGGAACCAATTCAGCGCGTCAGAACGCATATACAGGACCATGCCCTCCCCCCGGGAAAGTCCATCATTATTACTTTAAACTATACGCCCTGGATCTCGACCCAACCCTTCCCGAAGGATTGACAGCGGACAAATTATCATCAACCATTGCCGGGCATATTCTTGCCAGCGGTGAATGGATGGGAACATACCAACGCTGAATTTTCCACAACCGGAATGTGGTTTATATATCCTGACCCGGCTTCCGTACGCGACGTACACGGTTGGAGGAAGACACTGATGCCTTGATGAACGGGGGAGCCGTTACAGCCTGAATGGTGCAAATGCGTTTGTCAAGCATGCGCGTACGAAGTCGCGCATCGATCTCATCCAACCGGTCTGATGTAGTAATCACTGTTGGCAGGTTGGCTGCATAACGGTAGTTGAACAGCTGGTACAACTTTTCTTTTACCCAGGCCGATGGTACCTGTGTTCCGAGGTCGTCCAGAATTAGTAGAGGGGATGTCTTGATATCCTCAAATTCCCTGTCATAGGTGACATTACTCGCGGGATTGAATGTTGCCCGCAAATGATCCAGTAAATCGGGTACAACCCAGTAATCCACCGGAAATCCCTGCGACGCGCGGTAGTTTCCGATTGCCGCAGCCAGGTGCGTTTTACCACAGCCGTAAGGTCCCATGAAAACCAGCCAGCCCTTCGGATTCTCGGCAAAATTCTGGGCTCTTTGAAATGCACCTGACAGGCTCTTCAACTCTGCCGGATCCAATTTTTCCAACTCCCGCAGGCTGAAATTCCCAAACGTACAGGCATGAAGCAAACTCAATACTGAGCGATGTGGCTGGGTTCCCTGCTGGACCGGTTGGCGGTAATCCGGTGCGTTGATTTTCAACACAGTCACCAGTTCAGGATCCTGAAGACGGGAGCGGATGCGCCCGTCCAGTTCTTCCAGGTCCATATCGGTTGTGACAATTGTGGGCAACCGCTTGACGTAGCGATGATCAAATAATTGGAACAATTTCTCCTGCGCCCATGAAGTGGCATTTTGCGTCCACAGGTTATCCAGAACGAGGAGTTGTACATTCCGGATTTCCTCAAATCGCTCGGCGTAGGGATCCTCTGAAGAACCATAGGATGCCCGCAGAGTATCCAGCAGATCGGGAACGGTCAGGAACAGTGTGGAGATCCCCAGACTGACGGCATGGTTGGCAATTGCGGCTGCCAGATGGGTTTTTCCGCATCCATATCCACCGCAGAAAAGAAGCCAACCCTTTAGATCCTGGGCGAATTGTTCAGAGTGACTTTTGGCGACTGTCAGGGATTTTTCCTGTTCATCACCCAATCCCATCCGGCCTTTAATACTAAAACTTTCAAATGTCTTTTCCCTGTAATCCGCCAGGCGGTTCAAATTGGCTGCGTTGATCGGCTCCCTGCCATTCGAGTGGGCTGCCTTGCAGGTACAGGGTATCAGTTTTCCGAAATCCGGATGCGTAATGGGAAGGTCCTGCCTGACAAACCCGACACCATGGCAAATTGGACAGGCATGCCCATTGTCGTCTGTGTGATCCGCATCATTCATGGTTGATGAATTCAGCGTATTCCCCTTCGATATACTTGCGTCGATCTTTTTCAGGGTCTCGTGAATTCTGTCCATTGGCACCTTTCTCCTGCCACTTTCGGAGGATCGCGTCAACATATTTCCAGTTGCGCGCATTTTGTTTAACGGCTTCCTCAAACGCATGCTGAATAATGTTTTGCGGGTATAACTTTTCGGCTTCCTGTAATATATCAGCCATCAAAGGGGTAATCGGCCCGATATTGTCTTCATATAACGTGAAAATACCCGGCCAGACTGGCGGCAGGGGAACATCTGCTGCATCACTCTCAGCGGGTGCCCATTTTCCGGTAACATAAGCTTTAAGTGCGTCGCGCCCGCGTGGTGAGTTCAGGAATAATATCTCCGGTTCTGTGGTTTCGTTTCCTCCGGGTGTCAAAGAGAAACCGGACTGGATGGTCTTGATCACTGCCTGTTTAATGGCTTCTTCCCGGTTGCCGTCTGGTGTAGAAATCCCATTCAACAGTGTTTCATCCTGCAACAAATTCTTTACCAGAACATAGCGCACCGAACCATCCTGATGGTCAAGCGCACGGAAAATATGCAACATAACCTTCAATGTATTCAGGTCATCCACAAGCGGGATGATCTCGGTGAAAAAACTGACGGGAATGGGAACAAGGCGGGTTTTGCCTGAGGGAAAGCCCTGAAACTGTTTCATAGAGGCACCCCCAGTTACCTGCCCGATACCGTGGCGGCATTTTCAAACCGCGCCAGATTATTAAGAAACACCAGTTCAATACCGGAGTGAACCGGTCCATTTCTGTGTTTGGCTACAATAATCTCCGCCAGATTTGCCCGCGGATTATCTTTATCAAGCAGGTCCGGCCGGTGGATGAACATGACCACATCCGCATCCTGTTCCAGGCTGCCGGATTCACGCAGGTCGGAGAGAATGGGCTTCTTATCCGCGCGCATTTCAACCGCACGTGAAAGCTGGGCGGCAGCCAGCACCGGAACATTCAATTCCCGGGCCAGAATCTTTAGGTTGCGGGATATATATGAAACCTCTTGAACACGGTTGTCGTTCCGAGAATCGGACGACATGAGCTGCAGGTAATCTACGACCACCAGATCCAGATGATATTCCAGGTGGAGCCGGCGGCATTTTGTTCGCATCTGCATTGGCGTGATAGCGGGTGTGTCATCGAGGAACACATGGGTATCACCCAGAACTTCGATCGCCTGGGTGAACAAAGGCCATTCATCATCCTTTAAATGGCCGGTACGCAGCCGTTGGGTATCAATCCCGGTTTCCTGGGCAATCAGGCGTTGCACCAATTGTTCATTGGACATTTCCAGTGAAAACATGGCTACATGTTTTTTGTACCGCTGGGAGGCATTCTTGGCGATGGAAAGCAGGAAACCTGTCTTTCCCATGGACGGACGTCCGGCAATGATCAACAGGTCCGATTTCTGCAAACCACCGAGCAGTCGATCCAGATCTTCGAGTCCGGTTGGAACTCCATAAATATCTTCACTGCGAGAGGACAGTTTGTCAACCCGGTCATAATAATCGCTTAAAACATCTTTTATCGGCTGGACATCTTTGCGTGTGCGGCGTTCACTGATCGCAAAGATGGATTTCTCTGCTGTATCGATTACCGAATCAAGCGGTGTCTTTTGATCATAAGCCAGTCTTGCAAGGTCATTGGCTGAAGCCAGCATGCGGCGCCGCATGGCCGTCTCTTCCACCATATGACCGTAGGCCTCCGCATGCAGTGATGTCGGCGTCTGGTTGATCAGAGCCATTAAATATGCCGATCCACCGGCATCAGCCAACTGGTTGTTCTTTTCAAGATCTTCCACGACCGTAAGAAAATCGATGGGGGTTCGCTTCTCATGCAAACGTGTGAAAGAAGCCCATATCCACCCGTTCCGGATTATGTAAAAATCGTCCGGTTTTAAAATCTGTCCAAGCTCAAAAAACGAATCCGGGTTGATCAGAACAGCGCCAAGAACGGCTTCTTCCGCCTGACGGTTATGTGGTTGGACCTGGATGTCGGTCAATTCGTTTTCTTCGGGTAAGAGGAATTCTTCCATGGCTCTTCTATGGTCAGACGTGAACACATCCGCCTAGCGGTTATTGTATCCGATTATCCTGTGGAAAGATTGGTCGAATTTAAATAACTACTTTTTGGGTTCATCCGGATCGCCCGGAGCATCTCCGGTCTTATCATCCGGCGGTTTGTTCAGGCTGTCAAGATCAATATTTTGGAGGAAATCCTCATAGACCGTCAACCGGTCACTGGATTCTTCCTCCACTTTCTTTGGCCAATCCGGTCTCTTTGGGGGATTGGCTGCTGCTTCATTTGATTGCAGATCCTGCTCAGGCAAAATTCCGGCTGTTTCCATCACATCACGCGATGCCAGTATGGGAACCCTGGCACGTACAGCCATCGCCAGGGCATCAGACGGCCGGGAATCAATTTCAAGCATCTTACCGTCAACCTCAACAACTAGATTCCCGTAAAACACATCATCCTTTAAACTTACAACTTCCACCCGAACCAGACGTGCGTTCAATGAATTCAGGATGCTTTTCATCAGGTCATGGGTTTGCGGGCGGGCAACTTCAATTTCCTGCAGTGCGATGGTGATCGCTTCTGCTTCATATGGGCCAATCCAGATGGGAAGATATCTCTCCGCATCCACTTCGCGCAATATTACGATCCGCTGTTGGTTTGTCAGGCTTACACGAACGCTATCGATCACAACTTCAATCATTCGGGGCATTCATACCTCCCTGACAGGCTGAGGCCTATCATTGCCTTGATTCTAACATGCGCAAACATTGACTGCAACCGCTTTTCCATGATGGTGTATAATACTTAAGACTTAACAAATGATCTTTAAGGTTTCGATAGGGGGGTGAAGCCTTTCCCTCCTTCTCACCCTTTGAATTTCAAAGGTATTTTTTTTCAATATCAGGATGCCCCTTCGGACAATGGACGAATTTTCTGAAAAATTCGGAAATCACAAAGCAACTCCGCCAGGACCGGCATTGCCGAAGGCGACTGTTCTATTGATTGAGAAGAAATCTCAGGCCAAATCAGCATATTATGAAGGTCTTACCCGCAAGGGGTTTAAGATAGTATATGCATCCAATGGATCTCAAGCTGTCAAACAAATTGGGGAAGAAGAAAAACTTGATTTGATCATTGTGAATGCAGCCTCCTTCTATTCCAATGGAGGAGGAATATTACGAAACCTCAAACTTGTTGCTCCAACCATCCCAATTCTTCTAATATTGCCGGAAAACCGAGATCCAGAAGACAGCCTGGCGGACGTAGTCCTTTCCCTCCCATTCACATTGCAAAAATTGCTCAACCGGATGAAACCACTGCTTCCAGTTTTAAAGAAAGACATCCTTAAAGCCGGCTTGCTTCAATTGGATATACGGGACAGGATCGTACGGTATCAGGGCAAACAGGTAAGGCTTACCCCGCGATTGATGATGCTCCTTCAGATGTTGATGGAAAAAGCCGGCGAGGTCATCGAACGCGAAGAACTGTTCCGTAAAGTCTGGGAAACGGATTACGTTGAAGACACCCGTTCACTGGATGTCCACATTAGCTGGCTGCGAGAAGCATTGGAACAGGATCCCCGCCACCCACGCCTGATCAAAACAATTCGCGGTGTTGGCTACAGGCTCGACCTGGGAGAACCTCCCACCCGTCCACTGGGAAAACGAAAGATCAATTTGGGATAACCGGAATCAAATAAAGAGGGAAGAATGATTTCTGTAGATCAGATATCTTCTTTGCCCAAAGAAGATATTCCATCCATATCTGAAACACTTACGCCGGATGACATCCGCCTTCTGGTCAATTTACTGGAAGAAAAGGATGACAAGATCAGATATCCTTCCTTCCTTTTATTAAAGAGCCGCTCAGAGAAGTCTCACGACGTCTATCCCTATTGGGACAACTTTGTCAGGAAATTTAACCATCCCAACTCATTCATTCGAAATATCGGGGTTATTTTGATCGCTGTAAATGTCCGGTGGGACCGGGAGAATAAATTTAAATCGATCATCAATAACTACCTTGAGTTTGTAAACGACGAGAAACCGGTGACCGTCCGGCAGTTTATTCAGAACCTGAGATATGTCGTCGAAGCCAGGCCGGAATATGGGGAGCAGATCTGTGGGAAATTACTGGCTATTGATATTTCTCAAAGAAAGGAATCCCAGCAAAAGTTGGTCCTGCTGGACATTCTTTCAGTTTTCCTCATTGCCCGGAAACATATGAAAAATGAAAACGTGGAGAAATATATCCTGGATGCTTTAACCGGAGGTCTTCTGGATAAGAAATCCAAAATGGATATCCAGAACAGACTGGAGCAATAAAGAATGTGTCACTAGCCTAGTTGAGTGATATTCCCTCGATTATTTCTGATCAAGTTTTTCTCCGGCCAGCATTTCTATAACAGAAATAACCGCGGAGTTATCCATCTCACCCAATCCGCAATCCACCATGGATTGGAATAATTGGCTGTTGATGGCTGTGCCCGGCAGAGGAATGCCATATGCCCGCGCGGTATCCATAACAATCCCAAGGTCCTTTGACTGCATTCTGGCTTTGAAACCCGGATTACGATTGCCTTCAAATAATCGGGGTGGCTTTACATCCAGTGTCCAGCATTGGGCAGCACCGGCTTTGATGGCTTCCACAACTTTGCGTGGATCCGCCCCGCATTTCTGGGCGAAGATCAGCAATTCGCCCATGGCTACCATCTGGGCGGCTACCATGATCTGGTTCGCCGCTTTGGCCACCTGCCCCGCGCCGGACTTGCCGATATGAGTGATCGTCTTTCCAACCGCCTGAAGGATCGGCATTACTTTTTCAAGCGCATCCCCGGGTCCGCCAACCATAATGGTCAGGGTCCCGTTTTTCGCGCCGATATCTCCTCCACTGACCGGTGCGTCCAGACATGCCACCCAGGCTGCCCCCAGCCGGGCTGAGATCTGCCGGGCAGCATCCGGTTTGATCGTCGAATTGTCAACAAAGATCAATCCCGAATGTGCACCTTCTATTATGCCATTTTCTCCTAAAGTAACTTTCAGGACATCCGGTGAATCGGGCAGGTTTGTGAATACCACATCCACCTGACGCGCAACGTCGGCTGGATTTGACGCCGCAATGGCACCCTCCGCGCATAGCTCATCCACTGCCTGCCGGCTGCGGTTATGTACAACAAGCGGGAAACCCGCTTTCAGAATATTTCGGGCCATCGATTTCCCCATCAAGCCAAGACCAATATATCCAACTTTTAACATATCATCCCTCCAACAACCGATTAACATTGCACACACTTACAACTGATTATAACCAGTCCAGCACCACATCCACTCTGTCGGGAAACTCATGGCGGATGCAATTCCGCTTCCAATCTTTTTTTATCAAAAGAATGATATCAAGGTGATCACTCACATTCTCATTATTGATTGTCGAATTTGCCGGTGATTTACCCAGGAAATTTTACTATCCGCTTCGGATGACTGTGATCGCGCAGGCTGTGGGAAAATCGGTTGACGAATGTCTGATCATATGATCATCATTGTTCACTTGACTCTGTTCCTGGAAGGTACTACTATGAAAACAGGTAAATCTTATGCCCCTTGATACAAACACCCGTCGACTTCTCTATAAAATCGCCCATTTATATTACATGGATGGACTCAGCCAAAAGCAGATCGGTCTACGTTTCGGGCTGTCCCGCATAAAAGTTTCCCGCATGTTAAAACAGGCCAGGGATCTGAAGATCGTTC
The DNA here is from genome assembly GCA_964424035.1 of uncultured Leptolinea sp. GTDB lineage: Bacteria > Chloroflexota > Anaerolineae > Anaerolineales > Anaerolineaceae > Leptolinea. Next base: position 15,965 of record CAYRHB010000005.1, read on the forward strand.
AAATATTCCTTTCTCCGGGGAATGAACGCACATCAATCCTGGAACAGGAAATTGAATCCTCTTTCAATCTGCATGAAGCCATCGTCGTTTCCCGTGAATCGGGAAATGACGGGAAAGAAATCCTGCAGGCATTGGGTTCGGCTTCTGCTGAATGCCTGGTTCGCAGTATTCAAGGCGGCGAAACGATTGCCATCACCTGGGGGCATACCCTGCTTGCCGTGGTCGATTCCCTCTCCCCTGCCAATTATCCGGATATAAGGATCGTGCAATCATTGGGCGGTTTGAACCAACCGGATTCGAAGATCAACGCGGCAGATCTGGCCCGCCGGACTGCCCAGGTACTGGGTGCTGACCTTACCCTCTTATCATCTCCGGGAATCGTTGAAAACAAAGATATTCGCGACGCTCTGCTTCACGATCCGCAGATCAAGCGCACACTCGAATTGGCTTCCAGGGCAAGGATCGCCCTTGTGGGTATAGGGGTTCCCGCCTCCACAAGCCGATCTCTGGTTGAAGTTCTCAGCAAAGAGGATATCCGCCGGTTGACCGCGCGCAAAGCAGTGGGCGATATTGGTCTCCAGTTCTTTGACAATGCCGGCCAGCCGGTTTCTGATGAGATCCATGACCGGATCGTCGGATTGAGTCTGCCCCAGTATAAAGCCATTTCCCGGGTCATCGCTGTTGCCAGTGGCATAGACAAAGTGGACGCCATCCGGGCTGCCATGAAAGGGAAGATCATCAACGTACTGGTCACAGACGAAACCACCGCTGTTGAATTGTTGAAAACACACTAAAAGATTTTTTGACTGACCTTTTTTAGTAATATCCCCTGGAGGATTAATGAGCGTTGAAAATTTTGTGAAACCCAAATTCAAGCCGGCAACATTTGAACGAATTTCGGCTCTGATTGAGGAACAGGAATTAACCAAAGATGAATTACTTACCTGCCTGAGGCAGATGGAAGAGATTAGGGCTTTTGAAGACAATATTGCCGACTTGCTTGGAAGGGCAGTATTAAAAGGCGCGTCCCACCTGTATGCAGGCGAAGAAGCAGTGGCTGTGGGTGCAATAGCCGCCCTGCGCGATGATGATCTGATAACCAGCACGCATCGCGGTCACGGCCATGCACACGCACATGGCGACCGTCATGCCACAACGGATGAGGCCAAACAGGAACACATGAACAAAATGATGGCTGAAGTCCTCGGTAAATCAGGGGGGTATTGCAGGGGAAAAGGCGGTTCCATGCATATTGCAGATGTGGAACACGGCAACCTTGGCGCGACAGGTATCGTAGGAGGAAACCTGCCCGTGGCTGTTGGCGCGGCCCTGGCCCAGAAGATCATGGGTACAGACAGAGTGGTGGTCTGCTTCTTCGGCGATGGCGCATCCAATACCGGAAATTTCCATGAATCGTTGAATATGGCTTCATTGTGGCAGCTTCCCATCGTATTTGTAGTGGAGAACAACCTGTACGGAATGTCCGCGCCTTTTGCCCGCGTCAGTCATCTGGTTGATGTGGTCGACCGGGCTGCTGCGTATGGAATGCCGGGCGTTGTCGTAGATGGAATGGACGTATTGGAAGTCCGCAAAGCCACCGCAGAAGCAGTAAATCGCGCGCGTATTGGTGAAGGCCCCTCATTGATCGAAGCCAAGACATACCGCTGGTACGGGCACTCCCATTCCGATCCCCGTGTCTACCGGACGCGCGAGGAAGAAGCCGAATGGAAGAAGCATGATCCCATCAGTGTCATGCAAAAAGAATTACAAGCCGTCAAGATGCTGTCCGAAGAGGAAAAGACCGCCATCGAACAGGCTGTGGAAGAGAAAATAGAAAAAGCAATGGAATTTTCCAAAATGTCTCCGGAACCGGACATTGCGGAAGTGGACACGGATGTACTGGCTCCGGCCATATTCACCCCGGGAGATTATGAAAAAGACCGGGATCTGCGGAAAAAAATCCAGGCAGGTGATCTCAAACGCCAGATCAGTTACGCGCAGGCGCTTCAGGAAGCCATGCGGGAAGAGATGCAGCGTGATCCACGTGTGTTCCTGCTGGGAGAAGACATCGGCCTGTATGGAGGTGCATATGGCGCCACACGGGATCTGTTCAAGGAGTTCGGACAGTGGCGGGTGATAGACACTCCCATTTCAGAAGCCACTATAGGCGGCGCCGCGGTTGGCGCGGCTATGGCGGGGATGCGGCCGGTGGCTGAGATCATGTATGTTGATTTCACACCGTTGACCATTGACCAGGTGGCCAATGTAGGCGCGAAAAACCGGTACATGTTTGGCGGAAAGACCAGTGTCCCCATGGTGGTGCGTTCAGAGGGAGGTGCCGGACGCGCCATTGCAGCCCACCATTCACAAAGCCTTGAGTCTCTATGGACCCATTTTCCCGGCATTCATGTGGTTATGCCATCCACACCGTATGACGCCAAAGGCCTGTTAAAAGCCGCCATCCGCGATGACAATCCGGTGATGTTCATTGAACACAAAATGCTCTACAAAGAAAAGGGGGCGGTTCCCGAGGAAGACTACATCATCCCCTTCGGCGTGGCGGATATAAAACGTACCGGAAAAGATATCACCCTTGTCACCTATTCGCGCATGGTCCTTCGTGCGCTCGAAGCCGCTGATGCGTTGGAAAAAGAGGGGTTCGATGTGGAAGTGATCGATCTGCGAACCCTGGCCCCATTGGATATTGATTCAATCGTTCAATCCGTCAGGAAAACTGGCCGCCTGGTTTGTGTCAGTGAAGCCTACGAAAACACAGGCTTCATTAACGAGGTCATGATCCAGATCAACGAACAGGCATTTGATTACCTGGACGCACCAATGGTCCGCGTGGCAGCCATGAATGTCCCGGTCCCCCGTGCGGAAAACCTGGAAGATTTGGCCATACCGAACACACAGCGAATAATGGACGCCTGCAGAAAGGTGATGAAATAATGGCGAAAGAAATTTTCATCCCCAAACTCGGGCAAACAATGGAAGAGGTCACACTTGTTGCCTGGATGGTCAAGGAGGGCGATAAGGTTGACAAAGGCCAGACCGTCGCTGAAGTGGAAACGGACAAGGCGGTCTTTCCGATCGAATCGAATGCCAGCGGAATTGTTCATCCCGGGCCATTCCAGCCGGATCAGGTGATTCCTGTTCTCACGGTCATAGCCATTGTCGGATCAGCCGATGATACCTTCAAATTTACTGATCCGGAGGAGACCAAAGAAGAACCGGCCAAAGCCGAAGATAAAGTCAACCTGCCCGTGCAGGCAGCAACCCCACCGTCAGTGATATTGACAGAATCAAACAGCTCCCGGGAAGTGTTTATATCCCCGCGGGCGAAAAAAATGGCTCTCGAAAACCAGGTAGACTGGTCAAAAGTTCCAGCGACCGGCAACGAAGGCCAGCGCATTGTGGAACGCGATATTGTCAATTCCCTCGCTGCCAGACCCAAAGTCTCATCGGTTGCCGATAGGGTAGCCCGGGAATCCGGGATAGATCTGACGCATGTTCAGGGAAGTGGGCCGGGCGGCCGTATTATGAAGAATGATGTTCTGCTCGCGGTTGGAGCAGGAATATCTGACGGTCCTGAACCCGAGATCATCAAGTCCATTCCACTTACCGGCGTCCGGGGAGTCATTTTTTCACGAATGGCGGAGAGTACTCAGACAACATCGCGGGTTACTTTATTTATGGAAGCGGATGCCACCCGGTTTGTTGAATTACGGGAAATGCTTAAACAAATGTATACAAAGGATTGGGGGTATTCAATCGGATACAACGACCTGCTGGCCAGGATCTGCGGTCGAGCACTGGTTGAATTCCCCTATATGAATGCCCGGATTAATGCTGAAAAGATCGAGTGGCTCGGACAGGTCCATATGGGCATGGCGGTCGATACAGAACGCGGTCTGGTGGTGCCGGTTATCAAGCATATCAACCACAAACCACTCCGGCAATTCGGGCAGGAAATGCGCACGCTGATAGAAAAGGCGCGTGCAGGCTCGCTGCTGCCAGACGAGATGTCCGGTGGCACATTCACAATCACCAGTCTGGGCAGTTATGATGTACTGGCTTTTACTCCGGTGATCAATCTTCCACAGGCAGCCATTCTGGGTATCGGAAAGATCACCCCTTCATTGCGGATGGTAAACGGACAGGTTGTGGAATATCAGAAGCTGGTCCTCAGCCTTGTATTCGATCACCGCATCGTTGACGGCGCACCGGCTGCCCGGTTCCTGCAATGGATTAAAGACCGGATCGAGAACCCCGGCCTGCTTGGTTTTAGTTAGGAGTAAATAGACCCTGCCCCACAGGGGGATATTCCTGATATTCCGGGAAGGCTGGCATACCACGTTCCCGGAATACCAGCGTTTTCTTGCCAAAGAAGATTGATTGCTTTATAATTTCCTTTCGCTCCGGGCGCGTAGCTCAGCTGGTCAGAGCGCACGGTTCACATCCGTGAGGTCGGGGGTTCGAGCCCCTCCGCGCCCACTCAAAAGACCTTGTGATCATTCCACAGGGTCTTTCGTTTCTCTTTCGCACAATCTAATACTTATAATGAAAATTTTGATGAAAAAGAACCCGGGGAATGTACTTGCATTATCAGCCGTTGTTATCTGGAGCACGCTGGCAGTGATCAGTACACAGTTGTCGCACATCCCTTCCTTCCTGGTTCTTGGCATGGCTTTCAGCCTTAGCGGCACGGTTGGATTGGTCAGCCGGAAAGCCTGGCAGTTACCTGCTGCCACCCTTCTGGTGGGTGTCGCGGGAATTTTCGGCTATCACTATCTTTACTTCAAAGCATTCACACTGGCCCCGGCTGTGGAAGCCAATCTGATCAATTACCTGTGGCCATTGCTGATTGTTATTCTTTCACCGGTCATTCTACCGGGATATCAACTCACCGCGAGGCACATTTTTGCAGCCTTACTCGGCCTTGCCGGAGCGGCATTGATCGTCACCGAAGGCCGGTTGAATATTCAAATGCAATATCTCTCCGGATACCTGCTGGCATTCGGTGCCGCAGGTACCTGGTCTGTCTATTCCCTTCTTACCAAACGCCTTCCACCATTTGGAACCAATTCTGTGGGAGTCTTTTGCCTGATCGCCGGTTTATTGTCGTTCGCCATCTTCTTTGTTTCCGGCGGCTCCATCGCAATGGTTACCATGCTCAAGCCTGTTGAGTTGATTCTGATCCTTCTCGCGGGGGTTGGTCCGCTGGGTCTGGCATTCTACCTGTGGGATGCCGCCTTGAAGCATGGCGATCCCCGATCAATCGGGGCATTGGCTTACCTGACACCGCTTTTATCCACGCTTAATTTAATTCTATTTACCGGAAAATCTCTGGCTATCACCAGCATTATAGCCATATTTCTGATCATGGGTGGTGCGGTTTTGGGATCCGGGCCGGCAGGCACATCCGAATCGAGGACTATTCCAGATTCGCGTGTCTCTTCATCAACCCGGAATTAATATCCTGGATTCCAGTTTTTTCGCTGATCCTCATTATGATCGCGTCTGCCAGAACAAGCAGACATTGCTCAAACAGGCTGGCTCCCGGTTGAGCGGATGTACTACCGCCGGGTTTTCCAGATTTTGAAGTTGCCGCAGGAATTTTAACAATCAAATCTGCCAGCCTGCCCAGGGTTGAATTGGGAAAAATGGTTACCAGGGCCAGTCGGGCGCCCGCCGCTTTTGCCTGTGAAGCCATAACGTGAAGTGTGGCAGTTTCTCCGGATCCCGAGCCGATGATGAACAGATCATCAGGTCCAATGGCCGGTGTTACCGTTTCGCCCACCACAAACGCATCATATCCGAGCTGCATTAACCTCATGGCCAACGCACGAACCATCAGAAGAGAACGCCCGGTACCGGCAGTGAATACTCTCGTTGCGCCGGTAATGGCATCGACCAGGGATTCCATCTCTTCCGTGTCAATCTTTTCCACAACGATTTCTATTTCTCTAAGAATCACCTGACAGTATTCAGGGCTATTCATATTGCCATCCGTCAACAATAACTACCTGAAAAAGGATCTCTAAACAGGATAACAACCACTTTAGTCCGTGCGTTGCGGGGCAAAGGTTGACATTTCAATCCAGGATTTGCAAACCTCATCAACAGCTGCCAGAACTGTCTGACTTACCGGAAGGTCAAAGTCAATACATTCCGGTTGAATGATCTGCAGATAGCACTGGCAGCCTACTTCGCTTTCCAGATATTGCCCCAGTACGCTCAATGGGAGTACATGACCAAAAGCCGTAACCCCATCCGCTTCATCGGTACTGAATAGTCCAACTGAACCCGGGACTTCTCCCATTTCACCGGCATCAATAAAAAAGACCAACCCCGGTCGCAACCGGCGGATCAACCCGGCGCAATTTTCCGGCGCCGGTCCACCTTCCACCGGGATGATCAACTTTGCTGCCGGTATGCTGGCTTTCAATTTTTGAATGACCAGCAAACCAGCAGCATCATCCCCCATTAATGAATTTCCAACGCCAATCAGAACAACCGGTGATTCGGGAGAACTATCCCACAGCTTCCGCAGGTTCAGGTTGATTTGCGCGTTCCAGGAGTGCGGCAATGTCTTCCTCCCGTCCGTACAGCAGTTCGAAGGGCTGGCGTTTATCAGACGCCAGTTCCCACTCTTCATTTGATAGCTCAACGCAGTCAAAACGGCATGATTGCACGCATTGCGCACAGAAAATACACCGGTCAGCCCTGTATCGCATCACAAATTTCTTGGTCGCCTTATCAATCGTTATGATCTCAATGGCATCTGCCGGGCAATCCTTTACACAAAGCTGGCAACCGGTGCACTTCTCCGAATCATATTTCAATTGTCCACGCAACCGGAAGGGTGTATCTGATCTCACAAACGGATACATCTCTGTGGCTGGTTTTTTAAACAACGAACCAAAAATATCACCAAGCATGGCACCGATTTTCATAAGCCGAATCCTTTAAAAACGATCAATACCAGAAGCTGCAGCAAAGCCAGAAGGGCTCCGAGGCGCCACCACATGCCAACCGTTTGATCAATACGCAACCGGGCGAACAGAGACTGCAAACCGGCTGTAACCAGCAGAAGACCGCCAGTTTTCAAAATGAAGAACAGGGGATTTGACAGGCCGCCCAGGTAAAATGCCGAGACCATGGTCAGACCGATAACCAGTTCAACATCTTTTCCAATGTGGAATAATGCCAGACCTCGGCCGCTGTACTCGGTCAACGCCCCGGACACAATCTCCGTTTCTGCCTCAGGTGCGTCAAATGGTGGTAGTTCCAGTTTCCCCATCAGACCGATTATGGCCACGAGCGCGCCGATTGGCTGAGTGACGATCATCCACAGATTTGAACCGGCAAATTCATTGATCTCGCTGATATTCCATGAACCCGCCATAATGGCTGGTCCTAGCAAAGCGAGCATAAAAGGCGCTTCGTATGAAAACATCTGGGTAAGGGTACGGGTGGCACCCACCAGTGAGAAACGGTCGTTGGTATTCGCGCCGGCCAAACCCATGCACAGGGTCATTACACTCAGAAGGTACATGGCTACGATCAGATCGCCCTGGAAGCTATATGCCGGATGAAGGCCGAACATCGGCACATTCAATGAAGCAGTTAACGCGGCTGCCACTGCCACAATGGGCAGTGCGATGAATAAACCGCTGCTCACACCGGCCGGTGTGATCTCTTCCTTGGCCAAAAGCTTGATCGTGTCAGCCAGGGGTTGGAACCATCGCGGTCCGTAACGGTTCTGGAACTGGGCTACCAGCTTGCGGTCCGCCCATTCATATACCATTCCCATGGTGATCAGAAACAGACCACCGGGAAAAATCAGGAGGTAAAGCAGTGAAAGTGAATTGTTCATCGGTAGTATGCTATCCCATATTGACGTAATTGTTCCCAGGTCCAATTAATTCTGTGATTCCCACCCCGGTTTATGGTGACAGACCGGTCGTTGCAGGAGAAACAGGGATCAATACCGGCCAACAACATCGGCATGTCAGCCAGTTTATGTCCTACCGCATAATTGGTAATGGATGACCAGTTGCAAAGAGATGGTGTACGGATTTTTACGCGATCCGGCATATCAGTTCCGTTGCTCTTCAAGAAGTAGAACAATTCTCCACGTGGAGCTTCCATCCGGCTGATCGCTTCCCCCTCAGGCAGACGGCGTGGTACTTTTACCGTCAGTTCACCTTCCGGCATATGATCGAGCATCTCCTTGATGAGCCGGATACTTTCATACAGCTCTTTGATACGAACAACGAACCGGGCTTGCAAATCACCGGCATCATCGGTGATCATATTGACGGGGAATTGTTTGTATGCCGCGTAAGGCGAATCCACCCGTACATCATGCTCCACACCCGATGCCCGGCCTGTTGGCCCGATGGAACCCAGCATGTATGCCTCATTTTTCGGCATAACACCGATACCTTTTGTGCGTCCCACGAAGGTTTCATCGGTTGTTACGACCTTCATGTAATGCTGAAGGCGGCCGTCGAGAAAATCGAGGCCCTTTCGCAATTGGTCTGCTATTTTTTCGTCAACATCGTATTTCACGCCGCCGAGAACATTGACGCTGTAATTGACCCGGTTCCCGGTGATCAATTCAAGCAGATCCATCACCGTTTCCCGGTCACGCCATGAATACATGAAGAGGGTATCGAAACCACCCTCGTGAGCGGCGACCCCCAACCAGAGCATGTGACTGTGAATACGCTCCAACTCTGCCGTAAGGGATCGAATTGTCTCTGCGCGGGGTGAGATCGTCACACCGGCGAGCATCTCGACACCCTGGGCATACGATGAGGCGTGTACGTGACTGCAAATACCACATACCCGTTCCACCATGTACATATTCTGGGTCCAGTTGCGCGATTCTGTACCCTTCTCAATACCTCTGTGGACAAAACCCAAACGCACGGATGCGCCGGTGACAATTTCTCCATCCACAGTAAATTCAAAATGGCCGGGTTCTTTCAACGCGGGATGCTGCGGACCAATGGGAACAACAAATTTTCCAGTAGATGTTTGTGCTTCCATTGTTATACTCCTTCACCCTCTGCGGGCTTTTTATTAAAACCGGTAAACTCTTTTCTCAACGGGTAAACGCCCACCGGCCAGTCGTCGGGGAGCAACAGTTTATCTGTATTGGGCGTGCCCTCCATGGTGATACCGTACATTTCCATCACTTCGCGTTCATATAAGGTGGCCGAAGGAACCACACCGCAAATCGATGGAATGTTCAGGTTGCTGTAAGGAACGGTTACCCGCAAGGTGGCTATGGCAGCTCCTTCACCAAAGTGATAGAGCATTTCAATATGATTTTCTCCGTTTTTTTCACCTTCGGCCGGTGCTGGGGCAGGTTTATCCAGACCGGTGATCGTAAGGAGATACCCCCATTTCGCTTTGGTCAGTATCGTCACCGCTTCCACCAGTTGGTCGGGTTTGACGATCGCGTCAACCCGATTGGAAGCCGGGCGGGATAGATCCGCGCTGACGGGTTTCAGCAATTCTTCCACCCTGGCAAGGACTTTATCCATATCCATACTCATTCTCCTTTACCCGGATTGGCCGAAGCCTTGAGTTTTTCGAGCAATTGCGCCACGCCAAAAATTATGGCTTCCGGCCGGGGAGGACAACCGGGCACGAATACATCAACAGGGATGACTTCACTGATATTCCCCGTGATGTTGTAGCATCCGTGGAATGCCCCACCCGATATTCCACATGAACCAACGGCGATAACAAATTTCGGCTCCGGCATTTGTTCATAGATACGCAGTAACCTGTCTCTTGCCTGGCGCGTCACCGGGCCGGTACAAATCAGCACATCCGCATGGCGCGGGCTTCCCTGTAACTTGATCCCCAGCCTTTCCACATCAAACCGGGGAGTTAATGTTGCCAGGATTTCGATGTCACAGCCATTGCAGGAACCGCTATTAAAGTGAATGGCCCATGGGCTGTTCACCCTTGCCCATGTTTTGACCTGATCTAGCGTTTTTGTCCAAACTGAATCCAGTTGTTGTTCCAATGTCTTGCTCCTGATCTATATCACCGTAATTAGATATATTATACCCATATACGGTTCTTATCCTAAAATGAGGGCGATCAAAGCCAGAGCCAAACCGACCACATAAGCACCGGTCGTCCAGTTGAAACCGCCGGTTCCCAGCACCAGCATGCCCAGATGCAGAAAAGCAAAGAAGAAGGCAACCAGGAAAAACGGTTTGTACCCAGGGGCGGCAGCACCGGTAGGTGCTTCTTCACCCGAGCCATACAGGCTGGATTTCATCGGATTGGCTTTTTCCGGGCCTGCCAGACCACGGCCAAGCAGGGCGATCAATCCCACAAGAGGGATGTAAAGTAAAAATGCAACTGGAGGTGAGAGTAAGATATCCATATATTAGCCTCCGAATGCTTTCAAAAGGGCGGCGGCAGCCGGTGTAGTGATAAAGCTCATGGCAGCCGGCCAGATGCCGATCGCCACGATCAGGGATGTCAGCACAACCAGCGGGATCTGGATCGAAAAGCTCAGGTCCTTCCCATCTGTCACTATGGCAGATGGTTCCATGCGGTACATCCGGTTGACCATGGGGGCATAGTAACCCAGTGAAAGCACACTGTTGAAAGCGGCATACACTACAAGGATCATCATCCATGTATTCTGAGTTTCAAATCCGGCGACAAAGATCTGCCATTTTGACATGAATCCTGCCAGCGGTGGTAAACCACCCAACCCCAGAACAGCCACGGAAAGCGCGAGCGCGACCATCGGGTATTTGGTGCTGGCACCATTTAGGTCTTCAACCATTAATGGTCCATGTTTTTGGCGGGTGATGTATAACGCATATAAAAGCGCTCCAGCCGCAAGGAATGCCAGACCTTTCATCATGGTATGGGTGATCAGGTGGAAAAAACCACCAGCCGCTCCGTCCAATACCTGAAACTGAATGGCAGCCCCAAAGCCAATAAGCATGTAGCCAACATGGCTGAGGCTCGAGAAAGCGAGCAGACGTTTCACCTGATTCTGTCGCAGGGCCATCAGGTTGCCATAGGTCATATTGACCGCACCGAAGATCAGCAGGATCACTCCCCATGAAAGCGAGATATGTGTCAGTGCTCCCAGCGCCCGCAGCATGGCGATCAGACCGGCTTCGATCACAATACCGGAAAGCAACGCGGAAACACCACTTGGAGCCTGGGAATGCGCATCCGGCAGCCAGGTGTGCAATGGAACCAGCGCGGCTTTTACACCGAACCCGATGATGAACAGGGCACCGGCAGCCAGCAGGATCGTGGATGGGCTTGAGGTCAGTTTTGTGATGGTTTCCAGGTTGGTCTCGCCGGTCACCATAAAGACCAGGGCAACCCCGATCATCACGAAAACGGAACCGGTGGCACTCTGTACCAGGTATTTCACACCGGCTTCCAGTGAACCGGGTTGCGTACTGTAGAAGGCAACCAGCATGTACGATGTGATGGCCATGGTTTCAAACCACACCCAGAGGTTGAACAGGTCGTTGGCACATGCAAGTCCAACGACTGCGGCAACCATCGAGATAAGCATGGCATAGAATTTTTCTTCGCTGACCTCTCCCGCGATGTATTCGATGGAGAAGAAGGATGCCAGCGTGCCCAGCAAAAGGGCGGAACCACCCAGAACCAGGCTGATCCCGTCAAATTGGAGAGCAACGGCTCCAATTACCAGGTTGACCGGACCGCCAACCAGGAATTGCTGCGCCAGCAAAATAAACAGATAATCCGCCGCAAGGAAGACAATAAAAGCCAGCCAGCGGGCAGGATTGCTTTTAACATTTTGTTTGACTGCCACACGGCCGGCCAGGTAGGTGACAATGGCGCCTGCGAAAGGCAGGATCAGCAGCCAGAGGAAGATTGTATTTACGTCCATGGTCTCAGGCTCCCATCACCAGAATTAGTAAGACAACGATCAGGCCGATCAGAATTGAAGCCACATTCCAGTTCAACACGCCTGTTTGTGTTACCCGCAAGGATTCGGCGGTTGATTGAACACCGTCGACAATCCCATGATTGATGGCCTCAAACCCGAAGCTGTTAACAGCCGCGTCGCCCAATCCCTTGAGTGATTTGGCGAGACCGTCCAGCCTGTGCCGCTGCCACCAGGCGACCAACCCTATGGCGATCACCAACATGGCAATCCAGGTTGCCGGGGCTGTGACTACTTCTTCCACCATGTGCATTGTAGGAAGCAACTTGATCTCATGGTTGGGCAGTGTGTTTTTCAGCAACGTTGAGAATGGACCGGCTGCCAGCCATGTGACGAGCGACAACGCCGCCAGTGGAATGAGGGCGACCTTCATATATACACCCGCGTCATGCGCGTGCAATTCCTTGCGGGGTTCACCGTAGAACACCATCCAGACACAGCGGAATGTGTAGAATGCCGTGAGTCCCGCTCCGATCAGCATCACGATGTACGCCCACATGGGGCCATGTGCCAGTCCTTCTTCAAGGATCAATTCCTTGCTCCAAAAACCGTTCATGATCGGTAAACCGGCCAGGGCAAGCGAACCCAGGATAAACACTGCGCGCACTACGGGCATTTTCTTTCCGAGTCCGCCCATTTCCCGCATGTCACGTGTTCCAACACCGTGAATGACCGCGCCAGCCGCCAGGAAGAGGAGGGCTTTAAAAACGGAATGGCTGAGCAAATGGAACTGGCTGGCAAATACACCACCTGTTCCCACTGCATAAACCATATAGCCCAGTTGCGATACAGTCGAGTAAGCCAGAACCCGCTTGAGGTCGGTTGCCACCACCGCCATTATGGCAGCCAGGATGGCAGAAAGCACACCAACAATGATGACCGCGTCTTTCCATCCCGGAACATTTGAGAAAGCCGGATAGAACCGGGCAAGCAGATACACACCGGCATTGACCATGGTTGCGGCATGTATCAGGGCGCTGATGGGAGTTGGTGCTTCCATGGCATCCGGCAACCAGGTCTGGAAGGGGAACTGGGCTGATTTGGCTGCTGCAGCCAGTAGGAAACCAAAAGCGGCAACTGCCAATGCTGTTGATGGGATCTGACTCCAGTTTGCCAGAAGGTCATTCAACTCAAAACTGCCAAGATAGCTGTGAATGAGCAGCGCGCCGAGCAGCAACCCGACACCACCGAACTGGGTCATGATCAGGGCTTTCATACCACCGGCAACTGCCTTGGGATCATCGTTGTGGTATGCGATAAATGCATATGTACATAGCGCGGTGATCTCCCAGAAAACAAAGATCAGCAGCAGGTTGGTTGTCAGTACCAGGCCAGCCATGCTTCCTATGAAAAACAGTATAAATGCGTAATAACGGGCGATCTGACCTTCACCTTTCATGTAGTCCACAGAAAAAATGACGGCCAGAGATCCGATCACCGTTGCCACCACTGCCAGAAAAACACCAAGGCCATCAGGCGCAAACGTGAAGACACCGAATACCGGGCCTGCGTCCACTGAGATGATTGGTGTGCCGGTTGCGTAGGGGATAAGCATCAGGGCTGCGACACCGGCGGCGGCAGAGAATGCCACGGCGATGCCATGCAGTAACTTCTGGTATTCATCCCCGATCAACCAGATTATGACAGCGCCAGCCCAGGGAATGGCAATGGTGAGCAAAAGAAGAGTCGATGCCATATTGCTCACCTCTTTAAGTTGGATAGATTACGGATGTTCATGGAACCGATGTGACGCCTGGCTTGAACAGCCAGTGAAAGTCCGAGAACCGCCACAATGGTATCAGCCACGATCACGGTCAAAGCCAGGCTTTGACCGGTATTGACATGTCCGTTGGCATGTCCGGCTGCCACAAAAGCGAGAATGGCCCCTTTGGCAAGAATCTGCAATGCAATGATCACTTTGATCAAATGCCGGGATGCCAGAAGGGCATATAATCCCACGCCCAGCAAACCAAGTACACCAATTATGGAGAGTGTTGTTATTGATGTTTCCATGTTATTCCTCTCCATCGCTGGCATGGGGTTTCCCCTCGGCCAATAAACCCAGGATCCCCAGAGCACCGGCGAAGATGATCATGATTTGCAGCATAATATCTGCCGCACGGCCCTGCCAGAAATCAACATTGAACAGTGTGCCATCAAAAGCTGAGGCTGCCGGCAATTTACCTGAAAGGCCAAACCAGGCAAGCAAACCGATGGAAAGAACAATCAACAGCCAGCAAACCGGTTGCGGAAGGATCTCTTTCGCCGGCGAGCTTTCTTCTCCGACAATGTTTATGGCAAAAACAAAAAGAACCGTCACCAAACCTGCTCCTACACTTAGCTCGATGACGGCAATTTCAGGCGCTCCCAGTAGATACATAAAGAGCGACACAAGTGCACTGGCACCGGCCAGCCATAGGGCTGAAATTAATAGCTTCTGAGAGCGAATGGCCATCACCGCACAAAGAAGCATCCCAACCAGGATCACAATATGCCACACAGCTTTTCCTCCTTTTGGGACAGGAATTGATTATTATTCCTGTTAGTTATACCGTTTTTTAATGTTTGTTTCATGTGATGAATAACTTAATTAATCTTGTACACCTTCCCGAATTTCGGGTTATCCCGGTGACGTCTTAATATGATATTTTTGCTGCTTTTTTGATGATCCAATTTAATAAATACTGGAATTCCAACAGCCGTTCTGCCAATTCAGTCCCCGGAATAAGACGGTCTATTGTACCAAATTGGTTTTAAACTGGTTCGGTCAAATAACATTCAATTTATTTGGGGTAGAATTGAATCAATCTTGGCAGGAGGTACCAGTCGTGGAAAGAACAATCGTATGTTATGGCGATTCAAATACCTGGGGATCTGACCCGGCCAGCCATAACCGTTTCCCTCGGAATGTCCGGTGGACGGGTTTGTTGCAAAGATTACTGGGGGATGGTTATTATGTGATAGAAGAAGGGAACTGTGGCCGTACGACTGTCTGGGATGATCCCGTTGAAGTGGACAAAAATGGAAAAACCTACCTCAATCCATGTCTGGTATCCCACAAACCAATTGACCTCGTAATATTGATGCTGGGAACGAACGATCTTAAGATGCGCTATTCAGTTCCACCTTCTGATATCGCCCGGGGGATTGGCATTCTGATTAAAGTGATCTTGAATTCCGAAACCGGATTTGATGGAAAAGCGCCCAAAATCCTGGTTGTTTCACCCCCAAAATTAGGCAAATTAAATGAATATGCAGAAATGTTTGCCGGCGGCACAGAAAAATCACAGGACCTTGCGAAATACTATCGCAAGATTACAGACGAACTGGGTGTGCCGCTATTTGACGCCAATGAAGTTGTTACCACCAGTGACCTGGATGGCCTTCACTGGGAAGCCGCTGAACATGAAAAATTTGCCAGCGCACTGGCAGGAATCATCACCGGTTTGTTTGAGGATTAACCTCCGGTTATCCTCATGAAACGCTCCTGAACATCATAATGCCGGCGTTCCGGTTGGGAACCGGCTTCCAGAAACAGTGCCTCGCAGGTATCCGCCTGTCCGTTGGCTTTTGCCTCACGATAGGCTTCTTCACTGCGCCAGACAGATATAACCTGCCAGTCTGACTTATCCTCTTTATCGTGGATCAGAAAGGACTGCAATAATCCTTCTGGTGGGTGTTTTGATTTCTTGGCGAAGGATTCCTCGAGAGTACGTCGATTTTCTTTGCTGACATGACCGTGCAATGTGGTTAGAAACATAGCGCCCTCCTTTTCCGGGAATCCATCCGGTCTATATTTAGTATAGGGCAAGTTTGTTTGTCAGGCAAGAAACAGGATTTGAACCTGACATCATTAACAGTTTTCGATCCGGTCAATCAGGTACGCCGAGAATCAGTTTCAATTTCGGGATATCAAAATCAACCACAACCTCACCGTTGATATCAAATGTGGGAGTGGTCAGGTTTCCATCCGCCCAGCGTCTAACCTGTTCCGGGGCTCCGGGGGTCCCGGTGATATTTACCTCGGTGAAAGTAATGTTCCGTTCACGCAGCCATTTTCGTGCCTGTTTGCAATCAGGACACCAGGTGGTGCAATACATCACAACCCCACCTTTCGGTAAATTCATTATGTCTTTTTCTGTTGCCTTGTATGGGGTTAGAGACGGATCATTGTTGATGCGCGCAAGTTGTTCCAATAAGACATCATTATCCGGTTGGTTGCCAATATCATGAATATCAATATACCGGATAATCCCAGCCGGATCGATGATAAAAATAGCCCGTTCACTGTAACCTTCCCCCCGAAGAACGCCGTACTTTTGTGATACGTCACCGTGGGGCCAGAAATCGCTTAACAACGGGTAGCTGATCCCATCCAGGCTGTCAGCCCAGGCGTTAAGACAGGGAATGTGGTCGACACTTATGCCCAGAACCTGGACATTCGATCCCTCGAACTTCGGCAGGAGCGCCTGGTACGAAGGGATCTGACCCGTTCATATGGGAGTCCATGCGAGCGGGAAAAAGGCCAGAACCACGGTCTTTCCCCGGTAATCGGATAGGTTAATCTCCCTTCCCAGATGTGATGGAAGGGTGAAATCAGGTGCCTTTTCTCCGACAGATAATTTCATAAAACCTCCGCTTATTCAGACCTTCTTTGTCTTATTATAGTGTAATTCACAAACCAGCACAATCCAGAAATCGCAAGTTTGTACAAATTCCAGAAATATGGAAAGAATAATCCTGTAGCTTTCCGGATTCCACCCAGCCCCTGGTTGAAACTATCTCTCCAGCAGTTGACGTATGTTTTATTGAACAAAAACAGAGATCAGCCCGTTGTCATAGTAAAAGCATCCGGAATTCAGGTTGCGCGTATTCCGGATGCTTTCGCTCTATAGACCGGCTTTAGAATGTGATGGCTACAACTGCGCTTTGATCTTCTCCGCGGTCTCTTCAAACGCAGTCAGTTTGGCGCGTTCTTTTTCCACCAGGGCAGAGGGAGCTTTTTTCGCAAAATCACTGGCAAGCAAACCCTTCAATCGGGCAATCTGGCTCTCAGCCTCCGCCAATTCTTTTTCAAGACGGGCGCGTTCCACACCGGCATCCACCATGCCAGCCAACGGTAGGTAAACTTCAACACCTGCCACCAATAGTGCCAGGGCTCCATCCGGCGCGATGTCTATTCTGTCCGTCAAAGTCAACTGGTTTTCATCAAGGTGTGCCAGGGAAACCAGTGTTTTCCGTTGATCAGATAATGTCTGTTTAAGATCACCCGCGGCGATGATGGCCGCGATCCGTTTGCCCGGCGTGACTTTCTTTTCCGTACGGGCATTGCGGATAGTGCGGACGATTTCCTGTACCCGGTTGAATTCGTTAACCCTGGACTCCTCCCAGCCTTCCTGATCGCCGGCTTTCGGCCAGCATGCCAGCATTAATGCATTTTCCCAGCCGTTTTTCGGTGCAGCATCCGGGAGACCGGCGGCGGCAGCTTTCAAGTGACCCCATAGCTCTTCGGTAACAAATGGTGTGAATGGATGTAACAACCGTAGTACGGTATCCAGAACACGCACCAGAGTGACTGCCGTGTAATGAGCCCGGTCACCACCCTCCGCCATCTGTAGTTTTGCGATTTCCACGTACCAGTCGGCAAATTCGCCCCACAAAAAATCATAGATCTGTCGTCCGGCTTCTCCGTATTGGTACGTCTCAAAAAGACGGTCCACCGTGCGGATCAGCTCCTGCAGCCGTGCCCAAATCCAGGAATCGGCGAGCGTCCATTCCGGTTCGGATGAAGCAGTCTTCGGTGCGTCATCCACGGTGCCAATGATAAACCGCCCCACATTCCATATCTTATTGGCAAAATTGCGGTTTGCCTCCACTTTCTTCAGGCTCAGGTTCGCGTCATTTCCCGGAGTTGAACCAACCAGCAACGTGAAGCGCAGCGCGTCAGTACCCATTTCGTCCATCACACCCAGAGGATCAATCACATTCCCCTTGGTTTTGCTCATTTTCTGCCCGTGCTCGTCACGGATCAATCCATGCAGATACACGGTATGGAAAGGTGGTTTTCCCGTGAATTCGATCCCCAGCATGATCATACGGGCAACCCAGAAGAAAAGGATATCATATCCGGTTTCCATTACGGAAGTCGGATAGAAGTAATCGAGGTCTACGGTTTTTTCCGGCCAACCAAGAGTGCTGAACGGCCATAGGCCGCTTGAGAACCAGGTATCGAGGACATCCGGGTCCTGTTCAAGGTTTGAACTGCCGCATCTCGGGCATTTCGTCGGGTCCTCACGGGTGCAGATCACCTCACCGCATTGCTGGCAATACCACACAGGGATACGGTGCCCCCACCAGAGTTGGCGGCTGATACACCAATCCTCAATATTCTCAAGCCAGTTGTAATACACCTTGGTAAAGCGCTCCGGTACGATCTTAATACTTCCATTGCGGACGGCATCCAGTGCGGCATCCGCCAACGGTTTAATGGTCACAAACCACTGGGTGGAAACCATGGGTTCCACGATCTCTCCGCCACGTTGTGACCTGGGAACTTTGATCAGGTATGGTTCTTCCTTAATTACCAGCCCGGCCTCTTTCATATCCGCCCACAATTTCTTGCGGCATTCAAACCGGTCCAGGCCCTGGTAGGAACCACCGTTCTCATTTACTTTTGCCGTGGTATCCAGCATGGAAATAAACGCCAGGTTGTGTTTCTTGCCAAGGGCATAATCGTTCGGATCATGAGCCGGAGTGACTTTCAACCCGCCGGTTCCGAACTCGCGGGTTACATATTCATCTGCGATGACGGGTATCTCACGTCCTAGCATCGGAACGACCACCATCTTGCCAACAAACTTCTGGTATCGTTCATCCTCCGGGTGGACAGCCACGGCACTGTCCCCCAGGATGGTTTCCGGGCGGGTTGTAGCCACAGGGATGAAATCTCCGCTTCCATCAGCCAGCATGTATTTGAAATAATACAGGGTTCCATTCTCTTCAGAATATTCCACTTCAAGGTCAGAAACAGCGGTTTTCAAACCCGGAGACCAGTTGATCATCCGCAGTCCGCGATAGATCAATCCTTTTTCATACAGGCGGACGAATGCCTCCCGCACGGCTTTTGAAAGACCTTCATCGAGAGTAAAACGGGTCCGGTCCCAGTCACATGAAGCGCCCAGCCGCCGGATCTGTTGATAGATCATTCCGCCATATTTCTCTTTCCACTCCCAGGTACGCCGGAGGAATTCTTCACGTCCAACCTGTTCCCGTGAGGTACCCTCCTTCACCAGCATCTTTTCAACCTGCAACTGGGTGGCAATACCGGCATGATCGCTTCCGGGGACCCATAATGTGGAATATCCGTTCATACGGGCATGCCGGATCATAAGATCCTCCATGGAGACAAACATGGCGTGTCCCAGGTGAAGTTCACCGGTCACATTCGGTGGGGGGATGGTGATAACGAATGGTTTACGGGTCGGGTCGAAATCCGGAGCTTTTGGATCACTTGAGGGTTTGAAAAAACCGCTCTTTTCCCACCATTCGTACAACCTTTTTTCTGTTGCTGAAAAATCATATGCCTTGGGTAATGTTGATTCACTCACTGAAAAACCTCCACCGATCAAATGCGGTTACGTAAAATTTGAATTTCCATCGGATTCATCCGTAATCGAATAACCCGTGCCATGCCGGAAACTATGGATCCATCGTCCATTGAGACTACGGTCTTAATATTTGACTTGTCCACCACAGGGACTTCAATGGCTGCGTCATGATTGCAAAAGAGAAGATCGAATACCTTCGTGCGGGCATTCAGGTCATAGTCAACAAGCACATCCCCTTCCCATACAGATGAAACACTGGTATTTGCGACAATTAAAACTTCTTCATCCGATAACAGACGTGAGTAAGCCAGTATGCCCTCAACCGTCTTGGAAATTCCAAAATGGATCCCATCCCCTGAAACAGGCCTGAAATACAAACGACCGTATCGTAACGCGGCTTCATTTGCCCGCACAGATGTAATCTTCTGTATCGTCCGGTAAAAAGGATTGGATTGATCAAACGCGTTGGGTTTTCCCCACAGGGCTTCCCTTACGCTTTCAAGCTGGCTGCCGCTTCCGGAAAGACCCTGTTCTGTACCATAATACAGGCACGGGATTCCGAGAAGGCTGAAAAGGCAGCCGATCCCCACAGCCATCTGGTCATCATATTTATGAGGATCTTCTTTATCGGCAAAGAAAAACCGGTGATACTGATCATGGTTATCAAGGAATGTAACAAAGGAATTTCCAGCTTCACCCTGTGAACTGATATTTCCACGTTGTGATTTATGGCGGTATGAGTACATTTCAACCAGCTTAGTGGGTGGCAGCTGGCCTTTTACCACATCGGGCAGGCGGAAGAAAAGCGGAAAATCCAAAACAGCATCCACCCCAATCAGGTCCGAAGGATTGGAAAGGTCCTTTCCGACGTGGTGAGAGATGGAATTTTCCTTGTCGTAAATCTCGCCAAATGTAAAGAAATTTTTCTTGCCTATCGACAGAGCATATTCTCGGATGTTTCTCCCAAATTCAAGCGCAAAGTCCGGTTCCACATATTTCAATGTATCGATTCGATATCCATCCGGATCAAAACGGGCCATGATGTACTGGTAAACTTTGATGAGGATATCACGGACCGGATATGTATTTCCGAAGACCGGGTCCACCTCGAAGTAATCTGTCGCGAATTCCTTAAGGGAAGCAAAATCGCCATCCGATTCATCACCCTCACCCCGCCGTCGGAAGAATTCATTTTGCCGTAGTTCCATCGGAAGGATAGCTGCTTCCGGCGGAGCATCCACCGGCGGTTCCGGCCAGTCATACCGCGGCGCTCCATTCATATCGCGCCAGGCGACCCGGTAAGGTTCTCTTACCCAGGGTGCCGTTGAGCCGAAACCGGCGTATTCAAACACATCCCCCGTATGGTTAAGGACGATATCAAAAATTACGTACATCCCACGCGCATGAACTTCATCAACCAGACGTTCCAGCTCGGTTTCCGCAAACCTCGGATCTTTCCGGGCTCGGGCTGGATCGGAACAGAACCGCGGTTCAATCGTTAAAAAGTTCTGAATTCCGTAGCCATGATACGTGTACGGGTTGTAAAAACAGTTCTTCAACACCGGTGAGAGCCATAATGCCCGAAACCCCAGGTCTTCAATATAATCAAGCCGCTGACGAATCCCTTCAAAAGTTCCACCCTGAAAACCATTGTAGGAAGCATTCCAGGGATTCCCGTACGGCATCGCGATAGGATTGTTAAACCGGTCGATCATGACAAAATAGATCGGAAGGTCTCGCCAGTCATCCGGTGATGGATATGGTTTCCGCATGGTCACCGAATGGCCGTCAACCTCCACAGAAGCCTGCCGCGGT
The DNA here is from genome assembly GCA_964424035.1 of uncultured Leptolinea sp. Lineage (GTDB taxonomy): Bacteria > Chloroflexota > Anaerolineae > Anaerolineales > Anaerolineaceae > Leptolinea. The sequence continues at coordinate 37,376 of CAYRHB010000005.1, forward strand.
TTCCTGGCCTGGTCCATACATGCCTGTATCATTGGATCTTTTATGCTGGTCAACATAAGTATCTCCTCCCAGGCTCTACACTTGTTAAAACCGGTAGAAACAGAAAACCCTTCCGTTCTCACCCGCTTTTTCCTGCGGTAGAAAGAGGACGAAAGGGATGAACTTCCGCGGTACCACCTCGCTTCGCCGATTGATCAACCATGCGGCGCACTTACCCGGCTTGACCCCCGGGTTGAATGATAACGGATCCTCCGTGCCGGTCTAATCACCAGGCTGGCTGGTTTTCTTCGGCAATCAAACCGGTTGACTTTCTGCCAGATTTACAGTGGAGGCTTTCAACCTTTGGCCATCCTTCTCTGTCTGCTGATTTCTGACATACTCTTACCGGCGTTATTTTTCTATTGTAGCGCTGATTATACAAAGAAGGACGTGCTTCGTCAAACCTCTAATGATGGTCTTTTTCATCCTTGAACTTTTGAAATTCAGGGATGACTGCATTAAGCTCGGCTTGAAGGGCATCAACCCTTTTCTGGCTGTCATCCGGGAATTTTTCAGAACTTTCAAATTCCAGGGCTTTTGCCATTTCTGAAAGGTTCATGGCGCCAAGGCTGGCGCTGCTTGACTTAAGAGTATGGGCTGCCCGGTGGAAGGTGCTCAGATCTTTCTTGTTTAAAGAATCTGATAATTCATCAATCAATTTCTGGGCATTCGGCAGGAACGTTTGGATCAACTCTACCAGGAAAGCATCAGTATCATCGCCCATTACACGGTAATAGGAATTGAGCGTTTCCCAATTGATATGGTCTGAATTCTTGCCCTCATCTGTCACGATGATTTTTCCGGTTACAGGTAACGCTGAAGTACCCCGAATTGCCCGGATCATTTCGGTCATCTGGATCGGTTTACTTAAATAGTCATCCATTCCCTCATCCAGGAAGCGTTCACGGTCTCCCTGAAGCGCATGAGCGGTCATGGATATGATGCGTGGTAGTCGTTCTTTCGGGATTCGCTGGTGTATCAACCGGGATGCCTCAATTCCATCCATTTCCGGCATTTGTACATCCATGAACACCAGGTCATATGTCTGGCGTTCAACAGCCTGGAGGACCTCAATTCCATTTGCTGCCAGATCGGCGCGGTACCCGATCCGCTCGAGCATGCGTGTGGCAACTTTCTGGTTCACGACATTATCATCCGCCAGTAAAATTCGCAACGGGTGATTGGTCCCCATATTCTGATCGATATCACTGGTGTATTGTTGGTTCTCCCGAACCAGTACAGGGCGATTGGCAAAGAAACTTAACAAAGTTTCAAGAAGCAAAGAAGGACGAACCGGTTTGGATAACTGGGCAGAGAACAACTTCCCGCCATCCATATGTTCCTGACGGCCAAGGGATGACAACAGAATGAGGGGCAATTTCTTGTATGCCGGTGTCTCTTTAATAGTCCTGGCAAGCATCATCCCATCCATCTCAGGCATTTGCATATCCACGATTGCAGCATCTATCGTTGTAATTCGTTTCAGGATCTCCAAAGCCTGGAAACCGGAACCAGCGGGTATGCAATTCATTTTCCAGGAATTCAATTGTTTTTCCAGTATCAATCTGTTCCGTTCGTTATCGTCCACCACCAGAACGGTCTTACCCTGGGAAATGGACAGGCAATCAGTCACAACCTTCTTATGGATGGCTTCGGCGACGGCAGCCTTGATAGTGAAGTGAAACGTTGAGCCCTTTCCTTCTTCACTTTCATACCACATTGTGCCGCCCATATTTTCTGCCAGCCGTTTGCTAATGGATAGTCCCAGTCCCGTCCCGCCAAATTTCCTCGTCGTTGACGTATCAGCCTGGCTGAAGGATTGGAAAATGCGGCTCCGTGATTTTTCCGAGATTCCTATCCCGGTATCGGCGACGGAGAACTGCACCTCATAATTGGTTTCATCCAATAGAGACGCGTTCACCGAAAGGAAGATCTCCCCCTTTTGCGTGAATTTGATCGCATTGCTCAGCAGGTTGACAAGTATCTGGCGTAAGCGTGTCGGATCACCGATTAAAGCCGCCGGGGTGTTTTGATCGATCAGATACAACATTTCAAGCCCCTTTTCACTCACCCGGGGTGCAAGAAGTTGCATGGCTGATTCAACACAATCCGTCACATCAAACGGCATTGATTCAATATCCAGTTTGCCGGCTTCAATTTTGGAAAAATCCAGAATATCATTGATGATCGTCAACAGGTCTTCACCGCTGGTACGAATTGTCTCCACAAAATCAAACTGGGTGGTATCCAGCTTTGTGTCCATCAACAGATTTGTCATACCAATGACGGCATTCAACGGCGTCCTGATCTCATGGCTCATATTGGCCAGGAAGTCCGCTTTCGCCCGTGCGGATGCCTCAGCTGTCTGCTTGGCTTCGATCAGAGCCGTTATGTCGTGGTAAATCCCAAAGTCGCCCATCTGTTTGCCATTGATCATGATGGGTACTGCACAGATCTCAACATCAATCAGTCGCCCGTCCTTGCATCTGCGTTTTGAGATGAAACGTACCTTCTCGCCGTTTTTTACCTGCTTGGTCAACCGTTCACCCAGCTCTATTGTGTCGGATGTGTTAATGAGGTCATCCAGTCCAGTTCCCTTAAAATCGTTTTTTGTATAACCGAACAACTCGGTAAATGCCGGATTGATGATCCATCCATTATCAGAATTGTCCCAGATGGCGATGGCATCAGGGCTGCTCTCGACAAGCAATTCGAAGTAGCGCCTTTCTCTCGTGGCTTCATTTAGCGCCTTTTCCCGTTCTTCATCTTTCACCCTGAGCTTGTTTATCGTGTCATCAAAAACATGTGCCAGAAATCCCAATTCACCGCCTGTTTCGGACAACCCGGTTTGCACGGTCAGGTTGCCGGCGGCCAGTTTCTTTGAAGTTTCCACCAACCTGTCGACGACTCTTAAAATCCGTGAACCGGCGAAGCTGTATGCGAAGGCAATTGCGATCGCAGCCACGAGGAGATTAATGGCAATATTCTGATTTAATAGTTTATGGACCGATTCAAGCGCCCGCGCCCGGGGAATACCAACGAGTACATAATCGCCGCCATATACCGTGTCCAGTCTGGCAAAACCGTAGAACCGGTCAACACCATCCAATCCTGTTGCAGAGTACGAACCTTTCAACGCTGAATTCGCCAGTGCAGCGATGCTTTCGGCAGACGCTTTCCTCTCAAGGTATTCTTCTTTAAATGGGTCCCTGTAAAGGAATTTCCCATCCTGTGTTACCAGTGAAATGGTCGAATTTTCGGGCAAATCAATCCGGTCACGCACGGTATTGATCCAACTCTGATCAACCAGCGCGACGATAACTCCATCAGTCAATCCAATCGGATTGGAATGGGCTGTGGCAACCGTCGTAAATATCTCATTGTCCCCCCATAACTGGTCCATGGGTGTGATCGCCAATACCTGGCCGTAAACAATCTGTTGAAACCAGGTTGAGGCAAATAGATCAGCCGGCAATTTCACCGGTTCACTGGAACACAGTAGACGCCCTTCATTGGAGAGAACAACAAAATTTTGGATGGTCGGCTCCCGGCGGGGAACCGCTTCTGCGTATGACTGACAATAATCATTATCTTCTATAAGGTCCTTATCACCCGCAGCGGTAAATATGAGATGTCGCGCGTTCTGGATTATGACTTCGAAATCTCGTGCGGCAATATATGCCTGCTCCTGGGCGGTAACCTCAGCATTCCGGCTTTCCAGGTTTGACATATGCTGGATGTTATAAATGGACAGGATGAAAAATGGCAAAATCGCACCCATAATAATGAGTGTGAATTGCATTTTTAAACTGGAGAAAATTTTTTTCTTCCTGATCATCCCTCGCCCGGTTCGGTCTTTTGGAGGTCCTTCAGGTAAATGCAGTCTTTTCCGCAATTCTTCGCCGAGTATAAGGCTTCATCAGCTGCCTGTATCAGACCATCAATCCCATCAGTGACCTTCGTTGTGGAGATCACTCCTATGCTGATATGCAATTGCAGCGGTTCTTTATCTGGCACAGTCAATGTCAGTTTATGGATACGGGTATGAATACGATTGCTTACTGCTTCCGCCTGTTCCAGATTCGTGTTCGGTAAAACAACCAGGAATTCATCCCCACCCCAGCGGGCTGCCCAGTCGTATGGTCTTACGCTTTGCGAGATCTGTTCGGCTACCAGGCACAGAGCCTGATCACCCACCATATGACCGTACGAATCGTTTAACGCTTTAAAATGGTCAAGATCAAGCATCATGATGCTTAATGAACCACCCTCACGGTAAAACCGGTCGATCTCGCCCTGCAGGTGCGAATAGATTGCCCGACGACTCAATAGTCCCGTCAGGTAATCAAACATGGCAATACGTTCCATCTGTTCCTTGGCCCTGTTCAGATCATCTTCCAGTTCGAGGATCCGCAATCCAATATTGACACGAGCGCGCAGTTCGGAGATATCAAACGGTTTTGTCAGATAATCATCAGCCCCGGCACTCAATCCGGTAACAACATCGGTCTTGTCTTCCTTGCCGGTCAAAATGATGGCGTAGGTGTATCCATGAAAATGCGCTGACCGGACGTTTCGTATCAAGTCCAGCCCATCCATGTTGGGCATTAACCAATCCGTGATTACGAACCGTGGAGGGTTTGACAGGAAGTAATCCCATGCTGACGCGCCATCCGGGAATTCACTCACCTCGAGGCCAAGGCGTGTCAGGCTAGAACGCAAAATTTGTCTGGCAATAGGATCATCGTCTATGATGGCAATTTGCATGGATACTCCTTGAAACAGCTTGGTTCAAGTTTATATTTCAACCCCTTCTATTTTTATTTGAAAATGGAAAAAAACCTGTAAATAATAAGTAAAATAACCGGCAAAATTGTCTAAAATTGGCGTTTCATACAATCATTCGAATTAATTCTTTCATATTGGTCATGTCAGGCACACATATCACGGACCTGCCATCCCATTCAAACCAGTAGAGATTGGCGAAGTAAAAGCCCGCCTAATGATATGGTAAGATTAATTTAAGTTAAATTTATTGCTACTTTTTTAAATTTATTGCTAATGTTGTGATAAGTCCTGGTTTCCAGCGGAGTAACAAGCTTGAAACGTGTTGCCGTTTTTCTTTTTGTGCTGACCCTTTTCCTGAGCCTGCCAGGTTCTGTCCTCGGACAAAGCAGCACCGAATTTGCGAAGGTGGTCATCAATATCTGGCCGGAATATGACCGGCCCGGAGTTCTTGTGTTTTACCAGATCGCGTTAACCAGCCAGACCAGCCTTCCAGCGACATTGAGCGTTCGGATTCCCCGGGCTGCGGAAAAACCCTTCAACGTGGCCATGAAGGATATTGATGGCCGCCTGGATAACCTGCGTTTTACAAGCGCCCTGGATGGGGATTGGATCAAAGTAACATTCACCACACCGGTTCCGGAAATCCAGTTTGAATATTATGATCCGGCTATTGTTGCCTCAGGGAACCTTCATAAATACCAGTACCATTGGCCTGGTGATTACACCATAAAAACATTGGTTCTGAATATTCAGCAGCCTCTTGAATCACAGAATTTTACGATTGAGCCAGCCATGGGAACCGGACAGGTCAACCAGGACGGGATGACCTACTATGAATCGATCGTGGGGGAAGTCAGATCAGGGGTGGAGTTTGATGTGTCCCTGCAATACGAAAAAACCGGCAGCAGCCTCAGTGCGCCTTCCCAGTCGGTCATGCCGGTTGAACCGATCACCACCAGCACAGCCGGCTGGCAAACCCTGTATGAAGTCCTCCCTTATTTTCTGAGTGGACTGGGTCTCTTTCTGATCATCACCGGCGGATACTGGTACTGGCGTTCAGGAAAGGCGATCACAACGGCATTCAGAAAACGCTGTTCGATGTTATGGCAGAAAGAAACTGAGGAGGAACCATCTGAAGTGTTTTGCCATAGTTGCGGTCGTAAAGCCGTGAGCGGCGACATGTTCTGCCGTTCCTGTGGCGCGAAATTACGCACGGAATAATCTACCTGAACAAATCGATAAAATCCCAATATTACGGGCAAAAACGTAAAATTTAGTAAATATCCATAGCCCGCATACCGGTTCGGGTATGACCGTTCTGTCCATTGACGACCGCCATTTTATCTGTAATGGGATCAGCAAATATCCAGATCGGAACCAGGGTGGACCAGAACTGGGTTACGTATAGATCGGATGAACTGACAAAGAAATCGCCATTCCGCCGTCCGATCTTGGTACCGATCTTTCGTGAAATGTTCCTGACAGTATATCCGCGGGCCTGGAGTGCGGCATCAGAAAGGGGTAACTGGTATCCAACCGCCAGACAATCCACCAGAAAATGAGGGGCAAAGGTTTGAACCCTCGAGTATTCAAAATCGAGCGCGAGATCCGGAAAAGCCGCCAGTATCCCTGAAACTGCCATCACCGGAACCGTATAAGAATCGACTGTTTCCTCACCGGAAAAACCGTCCCCATCAGACATATCTGCAGCCGGTATCCGCCAGCTTACCTGACCGTTGAGTTCAAACTGCCAGACCGGGAAGAAAGCCGGGCGGACGTTTTGAACATCATCCTTTACCAGATCACCGGAAAGAGCCGCACAGGCCGCCTCAAAAGCCTGGGGAAACCCCACTTCAATCGGGATAATACGTGCCGGCGGGATCATGTGACGTGTTGTATTAAAGTTGACGACACTTGCCGACAGGCAAAAGGGACAATCCGTTGAGATCATCCGGTTCGCGAGTAAAAATTCAGCGCCGCAGGCACCGCAAGTGAGTAACTGCTGTTCTACAGATTGGTTATGACCGCTGGAAGTGGCCATCGCCGCGATAAAATCCTGACCGCTGATCGTGTCATTGGACAAGGTGGCCGTCTGCCGGCGGAAAAATTGATGGGAATTGCAGTATTCACATTGCAGTGAACCCCCATCCGTGGAATAGGCCAATCGACCGCCGCAATTCGGGCAGGTGAATTGGTCTGCCAGAGCCCCGGGAATGGCTTCCTGTTCCTGTTTATAGGTTTCAGGGTTGATTAGGTCGTCAGAATTGATCTTGCCGTCAATAATCAACAGGCGGCGCCGGGCACGCGGTTCGAAAGGTTCATCGGCCAGAATGGTTTCCAGAACTTCACGTTCCTGTTCCGGGTCGGTTACCAGCGTACTTAACCAGTAAAGGGCTTCAATCTTCTGTTCTTTGGGCGGGTCAAGGCGTAAAACCCATTCAAGGTAAAAACGCGCTTCACCAACCAAGCGGGCTTTGGCGGCCGCAATCCCCCGTACCAGTAAGTCTCTTGTATTTTCCATCGGCAAACCTGGTGCGATTATATTCGGTACAGTATAGCAAGAAAACACAGTTGTTGAGGAAGAAATCCGGAAATCGCCCCATTTTTATCTGAGATTTATCCATTCATTGGTTTACAGGTTGTATATATGTCATGTTCTGACATCATTATCCATAAAATACAGTTGAAATGAATATTTCCTCAAGGATGGAATAACAATGAACAGAGACCCGAAAGACCTGATTAAATTGTATTATTCCCCATCAGCCAAACTACCTCAAATCATCACTGCCCCACCCTTGAATTTTCTGATGATTGACGGACATGGCGATCCGAATACCGACCCTTCTTATGCGGCGGCGGTTTCCGCCCTGTATACCCTGTCATACACACTTAAGTTTGACATGAAAAAAGTAGGCTCCCCCGAATTCAAGGTGTTTCCCCTGGAAGGATTATGGTGGGCGGAAGACGTGAATGCCTTTCTAACAGGAGACAAATCAAAGTGGGACTGGACCATGATGATCGCCCAGCCGGATTGGGTTATCCGCGAAGACATTGACCGGGCCATTGCCCGGGCGGCTTCCAGTGGGAAGGTTTCCGGAGATATTCTTAAAGAAGTACGCTTTGAAAACTTCGATGAAGGATTGGTTGTTCAAATGATGCACATCGGTCCGTACAGTGAAGAAGGTCCCAATATCGCACGTATGCATGCCCATGCCCGTGAACAGGGATATGAACTTCGTGATAAGCACCATGAGATCTATCTGGGTGATCCAAACCGTTCAGCACCGGAGAAATTGAAAACGATCATCCGGCAGCCGGTACGCAAGGTTTGATCAGGTCACTTTCAGGCAGCGTACCATGACTCTGCGATTCATGGGCGCCTGTCTGTGTTCAAATAGATAGATCCCCTGCCAGGTACCCAGACTGAGCTTTCTCTGGTCCACCGGGATGGTCAGGCTGTTGTGACTTATCACTGCGCGCATATGCGAGGGGGAATCATCCGCGCCTTCCAGTGTATGCCTGTGCCAGGACTGGTTTTCAGGAGCCACCCGTTCAAAAAATTGTTCCACATCGGCGCGGGCATCCGGGTCATAACATTCACTCAAAGCCAGCGATGCACTGGTATGCGGTATAAACAGGGTAACCTGCCCTTCCTGGACCTTCCATTCCGTTAGCAACTCCTGCACATCCTGAGTGATCAGATACATCCCCTTGCCACGGGTCTGGTATGCCAGAGTGTCTTTCAGCCAATCCATTGCCATTTTTTCCTTTTATATTGTATGGATTGAATTATAACCTTTGGTGGTTTCTGTATAATTACATGCAGGATGGCTGAACGATGAAACCCTTTGATGCATTTCGCCTTGCCTGGTTGAGATTATTCAACCCTTTGGACTATTTCCTACGGCAGCACCTTCACCCCGGAGTGCGCCCGGTTGACCGGCCTCGCATCACTATGCCGGATCTTGCCGGACGCTACAAAGCGGGAAGAAGGGAACAGGCCAGCCGAGAGATCCAGCGTCTGACCGAGTTGTACCATTTTGACTATTTTTCCACCGCCCGCACGCTGGATGAAGCCAGGGAGAACTTCTTCTACCTGGCGATGATCGACCGGGCTCTGGATGAAACCGTTATTGCCCTGCCGGACAGCCTCTCTGTGGCGGATATCGGTCCTTCATCCTGGTTCTATGTGCATGCATTGTTTGCCGCTGTCACCTGGCATAACACATGGTATCCCCGCTCTGTGCATTTGACCGGCTTCGAAGTTGACCCGTACCGCCTGTATTCCGATTTTCATACGCGGCAGGACCACGCGCTGGGCAACATGCGCGGGCTGCCCAATGTGGAATACGTTGACCATGGTTTTGCGCTGCAACCGGAAACCTATGACATCATCACGGTATTCTTTCCCTTTGTTTTCCTGAAAGACCATCTGGAATGGGGGCTTCCCGCGAAATTGTTCGACCCGGATACTTTACTCAACACAGTGATGGGAAGCCTGAAGACCGGTGGTGTGATGCTGATCGTCAACCAGGGTATTTATGAACACCGGGAACAGCTCAAACTTCTGGAAAAACTCAGCCTGAAACCCGCTGCCGCCTACCGGGTGGAATCGCTGTTGTATACCTACAAGCTGGATCGCTTTGTGATCACGGTAAAGAAATGAGCATTGACCCGGAAACCATCCAACAAAAAGCGATGGAGATGCTTGAGCATCTGACAACAGTGATCGGTCCGCGGCCGGCCGGGTCACCGGGGGAAGCACAGGCTTTCAACTGGCTGGAATCCCGGTTCCGGTCCGCCCATCTGGAAATCAGGCGGTTTCCCGTCCGGTTCCAGCCGGATCCGGACTTCTCCCCGTTCTTTTCCATCGCTGCCGCCGGTTTTGCGACAGTAGCCCTTACCCTGGCTGATAACGGCTGGGTCACACTGCTCTTGCCACTGCTCATCCTGCTGCTTCCCGAAGGTTCACAATGGCTGCAGGGAAAGCTGCTTCCTTATAAAGAAGGCTCATCCAACCTGCTGGTACTGCCGGCAGACACTTCGCCCAACGACCTGGATGTGATTTTCTGCGCGCATGTGGACAGCGCCCGCGCCATTCCGGCTGGTCCGCGCCTCTGGAAAAGGTGGCGCGACCGTTCCCTGTATACTATGATGCGTGTGGCCAATATCCTCATCATCCCCGGTCTCTTCCAGTTGATGGGCATGGATATCCGCGGACTTATTCTCACTCTCGGACAATCTCTGGCCTGGGCCATGGCCGGTTTGCTCTTTGCGCAGGATGTGTACGAAATGCTGGCTTCCCGAAACCAGTATTCACCCGGCGCCAACGATAACGGGTCCGGCACCGCCCTGCTTGCCGCCACGGCTCTGGCGCAGTCAGAAGAACCATCTACCGGATTGAAAGCCGGCTTCCTGTTCACCGGCGCGGAGGAATGCGGGCTGCATGGCGCGAAACAATTTGCCGCTTATATGAAAGAACAGGGGATGGCAATCCCGGTGATCAACGTGGATATGGTCGGCGCGGGTAGCGGATTGCGGATCATCACCCGTTGTGGAACCATCAGGACCACCTTCAGCGACTCCGCGTTGAATGACACCATCAAGCGTGCCGATCCATCGGCGGTCTTCCATGCCGCTCCGCGCCGCTGGGGTGATTTCGTCCCGTTCGCGAAAGCCGGGATAGCATCCGCGCATATCGAGAACGTGGGGACACCACTTTCATGGGGCACATACCATACCCCCGACGACACCCTGGATGTGATCGACCCGGAGCAGATGGAGCATGTGGCAGATACCATCCTCCAGGTGATCTGGATTCTTGAAAAGAACAAATCGAATCCGGTAAAATAATCATATGGATAAGAATGTGGCTTCTTATGTTGAAAAAATTTATGAGATAAAACCTGTGCTCATGTCCAAATTTCATGTGTCACATTTATCCATTTTTGGTTCCTATGCCCGCGGGAATGAAACCACATCCAGTGACCTGGATATCCTGGTAAGCTTCTCGAAAAATCCCAGTCTTTTTCAATTTATAGACTTGAAAAACTACCTGACAGATTCTCTGGGCATTGAGGTTGACCTGGTTATTCGGGAAGATTTGAAACCAATGCTCTCGGTCAGTATTCTCAACGAAAAAGTCGACGTGGTATGACAGAGCGTAATATTCGGGTTTATCTGAACGACATAAAGATCTATTGCGAAAAGATACTGGAATTCACCGGAAATATTACCGATGAGCAGTTTTTTATAGACGAAATGAGGATGCTCTCTGTAATCCGTTGTCTTGAGATGATTGGCGAAGCCAGCAAACATATTCCGGCAGATTTAAAAAAGGAATATCCCGAGGTGTCGTGGAAAATTATCGCCGGTATGCGGGATTATCTGATTCGCGATTATATGGGTGTGAACAGCACTATGGTCTGGAATACGGCGAAAAATGATATTCCGGAATTATACAGGCACGTTCAACAAATACTGGATAATATTACCTGATTGTACTAAGTCTTAACCAGAATCCAACAGCCGGATCGTGCTAACCCGACCCGGCTGTTTTCAAAGGGATGCAGAAATTTGCTATGCGGGGATGGTGACTTTAGGCAGGTGGTTCGGGATGTCCGCGATCTTCTCGTCCGGGTAGGAGGAATCTTCCAGCTTGCCCTGATGGTAGGCTTCGTAGGCGGCCAGGTCAAAGTGGCCGTGGCCTGACAGGTTGAAGACGATGACCTTCTTCTCGCCTTTTTCTTTGGCTTCCAGGGCTTCCTTTACCGCCGCACAGATGGCATGCGCCGATTCGGGCGCAGGCAGGATGCCCTCGGTCTGCGCGAAGACGGTGGCCGCGGCAAACACAGATTTCTGGTCGACCGCCATCGCGTCGATGTAACCGGCATCCACCAGCGAGGAAAGCACCGGCGCCATGCCGTGATAACGCAATCCGCCCGCGTGGATGGCCGGGGGCATGAAGTCGTGGCCCAGGGTGTGCATCTTGACGACCGGCGCCATTTTGGCCGTGTCGCCGTAATCGAAGGCGAAGATGCCCTTGGTAAGGGACGGGGTGGCGGTGGGTTCCACGGCCAGCAGACGGGTGCGCTGGCCGTTCTTCAGGTTCTCACGCAGGAACGGGTAGGCGATGCCCGAGAAGTTCGAACCGCCGCCCACGCAGCCGATGACCACATCCGGGTATTCGCCGGCCATGTCAATCTGCTTGAGGGTTTCCTCGCCGATGATGGACTGGTGGATGCACACATGGTGCAAAACGGAGCCCAGGCTGTATTTCTTCGTACCGCCTGATTTGGCGGCCACTTCCACGGCCTCAGAGATGGCCAGGCCGAGCGAGCCGTTGCAGTCGGGGTCTTCCGCCAGGGCGGCGCGTCCCGCGTCAGTGCGGTCGCTCGGGCTGGCATACACCTCGCCGCCGTAGGTCTCCATCAGGTAACGGCGGTAGGGTTTCTGGTTGTAGGAAACCCGGACCATGTAGACTTCCACCGGGATGTCGAAGAACTTTCCGGCCATGGAAAGAGCGGAACCCCACTGCCCGGCTCCGGTCTCGGTGGTGAGGGCTTTGGTGCCGCTGATCTTGTTGTAGAAAGCCTGCGGTACAGCCGTGTTGGACTTGTGGCTGCCGGAGGGGGATACACCCTCATATTTGTAGTAGATGTGAGCCGGGGTACCCAGGGCTTTTTCGAGGTGCGCGGCGCGCATCAGCGGGGTGGGCCTCCATAGCTTATAGATCTCGCGCACTTCTTCGGGGATCTCAATAAAGCGTTCGGTGCTGACCTCCTGCATGATGACTTCCATCGGGAAGAGCACGGAAAGGAAATCCGGTGTCACCGGCTCCAGGGTGGCAGGGTTGAGCACCGGATTCGGTGCCACCGGACTGTCCGCGTTGATGTTGTAATAAAACTTTGGCAGGTCATTCTGGGAAAGGTCGAAACGGATCTGGTCTGACATGGTTTATCTCCTCTGATTATT
>CAYRHB010000006.1:0-24465 GCA_964424035.1 uncultured Leptolinea sp.
ACATAGGACATTTCTATTTAGCCAATAATAGGACATTTCTACTTAGCCTTGACAGTTTTTCCAAAATTTCCATTGCTCACTTGTTAAGACTGTCTAAATGGAGATGTTTCTTGAAGAGGGAAATTCGCGAATTATCAATTGTTACTATTGCCGAAAATCCGCAACTTTACCAGATATTCCTCTTCTTCTCCCAAAATCGTGATTCCCGAAAATTCCAAATCGTTCAGGGCATCCATATTCGTGGAAAGCGAATTGAGGTAGACCTGGAATAACTGGAAAGCATCGTCATCACCGGCGGTGCGGTTGATCGAAACCTTCCCGCAGCCGGTGCAACGGTGGATCAACATCAGCTCTCCCTGCCCTTCACCACCGTACCGTTTCCATACCTGCTTGAGAGTGAGACCGATCGGTTCCATTCTGCTCCGGCATTCGGATTTGCGGTCACCGGGTGTGTTCAGGTCCATATGCCGTGACCATAAACATCGCGGACAGTGGTTACGGTTGTTCACACCGGAAAGTTCGCGGGCGGCGGTTACAAAGAATCCACATTGCAGGCATTTGAAATTATGAGTGTCATAAATGATCCGGGGCTTCTTTGCATCTTTGCGCGTCCGAAAATCATCGTAATACCGTTGCCGTATCGGAATGTGTGTTTCATCAAATTCATCAAATCCGCGCATAATTTCACGCGCGTGGAAATATTTACTTTTCATGGTTCCACCAAAAACAGCCAGCCGCATGATTCCCGCGGCTGGCTGCATATCTAATCAACTATTGATCAATACCAGGTATCAGTCAGGCAAATGCAAATCCCCCCAGGGGTCATACTGCATGGCCGTTCTTACCCTTAAAAATGCAAACCACGGGACAAGACGATGCCCGTGGTTTGATGGAATTCGCCAAAAATGGGAATCACAAACTACACAGGCAAGTCCCTGCGTTGAATGTGACTACAACTACCGAGGCAAAATTGATCAAAAAGTGCTTTTTCATAAATACTGTTGGATTATCCCATAAAAACCAGCACTGTCAACCACTTTACTAATGGAATCCGCAAAGCGAGAGGATGATAAAAATACCCGCTGCCATCAATCCGGATAATGGGATGGTGATCAACCAGGCAGCCAGAATATTTCCGGCCAGATGCCAGCGTACTTTATTCACCCGGTCAGCTGCTCCCACCCCCATAATGGCTGAACTGACTACCTGGGTTGTACTCACAGGTCCACCCAGTAAAGCCGCTCCCAGGATGACACCGGCTGATGTTAACTGGGCGCAAAAACCATGGACCGGACGTATGCGAAAGAAACCTGCACCCAGGGTCTTGATCAAACGCCAACCTCCGGATACTGTACCCAGGGCAATGGTCAACGCGCTGATCCCGATCACCCAGACAGGAACTTCAAAATGGTTGATCTGCCCTGTTGTTACCAGGCCGAGAGTGATGATACCCATGGTCTTCTGCGCGTCATTTGCCCCGTGGCTGAGCGCAAGACCCACCCCGGTCAGTACCTGCACCCGTTTGAAGAACAGATTGATCTTCATGGTTGCACTGGAAGACAATAGATATACCAGACGCGTGAAAAGAAAACCGGCTGCCAAGCCGATGACCGGTGAAAGGAACAGGGCAATGAATACTTTATTCAGTCCACTCAACTGTATGACATCAAACCCGACACCGGCAGCGGTTGCACCGATCAGCCCGCCAATCAGCGCGTGGGATGAACTACTTGGCATACCAAAAAACCAGGTAATAATATTCCACAGGATGGCGCCTCCCAGTGCCGATATCAATACCGGCATGGTCATCAAACCCGGAGGGATAATCTCCGATCCGATGGTCTTTGCCACCGCCACACCGAACAGGAATGGTCCACTGAATTCAGAAATCGCGGTCAAAAGAAGCGCGATCCGTGGAGATAAGGAGCGGCTGGAAATGATGGTTGCCACAATATTGCTTGAATCATGGACGCCGTTCAAAAAATCGAACGCCAACGCGATGACAACCAGGGCGATCAACTGGTAATCCATAGTCAATCTCAGGCAATCTTTAATATGATGTCAGAGATCACATTGGCTGCCTGATCCTGCCGGTCGGCTGCATTGCTCAGGTGCCGGTAGATCTCGCGGATCTTTAGAACATTCATGACATGTTTGACATCCCGGGTTTCCTGAAAAAGCTGGGCAATGGCTTCACGATAGGTTGTCTCCACCTGATTCTCGATGCGTTTTGCCGTATTGGCATGTTCCGTTGCCACAGCATAGTGTTTGTCCTGAAGCCGCATAACCGCCAGATGCAACTCACGCGCAGCCTCAGCCAGGAGTTCCGCCATTTTTTGCATTTGCGCCGTCGGGGTTACATCCAGGATTTCCATTTCTTCAACAGTTGTACTGGAGTACCGCAGGATATCGTCAAAATCGCGCGAAAGGGCAAAGATGTCTTCCCGGTCGAAGGGTGTGATGAAGGTGTTCATCAATTCTTCGATCATGATCCGGCGCATCTCTTCCGCTTCTTTTTCGGTCTCAACAATTTGCTTGGCCACGTTGGAACTGCGTTTTTTCAGGTAATGGATCAATAAATCCAAGCCCTTGACCGTAATCCCTGTCTGGTTGACCAACATCAACATGAATTTATTTGGTTTGGGTTTGAAAAGATCGCGTATTCCCATAGGATGCCTTGTCTATCATCGAATAATTATGATTAACAATTTGTTAATAACCACCATGGCTCTATTGTACCCAGAATGAAGAACAGCGCATAATATGCCGGGAGGAGCAGTCTCTCCTTTTTGTGGGAACAAACTATTGGTGATCCCCGGCTGGATGATAGAATCAAAGCGGATATGCTTTGAATGAAAAGGGGTGCCAAATGGTGCGATCTTACATAGTCAAATCAATGAAGATATTGACAGGCTGCCTGCTGATGTCCGCCTGCATGCCTGGTGTTGACAACCAATTCCCCCGTACATCAACCGATACCCCTTCCCCGCCAGCTATGCATATCACCGTTCCATCAGATCTTCCGGTCTTGATAAAACAGGAACCCCCGCCCTGTGCCGAAACTGGACAAACCTGGATATCGCCGGCGGATGGCCGGGAAATGGTCTGTGTCCCTTCCGGTGAATTTATTATGGGAGCTTCCGCATCCGATGTGTTGGCCGGTGAGGACGAGAAACCACAGCATACAGTTTTTCTCGACGCGTACTGGATCGACAAAACCGAGGTAACCAACGCAGAATATGCCCGCTGCATGCAGGAAGGTGCCTGCCAGCCTGAGATCTATGATACAGCCATTGTCACTTATATCCCTTACGCAGTTCACCCGGATTACCAGTCGCATCCGGCTTTGATCTATATCTCGGATGACGCGATGGATTACTGCCGCTGGGCTAAACGCCGCCTTCCAACGGAAGCGGAATGGGAAAAAGCCGCCCGCGGAACGGACGGCCGCACCTATCCCTGGGGAGAGGAATTGGATTGTGAGAAAGCCAACTACTATTTGTGCGACAACCGTCCTGAACCCGATCCGGATAACCCTCCGTGCGGATATAGCAGCTTCTGTACGACCCGTATTGTTGATAGCCAGATCTCCGGCATAAGTCCGTATGGCGCGTATCACATGTCAGGCAATGTGTGGGAATGGGTTTCAGACTGGTATTCCACCGATTACTTCTCATACTCGCCGCATATGAATCCAATTGGACCGGAGACCGGCGAATTCAGAGTCCGCAAAGGGGGTGGGGCTGGCAGTCTGGCAAAAGATTTGCGGGCTTCTTCGCGTGCCAGCGGCAAGGGAGAGCACTATTTTGACGGGCAGATGGGATTCAGGTGCGCGGCTGATTCTCCGGAAAAATAAATTAAACCGTCTTTCATAGAATGAAGTGTAGCCATTAACCGGATTGTAAAATCGCTTTCCATAATTGGATTATTACTGTTTTTTTCGCCCCGGCTCGCTATAATGTATTTAACAGAATATTTTTTCCTCTTTTCTACATTTTCAACAGGAGGTGTATTATGACAACCGTAACCATCTCCAGAGATTTTGGCAGCGAGGGGGACATCCTGGCCCGGAGAATTGCAGATATTCTGGGCTATCATTTTGTAGACAAGGAGATCATTGAAGGCCTGCTCAACAACTACGGGTTCGTCGAATTTGACCATGAATTTGAAGCTCTTCTGGGCTTCTGGGCGAAATTCGACGCGCAGCGCGGAAGACGCCGCGAACTCATGGTTGAAATGCTTAATAGAGTATTGCGGGCTGTCGCTTTACATGGCGACTCAGTCATTGTGGGTCGCAGCGGGTTCTCAGTCCTGGCCGGTTATGCAGATGTCTTCCACATCCGTCTGCAGGCTCCTTTTGAATCCAGGGTCAAGAGGTTGATGGAGACTGAAAACCTGACCGAGCTGGAAGCGAAAACAATCTGCGAAGATGGCGATAAGGTTCGGGCGGATTTCGTTCACGACTTCTACGGGATCACGTGGGATACCGCACAAGCCTTTGACCTGGTCATCAATACAGATAAAGTCGCCGCAGACCTGGCGCTTGATATCATTGTTGACAGTGTCAAAGCCCTGGAGATCGCACCCAAAACTGGCAAACTCACAACTGAATCCATCAAAGTTGACACAATTCTCGCGGGCGCGGTCGCGGATATGCTGCAATGCACACTGGATCATTCCAAACAACTTGAAAGTACCATTCTTCACGCTTGAAGTGAGTATGGTCCATATATCGACCTCGTGCCATGCGGATTGATCTGACATCGACCTGAAAAAATAAAGATGATCAGAGCAGCCTGATCATGATCAGGGGATATGAGTATTGTTCTATATATCAAGGGGAAACAATTGGATTAAGCAAATTTCTCCAATGAAGGTGGGTGCTGTACAATGAATTCCATGGAAAACGAAATCAAAACCCGTCTTCTGAAAAAAATGTATGATGAACGAACAACCGGGCAGATTGAACCCCGGTTGTTCGCGTTGATAGATACATACAGAGGGAATGTTCCAGTACCGGTTCGAACAGAATTAAATGAAAAGGATGCCATGCTGATCACCTACGGCGATCAGGTACGGTCATTAAAAGGCAAATCACTGGAAAATCTGGACCTATTCTGCGGAAGACACCTGGCGGGTTTGATCAGCAGCATCCATATTTTGCCCTTCTTTCCCTGGTCATCTGATGATGGCTTTTCAATAATGGACTACCGCACGGTTGACCCGGCGCTGGGTACCTGGCATGATGTGGAAAAATTGGGAAGCTCATTCCGGTTAATGTTCGACGGTGTCATCAATCACATGTCTGCCCGGGGGGACTGGTTTCAGTCTTTCTTGCATGACCGCCCTCCGTACAATCGCTATTTCCTGACAGTGGATGGCAATCCGGACCTGTCAAAAGTCATCCGGCCAAGGGCACTGCCATTATTGACAGAATTTGAGACAACGGCAGGTCCCCAAAAAGTCTGGACAACCTTCAGCGCTGACCAGGTTGACCTGGATTTTCATAATCCGGATGTACTGATTGAGATACTGGATATCCTGTTGGAATATGTACGTCATGGAGCCCAGTTCATCCGGCTGGATGCCATTGCCTACCTGTGGAAAGAAATCGGAACGACATGCCTTCACCTGCCCCAGACCCATGCCTTCATCCAATTGTTGCGCCTGGTACTTGATGAAGTTGCGCCCCATGTGCGCATCATCACCGAAACGAACGTTCCGCATGAGGACAATATTTCCTATTTCGGGAATGGGACGAATGAAGCCCAGCTTGTATACAATTTTGCCCTGCCCCCGTTAGTCCTTCATACAATTCAGACAGGTGATTCAACGGCGTTATCGCGATGGGCAGACGCTCTGGAGTTTCCATCAGACCGCACAACCTTTTTTAATTTTCTCGCGTCACACGATGGCATCGGCCTTAATCCGGCACGCGGCATCCTGACCGATGCCGAGATCAACCACCTGATCCAACGCACCCAGGATCATGGCGGCTTCATCTCCTATAAAAACAATCCGGACGGATCACAAAGCCCGTATGAGATGAACATCAATTACTTTGACGCACTGTCTGATCCCGCTGGCAATGAGCCGGTCGAAAGGCAGGTCGGACGTTTTATGGCATCACAGGCCATCATGTTGATGTTGCGCGGTGTTCCCGGCATCTACTTCCATAGTCTGTTTGGATCACGCGGATGGACTGAAGGGGTTCAACAAACCGGACAAAATCGCACCATCAACCGGCAAAAACTGGACCTTGATGTTCTTGAAAGCGAACTTGCTGATGCGGCTTCCCTGCGTTCCATGGTATTTTCCCGCTTCCGCGACTTGCTCACGCGGCGGGTCCGGTCATCCTCTTTCCATCCGAATGGGCCGCAGAAAGTATTGGATATGGGCCGGGGGATTTTCGCCCTATCCCGTACGTCGCCGGATGGAACACAAAAAGCACTCTTTCTTCAGAACGTAACCTCCACAGTGCAGTTCTCTGGCGAGAATAAACTAAATCCCTACGAAACCCGGCTTATATTCGAATAGACCATCCGGAGCGAACTTTCGGGTTTATCGCCTGATACACGCGGGGATTTCAAGAAAGGGATTGAAAAGTGTCGTTATATATGTCATAAAATGACATATATAACTTCTATTCTCTTTCTGGAAGGTACTGATGCCGACAACCGCAACCCGCTTGATCACCCTGATCCTCCTTTTGCAACGCAAACCCGGTCAGAAAGCCGCAGCTCTGGCTTCGGAACTGGGTATTTCTGTGCGCACGCTGCATCGATATTTCGGGATGCTGGATGAAATGGGCATCCCGGTCTATGCCGAGCGTGGACCTTACGGCGGTTTTTCGCTTGTTCCGGGTTACCGGCTTCCCCCGCTGGTATTTACGCCGGAAGAAGCCGTAACGCTTTCCCTGGGAACCGGGTTGGTCCGTGAGATGTGGGGGCAGTTGTATTTGGATGCCGCATTGGGCGCGGAGGCAAAACTGGAGAATGTCCTTCCACCCGAGCAGCTCCGTGAAATCGCCTGGGCACGGAATTCCCTTGTGGCCACAGGGATAAACCGTACGGATATGGAAAAGCTTTCACCCCGCCTGTCAATACTCAGGAAAGCGGTCAGGGATTCCCTTCAAGTATCCATGCTCTATCAGGGCGGACGGGATGCGGTTGGTGAACAGCGTGAAGTCGACTTCTACGGTCTGTTTCACCGCTCCGGGTGGTGGTATGCCGTCGGATTTTGCCATTTGCGGGAAGAGCTGCGAACCTTTCGGGTGGATAGGATAATGGATGTGAAATTGAACGGCGTGACTTTCTCAAAGCCAAACGATTTCAACCTCCATGATTATGTAGCCAGAGACTGGCAGGATGTTCCGCGGATTGGTGTAAAGATGCTCTTTACACAACCCCTGGCCCACCTGGCCCGGTATTCCAGTGGTTTTTGGGATTCGCTGGAAGAGCAACCGGATGGATCCATTCTGGTTTCCTTCCTGGCGCCAGACCTGTATGCGGCAGCCAGCCAGGCCCTGTCCTACGGCCAGGGAATCCTGGTTCTGGAACCTGAAGAAGTCAGGGTTATGGTTCGTGAATGGGCACAGGCAACAGCTGCACAGTACCCTGAAAAATAATCTTCAAAGAGAAAATGGAGTGTTCAAATGAAACGCAAGTTGATCATTATTGCCAGTGTGCTTCTGGTCCTTATCATTGCCGGTGGAGCTGGTTTCTGGTGGATGACCCGGCAACCCCTGTATACCCCGGGTATGGTCAGCCGGACTGAAAATCTGCGGTCAGCGCTCACTCCCCCCGAACAGGCGGGAGACCCGGATTTCTGGCAGGTGGAAAACGATATCAGCCTGTATCACTTTGCCGTGGGAAACGGGCGTACTGTATTGGTCGTTCACGGTGGACCCGGTATGCCTTTCCGTGAACCAATGGCTGGTTTGGAACCACTGACCGGCGAATACCGGTTCCATTATTATGACCAGCGTGGTTGCGGTAAATCCACCCGTCCATTTGACCGGTTTGATTCACAGAACATGTATGAGAATATGACCCTTCTGGATAAAACCCTTGGATTGGGCGCCCAGATCGCCGATATTGAGCGGATCCGCCATATCCTCGGCGAGGACAAACTGATCCTGGTTGGCCACTCCTGGGGTGGTTTTCTGGCTTCGTTGTATGCCGCTGAATTTCCCGACCGGGTGGAAAAACTGATCCTGATCTCGCCGGCCAACTCTCTGGTAATGCCCCAACCCGACGCGGATTCCGATCTGTTTGCCAGTGTCCGGTCCCGCTTACCGCAGCAGGAATTGGCTGAATATGATGCTTTCATGAAGGAGTACATGGATTTCAATAAGCTGTTTCAACGTTCGGAAGCCGATCTAATTGCTCTGGACGAGCAATTCGGGAAGTACTATATGTCGGTTATGGAATTACCCGAAGAGAATCTGGTGGAACAGGGGGAGCTGGGAGGATGGATGACCTGGGCCATGTATATCAGCATGGGGCAACAGCATGATTACCGCCCGTTGATGCGCAGGGTGACAGCTCCTGTACTGGTCATCCACGGAACGGAGGATCTGCAAAGTGAGGATGCCAGCCGGTTGTACAGTGACACATTCCCCAACGCCCGCTTTGAGATTATTCCGGATGCCAGCCACTTCTCTTTCCAGGAACAACCGGAGGTTTTCTCACAAGTTGCAGGAGATTTCCTGAGGCAATAAAAGGTTGAACACAGACTGCCCGACCGGAATGGCAAACGGTCGGGTTTTATTATTATCCAGAATGCACCTGTCCCTTTTACGGGTTTTCTGCAATAATCTATCTATCCTGAGCATGGTTCATTTATTGTGACCATTCGGGTTTTGCTCACCCATGCATTCCTGATCAGAAACCATCTATTCTGTAAAGCTGCTTATCAATATGAAAACTCCCAACTGGCAAAAATTAATTATTAAAAGAGTCCCGGCTGAAAGGCGCAGGGAGGTAATTGATGAAATGTCGGAATCAGTTACCCCGGGTTTTGATTTCTTCCTGCTGGTCACCCTCTCATGCAGTATTGCCACTCTGGGATTAATCACCGATTCGCCCGCGGTGATCATAGGCGCCATGTTGATCGCTCCGTTGATGTCCCCCATAATCGGGCTTGGGCTGGCATCGTTGACCGGTAATACAGAAATGTTAAAGAACTCTCTCTCCGCCCTGTTTCGCGGCGCGTTGCTCGCCATTGGCCTATCCATAGTGCTAACGTTCATCAATAACCATCTCCCATTTTTCAGTGTTCAGGAATTATCCAAGGAGATCATTTCCCGCACCAGGCCGTCCCCCATTGACCTGATGATCGCCCTGGCAGGCGGTATCGCTGCGGCCTATGCGGTCGTTCAACCCAATATTTCAACCGCCCTCCCCGGTGTGGCTATCGCGACAGCCTTGATGCCGCCGCTTTGCACCATCGGGATCGGTATTGCCCTTGACCGTATCGACGTGGCAGGCGGAGCCGCCCTTCTATTCATAACCAATACGATCACCATTGCTTTCGCCTCTGTGCTGGTATTCTTCCTTCGGGGATTTGCATCCTACGCGGAGATCCGTGAACATATTATTCCCAGGAGTCTGATCTATTCCCTTTTGTTGACGATTGGTCTGCTCGGTCCTCTTTCCTATTACAGTATCAAGTTTTTCATGGAAGCCGCTGATAACCGGCTGATCAATGAAGTGGTTACGGAAGAAGTTTCCAGGATCAATGGGGCTGAGCTGACTGATATGGAAGTCATCCGGGATGGGGATGAGCTGGATATGAGGATCACCATCCGGACCAGTTCTTCTCTGGAGTACTACCAGGTGGTCAACCTGCAGAAAAACATTGTGGAAGGTATTCACAAACCGGTATCCTTGAAAGTAAGCCAGGTTTTGGTCAAATCCCTTGACCCGTTGATACCACCCACATTCACGCCAACCAGGATCATTATCCCATCTGAGACAGCCGGACCACTTCCAACAGCAACAGACACCCCCACTCCAACGGCTACTGATACGCCAACCAGTACTTCGACAGCCACACCCACTATGACCCGGACCATGACATCCACATCCACACCCACATCAACACCCACATTGTCCAGTGGGAAGATCGTTCGCTTCCTGCTTCCTGAAATGAAGATCTATCAGATTCCCGGTGGAGCGGTGATTGGAACCATCCGTTCTGGAGACAGGGTTACGCTGCTTGACCATACCACAACACAGAGCGGGCTCATCTGGGTGGAGATCAGAGACTCCGATGGCAGAATCGGCTGGATCCCCGAAGTATATGTGACCGTAGTCATTGATACTCCAACCAGAACGCCGACAGTGACGAAAACCCCCGTGCTTCCCACACCAACCCTTTTGAAACCATCGTTGGAAGTATCCGGCGGCCTCGTACCGGAAAAATAAAACCGGGATTTTCAGCCCGGTCTCATTACACATTAATCCATCAAAAGTGCATTGGATTATGGATTTATCTTCCCCCGGTTCCAAAAAGACGATCAAGCAGGGATACCCGTTTTTCTTTTGACCTGGCGTCATCATCCTGTGATTCTTCAATGGAAGCATCGCTGGTATTGGTGTTATCCATTTTGGCGCCCCTCAGGACTACACCTTTCATATCCGCATTGGTGAGGTCGGCGCCGGTGAGGTCGGCATTCGACAGGTTGGCGCCTTTTAAATTGGCATCTTTCAGGATGGCGCCGCGAAGATTGGCGCCGATCAGATTGACCACCGTCATGTCAGCGCCCATCAGGTTGGCATTCATAAGATTGGTGCGTTCCATATTCGCGCCGATCAGGTTTGCATCCATCAAATTCGCATCCACCATTATGGCATCCGAAAAATCAGATCCAATCAAGTTTGCGCGCATAAGATATGCGCCTTTCATTTTTGCGTTATTCAGGGACGCGTGAACCATTTTTACGCCCCACATGTTCGCATCCTCTAAATTTTCATTCCGAAGATTCGCACCGGCAAGATCAGCACCCTTTAAGACCACTGGCTTGGCAGGGCTGGACGAATCCAGTATTTCGCGAAGAGTTCGATCTTCAAAAAGGATGTCTTCAGGTGCTTTGAGCTCCCTCATGGCATGTCTCCCGTTAGATCCCCATTAATTTTGCGACGAGTTAATTATAGTGGTTTTTAAGAGATTGGTATATTTCCCGTACAGCAAATTGATGGAATCGCAGAAAATCCAACCATCAATCCTGCCGGTTGTTGTAATGATCACGTATGGCAAATGGCAGATACAGTAGAACACAGAGCAAAATGCCAATGACCTCCATCCACACCAGGTAATATGGATGCGGTCCGAGAAGATCCAGCAGACTGGGGGTCGGGAGTTTTCCCTGCGTGTACAGATAATTGCTTCCAATGCGACTGTTTACCCAGGCACAAAATGCCCAGAAAAGATCGGTAATGAGTATCGCTGCGGGCAATGACCTCCAGGTTGGCCTGAATCCCTCAATAATTGTCATATACACAATGGCGATAATGATCGCACCATGTAATGTAAAGAACTCGATGAACCGGAAATGAGGAAATCCATACTGCATCAGGTCGGGAGTTAATAGCGCCATGGAAGCTCCGATAATCCCCATGAAATATACCCATTCATAATACCGGCGGCTCCGGAAAATAAGGAGAAGCGGCATGGTCCACGAGGTGACACTGCATAACCAGAGCGGCAACATTCCCTGGATGGTCCAACTGCCGATCGCCCACATCCATACCTGCCAGGAACCCTCACACAGATAGATCAAAATAAACAATCCCCAGCGGGTGATTGTTTTGCCATGTTCTGACCACCGGTCACGGAAAACATGGATAGCCAGACAGAGGGCGGCAATTATTACCAAAACAACCAAATGGTCGTGGCCGAAAAGAACAAAGGGGTCCCCTGAAAAATCGCGGTCGAACAACGGCGGGATCATTCGAATATTCTTTTCTGTTCCGTCGCATACATTTTGCGATTAACCTGCCGAGATCTGCATCCGGTAGCCGTCATTCGAAAACTCCACGCGCAGATCCACCAGCCTGTTCAGCGCAATATCCGCCCCACAGGCTAATAGCTCGTCTGCCGAATGAGTGGAGGCGATAGCCGTCACAAACATCCCCGCCCGCTTTCCGGCCCGGATACCGGCAGGCGCATCCTCAACGACCATACAGCGTTCCGGTAACACTCCGATCTTTTTCGACCCGGCCAGATAAGGTTCAGGAGAAGGTTTCCCCTCTCTCACATCATCCGCCGCGATCAATACCTGCGGTACAGGCAAACCGGTTGTGACCAGGCGCAATCGTACCAACTCCATCCGGGCAGATGTAACAACAGCCCACGCATTCGTGGGCAATGTGGAAAGGAGATCGCGGGCACCTTCATACGCAATGATCCCTTCGGTATCATGCAGCTCATTTTCCATAAAAAGGCGGACTTCTTCTTCCAGGTTCAGATGCGGCGCAACAATCCGCATGGTTTCTATGGCTCGCATCCCGTGGACAGCCTTGTTGATCTCATTCATATCAATGCCATGCCGGTCAGCCCATGCCTTCCAGTGTCTCAAGATGTTACCTGTGGAATCGACCAACACTCCATCAAAATCAAACAATAAAGCATCACACTTGAATAGGATTCGGCTTTGTTTTTGCATAACGCGCTTTGATTCCTCAATATGATATTTATTTCCTTGTTAATTCATCTGAAAACCAAACCGATGAAAGATGCGGCATACAGCCAATCCAACCCACATCCGGTTGGTGATGGACCGGCGCCCTTTATCATACCCGGTCGGCCACAATCCGTCACTTTGTTGATGATCGATGAACCATTCCAATCCCCGGACAATATCCGTATCATCCGTTGAAAAACCCTGCAGGGACAGGATGTCCAATGCGCTGACTAGATTGGTCCACCAGAATGGGTACTGAAACTTGAGCCAGTAATTCGCCCCCTTTCGGTCATTATATCGATCGGCCTCAAAAAAACGGGACTTCAAGCACCTCCCCGCATCCTGTACCTCAGGCCGGTGACGATAATCCGGGTGGGCTGCCAGGGCACGTAATACCATGCCTGTTGCCATGTGGGAATGCGGTAGTGACCTGTCCGGCTTGACCGGTTCTTCAACCCAAAACCGGGTTGTACGTTCCTTTGGAGGAATTGCCTGAACCGGGACAATCCATCCACCGTCATCCTGCCTCATTGTCAACAGCCAGTCCAGCCCGGCAATCAGCCGTTGGTCATTCTCGAAACCAGCCCTGATGAGCAGTTCCAGAATGGCTGCGTGGTAATACGGCATATACTGGTTCCCGATAATCCCCCGTATATCCCCTTCCGGTTTCTGGCAATTGAAAATATAACCTGCTGCCTTTTTGATACAGGGATGTGACCGGTCCAATCCGAACATGGCGACCAGTATGCGCAGGTTACGGTATGTTTCCAGCAATTTATAATTCTGACCTGGAACCGATGGTTCATCGCGGCCCCCGTATTTCCATGAACCATCAACCTGTTGCGCGGCGACCAACTTCTCCACTTCGGGCTGCACCCAGAGGGTTTCAACCGGTGCGACGGCGTCAGCCATCAGGTCGCGTTTTAAAAAGTAGATCAATGCCCCATCCCCACTATTTGACAGTGCGGGAATTGGATCAAACCTGAACCGGGAAGACCATGCGGTTGGCATATTCCTTTCCATTGTATACCGGTCTGGTTCAGTGTTGATAATAGAAAATCGCGATTTTTTGTAAAACTGACTGTGGTAAAGGTACAATCTACTATTCTAAATTCAAGAAATAATGACCACGTGAACCAGATCTGTTTTCTACAGGAGAGATCGACATGGCTGAATTTGCCAGACGCATATCGAATATGAAATCATCCGCCGGTGTAATCCGTCAGTTATTCGAATCAATGACCGACCCGGACACTATTTCCTTTGGGGGCGGTGCTCCCGCGCGTGAAGCCCTACCGGTTGAAATGATCCACAGCATTGCAAATGAAGTATTGACCCGTGAAAAACGCGGAGTTCAAGCCCTGCAATACGGCAATCCGATGGGAATCCCCGATCTGCGGCAGGCTGTGATCGAACAACTTCTATCGCCAAAAGGATTGAAAGCCGGAATGGAGGAAGTTCTCATCGTGTCCGGGGGTATTGAGAGCATGAACCTGGTCAGTCAGTTATACCTTGAACCGGGTGATGTGGTGCTCGTCGAAACGCCAACTTTTGTGCAGGCCGTTCAGATCTTTCAACTCTTTGAAGCCAACTGCATCGCCTGTGAAACGGATGACAACGGGTTGGTAATTGAGGATGTGGAAGCGAAAATAAAAAAATACTCCCCGAAAATAGTCTATGTCATCCCCACCTTCCAGAACCCGAGCGGCCGCACCACCAGTCTGGAGCGCCGCAAAGCTCTGGCTGAACTTGGCAGCCGGTATGACGTCATCATTCTGGAAGACGATCCATACAGTGAAATGCATTACAGCGGCCCGGTTCTGCCGCCGGTCAAATCCTTTGACCAAACCGGAAACACGATCTTTGTGAACAGCTTCTCAAAGATATTCTCCCCGGGCAGCCGGCTGGGTTATATCTACGCGAAGGAAGAGATCATCCGCGGAATATATGATGTCAAGACAGCCACAAATTCACATGCCAGTGTCCTGGCACAGGTCATTTGTGCCGAGTTTTTCAACCGCGGGCTTTACGGACCCCACCTAAAGATGATCCGTGATATCCACCGGGAACGCCGGGATGTGATGATGCAATGTGTGAAGACCCTGTTGCCAGAAGACATTAAATCTGTCTACCCGGATGGAGGCTTGTTCACCTGGGTTGAATTGCCGCAACCTATGAACACGACCAGTCTGTTGGCTGAAGCGCTCGCGCGGAAAGTGGCTTATGTCCCGGGTCGCGAGTTCTTTGTTGATGAAAAGGACCTGCATGATAATTGCATGCGCATCAGCTTTGGTGGGGTTTCACCGGATAAGATCCAAACAGGCATGGAACGCCTGGCTGGAGTGATCAACGCCATACTTTAAAATAAAACCGGGCTGTTCCTTGTATAAGAACAACCCGGTGCTTTTTGAGATGATCTTTACTGTCTGCCACCCCGATTGCCATTGGCATTTCCAGTTCCATCCAGGGGTCTCGATCCGGTCCCGGTTCCTGAACCCATGCCGTTACCCATTCCGATTCCAGTTCCGGTTCCATTTCCGTTTCCATTACCCTGTCCGTTTCCAGCATTCCCCGGTCTGGAGCTGATGATGGTCTGGTAGTCTTCCAACGACAGGTACTGCGGCTGGTATTCTTCCCCGGTTTGCGTGAATAGCGTACTGGCAAAGGATTCGAGATGATTACCGGAACCGTTTTCCAGGTTCTCATAGACCTGTTGAATATCCAGGGCGGTTGTCTGACTGAATGCTTCCCGCAGATCCAGAATATCGAGTTCTTCGATTGTGGCACCAACTTTCAATGCATCACTCAGCGATAGGCTGCCCTGCGCGATCAATTGATCATACAGCGCCTGCAATTCAGGATTGGTAAATTCTCCAACCGCAATCCCATCAGCCGGATCCTGAAGCCCATACGTATCCAACAGGATTTTGACTGCATCGGTATGTGTCTGTTCGCTGTCAGCAATATTCTCAAAGATATTCATGCCCCATAAATCATACAGATATACATAAACATCATGCGCAAGTTTTTCTTCTTCCCGCAGGTAGAGCAATCCATCGATTACTTCATCCGACAGATCGACGGTCTGAAGGGAAACAGCGGGCAGTACAGATCCTGTTGAATTTTCTTCAACGGGAACAGGCGCAAATGCCATCATACTCAGGGCAAGTGTGCTCATCAGGGTAAATTGAACGATTTTTTTGAACATATTGTCCTCTCAAATTTCTATTGGTAAATTCCATCACAAATTTTTTTGATCAGGTTATTTTGAATTTTAGGGAGGAGATATGAACATATTACGAAGAATATGTGGAAATCTTGTGAAGATTCACTATTTTGCCCGCAGGAATCGGATTTGATGGGTTTGGATAGTCCGGGTTATTCACACAATTGCTTTAATTTCCGGATTCTCGCTTGAGTGGATTTTCGGTACAGGTTCTCATATGCTTCCGCGAAGGAAAGCACCTTCAATTTTTCGGTTTCTTCCAGGTATCCGGCAATTTTTATAAATGCTTCAAACAACCAATCCGGCTCGTTTACAATAACATTGTCTGTTGATTCAAGAAGGATGGGAAATACATCATGTGCTGCTTCGGTAGACAATTCTCCATAATCGCCCAGGAATAGATCGGCTGAGCTAACCAGGCAGAGCTGTCCATCTTTCTTTTCCCGGATGTACTGTCTCGCGTATGGGATTGCCTGTTTGGCAATATCCGGTCTGAATCTGGCACAAAAACCCATCGTCCGGATGGTCATCCACCGGGTCTGTGGTTCATCTACGCCCAGACCCGGTAGCAGTTTTTCAAGATGGGGCGCCACCAGTTCCGGCTTTACTTCAGCCACAATCTCAATGATCTTTGCTGCGCCAGACCGGACGTTCTTTTCCTTTTTGTTGGCGGGAAGAAAACAGCAAAGGTCTATGGCTTCCTGCAAGATTTCAGTATTTCCATTCAGAACATCCTTTGCCAGATCCTTAGACAATTGGCTGGATATGGTTCCCTTATTCCTTCTTAATTGCTCGAGAATTATCATGCCAACTCCCTTTTTTCTTTTATAGACCGGCAAATACAGATTTCTGAGATTGCCTACCGTACCTTTCAGTCATTTAACCGTCTGTATTTTGTACTTTTCCGCCCGCACTTTGATCAGTTCTCCCACAATGCTGATTCCCAGTTCTTCCGGTGTTTCCGCCAGAATGGCAGTACCGATGGGAGAGTACACACGCGCCAACTCGTCTTGTGTAAATCCACGGGATATTAATTCTTTATAGATCAGGTCCCGCTTGATCCGGCTGCCTATCATGCCAATATATGCCGCCCCGCTTCGCAATATCTGTTCCAGGACATCCTTGTCAAACATGTGACCACGGGTAACAATGACCAGGTAGCTATTACCATCAACTCCGAGGTCCGGTAATTTCTTAAAATCATCTATCACCCGGATTTCAACGGGCGCGGGGAATCTTTCACGGTTGGCATACTCCGTGCGGTCATCCAGTACCACCGTTCGGAAACCAACCCCTTCACTCAACGGAGCGATCTTCTGTGAAACATGCCCGGCACCAAAAATGATCACCGTTCCACCCTCCCGTAAAGGTTCCACCAGAAATCGTTTGTTGTCATAAACCTCGGAATGCAGGGTGACCTTCGCCGGTCCATTGATCAATTCATTCATCAATTTGGGATCACAGTTCACACGACCAACCATGGTCTTGTCCGGTTTTACCAGGCATTGCTGCCGGTTAATTCCCTGCTTTCCTGCAGATGGATTATCAAGGATGGTAACCAGGAAACCTTTCCCCCGGTTTTCGATTATTTCCACAACGGCTGAATAGATGGCCAGGTTGATCTCATCTGCGGCATCAATAAAGTCAATCAGGATCTCACCCTTACCTCCGCAGATCATATCGGATTCTGCCGCATCCTTGCCGGTCAGATCAAAGAGTTGGATCACCGATTTTTGTTGGGGGATCATTTTTTTCGCCAGTTCAATGGCTTCTGCTTCAAGCCGGCCTCCACCAATCGTCCCGATGATGGACCCATCCGCGCGTACGATCATTTTTGCACCATCACTGCGGGGGGCTGAACCGGTTTTGTCAAATAGTGTGGCAACCACAAAATTTTCCTTCTTAATCAGGAGGTCAACCATGGAATTGTATAGATTCTTCATTGTTTCCTCGTAAAGTTCTTCCCATATTGTGATGTTTATTCGAAAACCATCTGTATTATTGACTGTTTTGAATTTTCAAGCAAACAGAGCACACGGGTGGATCTGCCATGCAGCTTTGAATATGAGGTTTATGCATTCAAGCAAATTGAATTCAATCAGAGAAATTGATTTCCGGCGTACAAAATTGCTTACGAATGTATGATCAACCCGTGACATTCAAATAGTGACCATTCCAATTGGAAGTGATACAGTATCTAAA
Source organism: uncultured Leptolinea sp. (assembly GCA_964424035.1). Lineage (GTDB taxonomy): Bacteria > Chloroflexota > Anaerolineae > Anaerolineales > Anaerolineaceae > Leptolinea. The sequence continues at coordinate 18,117 of CAYRHB010000006.1, forward strand.
TAATGATTGTTATGATATTAGTATAAAAATTAACAATATTCATGGTTTTTGGGAATTTCCCCGAAAATGGTCTTTATTATTTGGCAAGGTCAGCGCAGGTATTACTTGATCGGCTGGTTTTTGGAGGTGTCACATTGTTGGATTTTTTGCGTGAAGAGGGAATAAATGAATATCTGATCAATGAGATTGTCCGAATACGGGAAACCAATCCGGTCAAACCGGAACTGGCATACAGAATTTCAAAACCAAGATTCCATTACTATGGAAGGGATATCTGGGAACAGGCAATAACCGCCCTGTTATGCGGAGAAAATCTTCTTCTGGTAAGCCCGAAAGCCACCGGGAAAAATGTGCTGGCGGAAAACCTGTCTGCCGCGTTTGCCCGGCCCAGTTGGGATATATCATTCCACATCAATACAGATTCCTCTTCTCTTATTGGCACCGATACTTTTGAGAATGGACAGGTAGTCCACCGCCATGGACCCATATACCGTTGCGCCATAAGCGGCGGGTTTGGGATTCTGGATGAAATCAATATGGCAAAGAACGAATCCATTGCGATCCTGCACGCCACTCTGGACTTCCGGCGGATTATTGATGTTCCCGGCTATGACAAGATAACTCTGGATAGCATGACCCGGTTTATCGCGACCATGAATTATGGGTATGCAGGGACAAGGGAATTAAATGAAGCTCTGGCTTCACGCTTTCTGGTAATAAAAATGCCGAATATTTCCTCTGAAAACCTCAAGAAACTTCTTCAAAGGGAATTCCCGCATATGAAAGAGGGGTATTTCACCCAATTTATTGGATTATTTCAGGATCTGCAGAAGAAAAGTGAAAGCTCAGAAATTTCCACCAAATCCGTGGATTTGCGAGGATTGATGTCTTCCATTCAACTAATGGACAAAGGGCTTCCTGCCATGAAAGCCCTGCAAATGGGAATAACCAACAAATCATTTGATGATTTTGAACGGGATCTGGTGGATGATGTAATTCGCTTGAGAATTCCAGAGAACGTTACGAGGGATGATATCTTCAATCGATAAGTCGTGATGGAAAACTCAAACAGAGAACAAATAAGGGCATATAACATCATCTGGAATGCATCGGATGATTATTCCTTTCTTCCGGATTTTGAAGGATATGACAGTCACGGTCAGGCTGATCTTTACTGGAACTATATTACCGGCGCCGTTCGAAAATACTATGACTACGCGATCATCCAGGATTTCTTTGCCAGTCTAAAAAAAGATCCGGAGCACGCGTTTTATGAAAATCTGGCATGGATCGGATTGGAAAATTGTGTGTTTCAAAAGGGGCTGAAAGAGCGTCCTGTGCTTGATTCATTACGGAATAATTATTCGAAAAAGGTAATCTCTCGTGAAATTGCTGCCTGTTATTATTACCTGATTGATGAAATCAATCTGGCACATTTTCGAAAAGCCCTCGGTGAAGAACCTGGAATGCGGGATCAGGTTTCCGATATTCTTGGCGAGTTGGAATTTAATCCATCGCTTACTACAGAACAGATCATCCTCAAATTAAACGAAATCATCGATTCATATTTTGCCCTGTCTAATCCCCGGTATGGGCGAAATCTGCTCAGCGCAATTTTCTCAAGTAAAAATAACCTGAGTTTCGGAAATCCGTTCCGGAAAATGCGCAGATCAAAATTGCCCTCTCATACAGCCAGGGAAAATTCTGCGGAATTAAAGAACAGCCGCCAGAAGGAGAAAAACCGGTCATTCTGGCGCGGTTTTCTGGAATATACCAACAGGAAATCCAGGGAGAACATACGCAACCTGTATGGGACTTCCATTTTGTCCGGATCGCAGATACAGAAGCTGGAGAGTCTGCTCTGTGTAGAAAATCATCGTAGCTGCCATCTTCATGTAACCCGCGGGGAATATGATATGAAAGCTCTGACCGGTTCGGATTCAAATTTCCGTGTAAAAGCTGCGTTATTACAGCGGGAAAGGAACAAAACCCACTTCAGCGAGAATATCAACCGGAATACCAACAATATCATCAGATTGACCAACATCATCAAAAACACCTTGCTGGTTGATATTGAATCAACCTGCCGGTCCGAGGCGGGAAATCTTGTTGCCGGTCGGATCTGGCGAAATATTTACCTGAATGACAGCAAGATATTTTTGCGCAACCGCCTCGATGAGATCGGAAATGTCACGGTAGATATCCTGCTGGACGCATCTGGATCACAAATGAACCGCCAGGAAATGATTGCCACCCAGGGGTATATCATCGCAGAAAGCCTGACCCGCTGCCATATTCCTGTCCGCGTGTTTTCTTATTGTACGAATGGCAGCTATACGGTCATAAACCTGTTCCGTGATTACGTTGAAATAAACAAAAACAACCGGATTTTTAATTACCATTCCAGTGGATGCAATCGTGATGGATTAGCCATCCGGACAGCTGTTCACATGATGCAGGAATCCCCCTGTGAGCATAAAATATTGATCGTTCTCTCCGATGGAAAACCGATCGATCCATCCGGGTTCTCGACCGGGGGGATGGATCCGGGCAGGAATTGTTACGCCGATGAAGCAGGAGTTAATGACACCGCTCTTGAAGTAAGGAAGGGTCGCGAGAAAGGTTTTTCGATCCTGTGCGTCTTCACCGGCCTGGAAGAAGACATCCCGGCAGCCAAGAAGATATTTGGCTACAATCTCGTTTGCATCAAATCACCTGAAAAATTCGCTCATACTGTGGGGATTCTCATCCGGAATGAATTGCGGAACCTGTGAAAACAGTTTTTATCATGCGGACATTCGAATAGCGCTCACATTTCCCAAATAAGTCGGGGCATCCTGTGCCATGCAGGTTCCCAAGGATATCGCATTCCAGTCAATCTGATCGGTTGAATGGTCAACGGGAGAAAGGCACGGTAGAATCGTGAAATGGATATCAACAAACTGGGATTCGATGAATGGTTCAAAGAAAAGCGGAGTCACCTTGTACGAACTGATTGCTGCCCGGCCCGGGTGACCGCCGTCGATCGGGAAAGTTATCTTATCCGCGGTGAAAAAAACGAGATCCGGGCTGAACTGGCAGGAAACCTCCTTTACAACACAACATCATCAGCCGATCTTCCAGCCGTTGGTGATTGGGTAAATGTACAAACTTATGATGACGGAACGTTTGCCATTATCCATGAACTTTTTCCCCGAAAAACAATGTTGAGACGAAAAGCCAGCGGCCGGACTATCGATTACCAGGTCATCGCTGCAAACATCGATACAGCTTTTATCCTGCAATCATGTGATGCCAATTTTAATATTCACCGCCTTGAACGGTATCTCGTCATGGTCAATGACGGTCGGGTTGAGCCAGTAATTCTGCTTACCAAAAAAGACCTTGTAAACGCGGACGAAGTGCTGCGTATGCAAAAAAATATCCGGAACGCCGGCATCCATTGCCCTGTCATTCCGTTAAGCAGCAAGAGCGGTGAAAGTATTAAGCAATTCACCGAGTTGTTGGAAACCGGAAAAACATTCTGCCTTCTGGGATCATCCGGGGTAGGCAAGACTACTCTGCTCAACCGGCTTATGGGCAGTGAAGTATTTGATACCGGAAACGTCCGATTGTATGACGGCAAAGGCCGTCATACGACCACCCGCCGTCAGTTGACCATGCTTGAATCAGGCGCGATGCTGGTCGATACACCGGGGATGCGTGAACTGGGAACGATCGGAATGGCGGAGGGGATCGACCAGAGCTTCTCAGATATCGCGGAGCTGTCCATGGATTGCCGGTTTGCGGATTGCACCCACACCACAGAAAACGGCTGCGCGTTATTGGCAGCGCTGGATGATGGTCGCTTGAGCCGGGAACGGTATAACAGCTATCTGAATCTCAGCAACGAATCAGAATACCATGAATTGTCATACGTGGAAAAGAGAAAAAAAGACAGGGAGTTTGGCCGGTTCATTAAGACAGCCAAAAAACAATTAAGAAAATAACCTTCCCTGCCGGGTACTCCTCAATCCAATTGCCCTTATAAAACTGATTTCAGGAAAGGAATTCCAGCACATCCGCTTCGAATTGTTTACCTGAAGCCGGATGGCCCATGTCAGGATAGAGCGCCAGCCTGGCTCCGGTGATCCCATCGGCTGTTTCGCGGAACAGTTTTTCCGTATAGAACGGATCTTTCTCTCCTGCCGCGATCAGGGTAGGCACTGTGATCTCTGCCAGGTGGTTTTTGTAATTGAATCGGTCTTCCGCGTCAACGGTCGTAACCAGGTCTGATGCGTTCGCCGGGTGGTTGAAGAGTCCCATCATCCAGGCAACAAACGGGAAAACCAGCTGCATCAGAATACGCTGCGGTTGGCGTACAGGAAGAATATAATCCAGCATCCAGGCGTATGCACCGGTCCAATTGCGTTCCCGCGCCTGCCTGGCGATCCGCTTTTGCAGTTCTCTAGCCGGTTCGCTGAGTTTGTACGCACTCGAATGGATGACCAACCGGCGGATAAGGTCAGGGTGGCGGACGGCAAACACCTGCGCGATCGATCCGCCGGTTGACAAACCGATGATGTCCACAGGCGGCGTGAACTCAGACCGGATCAATTCCGCGTAGTCATCCGCCATGTTTTCCAGAGTGTATCCATCCGGCATGCCGGGTTTTCGCAGTACTTCGTACACCGTGTACCGGTCCCACAGGAATTTATATGACCTCGAGAAGAGGATTGGTTGCGGCTTGTTTTCAAACAACAACCCCTGGAATACGATTAGATCGTCAGGGCCGCTGCCGGAGCGGTTATATGGCATTCCATTCTTGAAATACCCGGATTTGGGTTTCTTTTCTGTCACAGATCACCTCAAATATCAAGATTCAGGTCCAGCCATCCCTCCGACCGGCCCGGTTGATTATAGCCAGATTTCGGCATTCTCTCATCCGGACATTGATGAAGTTTTTATTCATACCCTTTGCTAAATTCAACCACTGCCTGAATCAGGCAATCCGGTTCATCATAGAATACATCATGGGCTGCCTGTTCGCTCCAGATGAAAGTCTTGCCGGCAGGTGCGTCCAATTGTTGGAAGAAGCTTTCAGCCATTTCTGCCGGCGCATTCATATCGTATCGCCCACTGATGAACATCACGGGAATTTCCACCCGCTCGACCACCCCTGAAAACCGGAAAGTCATCAATTCCGGCCACATCCGCTTTAATGATGCCGCGCTGCCTGATGGCCAGAGAGCCCGATTTATCCAGGAATACTCCGGCGCCGAGAAGAGCATCTTCATTTCATGGTTATATGAGTTGGTCGTGTGGTACACCCCGCCATAGAAAAGCAACCACTTCCTCTCGCGTGCCAGTTGTTCCTGCCAGTCGGCAGTGTGATACGCAGGGTCAATGGCGCTTAATTCAGATAATGCCTCCCGGTTGCCGGCGATTTCCGCCTCCCGCATCACCCAATCCAATGACGTTTCCTCCGCCCTCGCCAGATCCACTTCCTGCCCGACACCAATGTAGCCAAGATAATCATCCGGAAAACGTGCCGCCAGATTCAATCCCGGTATGGTTCCCCAGGAAAAACCCATCAGGTAAATCTTTTCCACCTGAAATGTGTCCTTTAACCACCGGGTCAGCTGGTGGGCATCCTCAATATACTGCTCAAGGGTCAACGAATGTGGATCAAAACCGATGTGATAGGATTTTCCCGCGCCACGTTGATCCCAGTTGACAACTATGAAGTGATCCTCCAATGCCGGTACCTGGAGCCGCAGCTTGGCCAGATTCGCGCTTCCCGGTCCACCGTGAAGGAAAAGAAGGACCGGTTTTTTCGGGTCATTCCCCCTAATGGAGATCCACTGCTTTTCCCCGCCCAGATCCACATTTTCCAGCCGGTTGATCCCTGTTGTGGATTTGATTGCGGCTTTCCTGTAATAGGATAAGACAACGGAAAGAACAAGCAATATCAGGATCACAACCCAGATGGTCATATGGATCAGCTTTCTCATTTTTTCAATTTGAATGAAGATAGTGTGAAATTTCAGCCCCTATTGAAGGTAATCATACCGCATCTTCCACTTTATTCAATTGGCAAGATTATTTTGCCAGTGAATATGAGGCACACAAACATCCGTTCCCCGAGCCTGTCGAGGGGTGGATCGGGGGTTCGACAGGCTCACCCACCGGAGTCGTGTCTGTGGGGGTCGCTCCCCGAGCCTATCGAGGGGTGGATCGGGAGTTCGACAGGCTCTCCCACCGGATTCGTGTCTGTGGGGGTCGCTCCCCGAGCCTGTCGAGGGGTGACCGGGGGTTCGACAGGCTCTCCCACCGGATTCGTGTCTGTGGGGGTCGCTCCCCGAGCCTG
>CAYRHB010000006.1:24565-31485 GCA_964424035.1 uncultured Leptolinea sp.
TCGAGGGGTGACCGGGGGTTCGACAGGCTCTCCCACCGGATTTGTGTCTGTAGGGTTCGTTCCCCGAGCCTGTCGAGGGGCTAGACAGGCGCATACAAACCGGTCCATACTCCCGATAAATATCATTTAACTATCCAAAATAATGCCAGTGAATCGCGGCTATTTCCTCAAGGAATAGAAAACAAAGTAATGGCACTTGTAATTCTTCGTGACCGGATAGAAAAGAATGGAAATCTTTTCTTTCTTACCTTCATAATCCTTGATGAACCCGCCGACATACATCGTGTTGCCGTGCGCCAGGGTGATCCAGCTGCCACCATCCGAGGTGATCGACCACCCTTCGGATACCAGGGCTTTTTTGTAATAATCATAAATATCCGCCCAACGGGTGGAATCCGGCATCTCGACCAGCTGCCATTCATAAGGTTTGGGGATTGCCTGATTGCGGGCCAGACTGTCCATGGTTTCCGTCCAGGTTTCATCTGCCAGGTCCGAATCGATATAACCGGTATTATCCGGATGGGGTAGCACGAACCGGTCATTGATGAAATCCTCCAATTTCTCGACGGCTTCTTCTTCCGGTGTGGAGGTGGGTTTGGTGGTTTTCGTTGCCTTTGGTGTTTTTGTCGGTTCTTTTGTAGGCTTCAGGGTTGGCTTTTCCGTTGGTGTCTTCGTTGGTACATCCGTTGGCACGGAAGTCGGAGTTGCCAGAGCAGCCATTGCTTCATCTGTCTCCGCGATGGCCGTCTGAATGGTGGATTCGTCTGGTTTCTGCGGCACGCAGGCAGTAACCAACAATATCAGTACCAGGATAAGTACCGGATAAAAGTTTCTCATTGTAAAACTCCTCCCTGTCTCATTGGAATAAATATTTGTTTAATTTTCGTCCTGAATAGTATTAATCGCAAACTCCTCAATTTCTCCAGGCAAGAATTATTAATCACGGAAGAAATATGCTACACTGACCTTTACAGGGGGATCTGTGCAAGTCTGCCAACAGTATGGGAGGGTATTATGAAAAGAATCCAATTCTTCCTCATACCCCTCATCACAGCTTCGGGGATGATACTGCAAAGTTGCAGTTTCCCCTTTCAATATGTCGGGTTTGACAATCAACCTCAAGAGGAAATTCAACCGGAAGGTTTGCCGGAAGAAGAGCAGCCTCCGGAAACCGGTCCCATGGAGGAACCACCGGTCGATGAAAACAGGCCTGAAGAAGGGCTTGAACCGGACGAGATATTTTTCACTGCCGATAGATTGAGCCTTGCCCCAGGTGAATGTACCGGTCTGGAATGGAATGCCGGCAGGTTTGAGTCGGTTTTCCTCAATGGCGAACCGGTTGACAGGGAAGGCCGGCGGGAAATTTGTCCGCCGGGAACGACCGCTTATGTGCTTGAAGTGGAAACCGGCTCCGGGATGACCATGCGCGAAGTGATGATCTCTGTGAAAGGCGGTGAATCTGAACCGGAGATGATGCCGGAAGAACCCGAATCCGAACCGCAGTCATCCCAGCAGCAATCATCGCAGAGTCAATCGTCATCCGGCTGCCCTGGTGCTCCGGTATTCTACAGTTTCAGCGCCAACCCGGCCACGATCACCGCCGGGCAAACCAGCACCCTCACCTGGGGCAAAGTGACCAACGGTTCCGGTAGTGTCCTCGTAAAATCCGTGATCCTTGAACCCGGATTCGGCGAAGTTGGCTCGCCGGGTACTCTGACCGTAAAACCATCCAAGACCACCACCTATACGCTTAAGGCTACGGGCTGCGGCGGATCAGCGTCCAGATCGCTGACTGTCAACGTCGGGTCGGGCTCATCCAGTGGGCAATCCAGCATCGATCTGGCCATAACCGATCTGTACTCCAAGAGCCTGCCAAAAGGTGACGTCATGGCACGGATCACCAATCACGGACCGAAGAATGCCTCCAATGTCAAAGCCGTATTGAGTTGCACGGTGGATATGACTGCGTATCAGGGCGGCGCGAAAACCAATGTGTCAAAAGCCTATCCAGTTTCGCTCACCCTCAACTTGAATGCCGGTCAGACGGTTGTGGCAGCCACCAATATCCTGATAGACACCTCCAACCACTGGTACCAATTTGTCTGTCAGATCAATGGAACAGGGATTTCCGATCCAAACAGCGCGAACAACACCTACTCGGAAAAATTCCCTCCACCACCCTGATACCTGCATATTGGCTTTCCATTTCCGGCCGGATACTCCGTTTTGAACGTCGCTAACTCCCGCAATCCTGCGGGCAATTGCCTGATGTCTCCATATACGGCTCACAGATCCCATCGCCGCACAAGTCACCCGTGCCACAATCCTGCGGGCAGTTACCGGGATTTTCAAAGTCGCCGCAAACTCCGTTGCCACAAAGTGGTTCATTCTTCGCGCAATCCTGCGGGCAGTTGCCGGCATTTTCAAAATCACCGCAAATGCCGTTGCCGCATAACGGAGCGCTTGATGTGCTTCCGCAATCCTTCGGACAGGAACTTGTGGTTTCCACGTATGGTTCACAGATCCCGTCCCCACAGGTGACCTTGCTTTTACAGTCCTGCGGGCAATTACCTGAATTTTCAAAATTATCGCAGGTCCCATTGCCGCATAGAGGTTCTTCAACCGGAATATCCATGAAGGTCACTGAATCGAGCACCGCGTCAAAGACAAGGGCCAGTTCATCCCAACGATCTTCATCCGTCAGTCCCATTTGCACAAAAAGGTGTCCTTCTGATATACGAACCACAGCGATCCTCACACCGATAATCACACCATCTGAATAGCCAGCTGTATTACCGATGAGACCTTTTTTTCCATCAATAGTAATCTGTTCCTTGTCAACAATCTCCAATTCTTCGGTTTTTAATGTAGTTATGGCAATGTCTTCAAGGTTGTCTTCCAGACTGCTGACTGTATTGGAGTTGTCAGTATATGCCATGAGTATTGGACCATAAACCGGATCAGCATCCTCTGCAGTCATTATTGCAACTCCCGAGTCCAGATCCATGGTATATCCGGAAGCTTTTTTTACGGTGAAATACCCCTCTTTACTTTCGTATTCCTTCCCCAGTTTGATCTCTGCGGACGGGGCTTTCCCTTTGGCTTCACTGATACTGACCGTCGGGGTTGGGATTTCCATTAGAATGACCGTGTCCAGAACCGCGTCCATCAGGGGAGCCAATTCATCCCAGCGGCTTTCGGGAGCCAATCCCGCCATTACGAATTGCCGGGTCGGATCCGGTTTGACCATGATGAGCCGTCCACCGACCGCTTCCCCGTCCATTTCACCGCTGACCTCTACTGCCAGACCCGAATTTCCATCGACAGAGATCTGATGTTTTCCGGTAAATTCAAGATCATTGTCTCCGGCAAAATCCTGCGAGACCTCTTCAAGGCTTTGATGGACGGTCAGGTTGGAATCGGAATCCCCGCAAAATACAACGATCAATGGGCCGATATCCGGATCAGAATCTTCCGCTGACATGACCACAAAAGCTGTCTCCAGCTCTTCAATCAGATAATCCGGAATAACCTGGAAGACGAAACCCCCTTCGATACTTTCATATTCCTTTCCCAGCACGATTTTCTTTGTCGGTTCAGGTGTGGGTGTGGGTGGTTCAGGCGTGGCGGTGGGCGGTTCCGGTGTAACCGTCGGCGTATCGGTCTTCATCGCCGCGTTGGTTTGCTGAACCTGTAATGCCTGGCTGGTTGCCTCAAGAGCCTGCGCGGTTCTCTCCGAATTTCCGGAAGTGGTGGAGATCGAACAGGCGAAACTGGTCACCGCAAATAGCATGATCAGATAGGCCAGTTTCTTTGCTGTTGCCGGTCTGTTTTTCATAATGTTTCCTTCCATGGTTTTTTATGTGGGGTTGGGATAAAAAGCCACAGCGACTTTCAAGAATACAGCGAACCCTGATGAAACAGCCGGGAATTACCTCTACGTTGCTGGCGTCAGGGATATAACCTGCTTCATAAATACAAAATGTTCGCCGGAAGCGCAACGAATGGATCCAATATTCACTTTGTTAAAAACAGCTTGAGGTGGTGAACGATCTACGGAATGTGAAAGAATGGAACTGGAGGATGGTGAAAGGGGAGACAGGAAAAGAAATCAATTGGATGTGATTTTCACATCGACAAAAAATGGAGACCTGTCTGCATCAATGGAATGTAGATTGTAAGAACATTATACATATTTTCGCATGAGATGTAACAAATTGGTGTGGCTTTTATGGATTAATTATGAAACTTGTTGCTAACAAAACGATAACCGTTCCCCAAGCCTGTCGAGGGGTAGATCGGGGCTTCGATAAACTCAGCCACCGGATTTATACCTGCCGAGGAGCAGCTCCCCGAGCCTGTCGAGGGGTAGATCGGGGCTTCGATAAACTCAGCCACCGGATTTATACCTGTCGAGGGGCCGCTCCCCGAGCCTGTCGAGGGGTAGATCAGGGTTCGCCAGGGTCACCCGCCGGGCACAATCCATCAAAACTGCAGGGCTGCCAGAGCTTTTTCCCCGTCCTCCTGACCGATATACAGAACCACCCCGTACGCGCCGTTGATATTGGCGATGCCGTTTGATTCAGAGACCACGACCCCGGCCTGTGATAGCCTGTCAAAAATATCCGCCAGTGCGCCCGATTCATCATCACCCTGAATGAGCAGCGCGGTGTGGGGACCGTCCAGGTCCAACCCGGCCTGTTTGCCGCCTGCAATCATTTTCGCGGCATCATTGGGAAACAACGAGAAGCGCGTGCGGCCGGAACCGGCAGGTACAGCCCGGTACGCCAGCAGGTTGACCCCCGCGCCTGCAAACACGGAAAGAATCCTGGCTTCCCCGCCGGCCTTTCCTTCAGTGGTGACATTAAAATAATCCACTTTTTGGATATCGAATTCCATTTTCTCCTCCAGGAATAGAACTTCGGGAATGGACGCAGGACAATCAGGATGGGTTAACCGCTCGCCCGGGTTGTCCGTCGGAACGTGAAATAACCCTCAAAGACGCCGCCTGGATACCTGTCGGATCATCGGTCAGTTCCAGCATTGGTGTTGATGCGGCGGATAATTTCCTCCGCAGCCAGAACCAGACCTTTATTCTCAGACCGCAACCAGGGCATCATCACGGGGACTGCCGTCTTTCCCAGACTGACCAGTTCGTCCGTCAAGGTTTCGCGGGTGTGGTCATCACCAATATCAAAACAGGGATCGGATCGATACTGTTTCTCCAGTACCCTGCGGATGCCCAAGGCGATGCGTTTGCCGGTCATTGGATACGCCGTCCGTTGGATTGCACGGTAATCCACCACTGTAGTAAAGGGAATGACCACCATGGCATTCTCCAGGTCGTCCATGGTAAAGAGCTGTTCTTCCGTGGCAAAGAGACCATCAAAGCGCCGCAGCAAGGTGAGGGCTGTTTCACGCATCACACGCACGCCCTGCGCGCCAGCCCACTTGCGCCCTTCCAGATACAGTGTACATGATGGTTTGCGGTTCCTGAATACCGAAATGAAGAATTCAAGGTCTACATCATCGTGGACGAACGCAGCCCAATCAGCTTCCTCGCGCTCAATTAACAAATCAAACCGTTCCACATCGGGTGGGATGGTCCAACAGGCCCGGCCGCCTGTCTGCCGTGCTGGCCCGGCCAGGGTGTTGACGAGCGACTCCACTCGACGGAAGGGGGCATCAAGGAAAAATATCTCGTATGACGGAGAACTCATACAGGATATTGTAGCGTATCCGTAAAGGTCTTTCGCGAAAAGGATTATCGAATCCAACAAAGATGATGGCAGCGCAATTGTGCCTTTTGAAAAATATAATCCGGTGAAAAGACCGGGAGGTTCTATTCCCCGTACTTCAATAATTCCGCCAGTTTGTCAGGCAAATGATCGATCCCGCCAAATTCACGCACGATTATCGAATGAATCCGCGGTTTGATCTCCGGTTGAACATGTGTGATCGTCCAATGACGTCGTCCGCCGATACTGCGGCAATCATCTTCGATCAGCACATCGGGAATGACCTGTTCCACGACCTGATGGTACTCCTCCCCCTGACCGCGGTAGAACAGTCCCTCGCCGGGAAATCTCGCCCTATTGAGAAGGTCCTGAATGACCGCCGCTTCCTTCTCCCCCCGACGTGACGTAAGGAATGCCAGTCGCGCGCCCTGATTTTCCCAACATCGTATCTTTTCCACACTGTCGCCGATGGGCACATACCGTCCCAACCGGAAGAATTCCCATGGGTATCGGGGTCCAAGGACGGTTCCTTCGGTAAAGATCAGGATAACCGGATGGGCATCATCCCTGGAGTCCAATCCAAATTCAACGGGATGATCATGTAAGAGGGATGAAGGCAGGAACGGCATGCATTAATTGTATGCCGGTTCTATTCGCTATGTACTTTCTATTCATCATTTCGTGCAGGGTGAAAAAGAAAAATAGTGGTCAACCCATCTGATCATTGGTTATGTAAACGATTTACATATTCAATTCATTTCCACAACCCAATTAAGTTCAAATCTGTACGGGATTTTTCCCTCCGGTCAGCATGACAAGCACATAGTCATCCTGAGCGGCAGCGAAATATCCCGCCTGTAAAGGGATGAATACATCCAATACATATGTCCGCTCCAGATCCTGCGGGATGCTTCCCTCCGGTCAGCATGACGAGCAACCTGTCATCCTGCCTCTAAAGAGATGAACACATCCAATGCACTGTCCGCTCCAGAACCTGCGGGATGCTTCCCTTTGGTCAGCATGACGAGCAACCTGTCATCCTGAGCGGCAGCGAAGGATCCCGCCTCTAAAGAGATGAACACATCCAATGCACTATCCGCTCCAGAACCTGCGGGATGCTTCCCTCCGGTCAGCATGACAAGCAACCTGTCATCCTGAGCGGCAGCGAAGGATCCCGCCTCT
>CAYRHB010000006.1:31585-49834 GCA_964424035.1 uncultured Leptolinea sp.
GTCATCCTGAGCGGCAGCGAAGGATCCCGCCTCTAAAGGGATGAACACATCCAATGCACTGTCTGCTCCAGAACCTGCGGGATGCTTCCCTCCGGTCAGCATGACGAGCAACCTGTCATCCTGAGCGGCAGCGAAGGATCCCGCCTGTAAAGGGATGAACTCATCCAATAAACAGGTCTGTACCAAGCCTTGCGGGATGCTTCCCTTTGGTCAGCATGACAAGCAACCTGTCATCCTGAGCGGCAGCGAAGGATCCCGCCTCTAAAGGGATGAACACATCCAATATACATGTCCGCTCCAGAACCTGCGGGATGCTTCCCTTTGGTCAGCATGACAAGCAACCTGTCATCCTGAGCGGCAGCGAAGGATCCCGCCTCTAAAGGGATGAACACATCCAATATACATGTCCGCTCCAGAACCTGCGGGATGCTTCCCTCCGGTCAGCATGACAAGAACGTCACCCCACCCCCAGCTCCCTTAACTGCCTGATGGCCTCCTCGCGACCTTTGAACCACACCGTTTTCAGCCCCACCGCTTCGGCTCCCCGAATGTTCTCCATAAAATCATCCACAAAAACCGCCTCACCGGGCTTCACCCCCAACCGCCCCAGCATCAAATGGAAGATACGCGGATCGGGTTTGCGTAGTTTCACATCGGCAGAAAAGACGACTTCGTCAAACGCCCCCAGGAAGGTGTACAGGCGGGTCACCTTGTCACGCGTGCCGTGCCAGGCGTTACTCAGCAGGCCGGTCTTGTAACGCGGCCGCAGCCCGCGGATGTATGTCTCCAATTCGGCATCGGCGGCATCTCCATCCCAGTAGGCGCGCTGGAACTCGTCCACCTCTGCAGCGGGGAACTTCAACAGCCGGGCCATATTCAGCCAGTGCTCCTCAGCGGTATATTCCCCCACCTCAGCCTGGATCGACTCCGGCGACTGGAAGACAACATTCTCCAATTCCTTGCGCGTTAAACCGAAACGCCTGGCCAGTTCGGTGCGTGAGGACAGGTCTTCCGTGCGCAAAATGACTCCCCCCATATCAAAAATAACAGCCCGGATGCCAGATTCATTATTTTCCATGGAGAAATTGTATCAAATCGGGCGCCGGGCTGCCGCTGGTGCTGAAGGGTCTTACCGGTCGATCAAAGGGGTTTCAGGGCACCCTTCCTTCCATTCACTGCGCAGTATTCCCATATACAGCATGTCGTAGCGTTTGCCTTCACGTTCCACAAACTGCGGTGAAACGCCTTCGCGCACAAACCCGGCTTTTTCATACGAACGGATAGCCCGCGGATTGTAGTCGAACACCGAAAGAGATACGCGGTGCAAATTCAACTGGCAGAAGGCATAACGCAGCATCAACCGCATGGCATCTGTTCCGTAACCTTTACCCCAGTCATCCCGCTCACCAATGCCGACAGCCACCCAGGCATCGCCGGATACCCAGTTGATCCCATCCAGGGCGATGAAACCCACGGGTTTTGTCTCATCATTTTTCCGGAAAATGGCCATTGTGACAGAGCCATCCATTTGTTTTTCGAACCACTCCTTCACCATCTTCTTCGGCCAAAAAATGATCGGGTCGGAATCCAGCAGCCGCATGAACTGGTTATCCTTCATCCAGGCATGGTAATACATGTGATCCCGTTCCGGGTCGAAAACCCGCAAGGAAACCTTGTCCCCTTCCAGAATACCGTTCATGCGCGCCCTCCTTTCTTCAAAGCCAGCCAGTCCGGTTGCAGCATCGTGAAATGGAACACAGCCCAGTAACGGCCGTTGTAATACGCTGCTTCCCGGCGGCGTACAGTGAGCTTTAAACCGGCTTCTTCGGCTGCCTCCACCATCTGCGGGCAGAACTGCGGGATATGGATGGCGGCCTGATACAGGTTTAATTCACCGAACATGTATCCCAGCGCCAGCCGGAAGGCATCATCCCCCCAATTTTGCAGGTCCAGCGGATCACCAAAAGCCACCCGGAACTGCGCCACCCGGTTCGACCATTCCACCCCCGGAATGCTGAACACGCCAGCCAGTCGGTTGTCCGGGTTACCCCGCAGGGCAAAATGGAACTGCCGGTGGCTCGAGTCCGATTCCTGTAAAAATGTTTCGTAGTGCTTCTTTACTTCAGCCGGGGTGTATTCCCGCGGCCGGTCATATTCCATTAGCAGACGGTATCGCGCATCCCTTGTCCAGGCTGCTTCCGTTGCGGCGTCCTCTTCCGGATCATATTCCGTCAGATGCACCCATTTTCCCGCCATTATCTCTTCTTCGAACATACATCCTCGCTCAATGAAAACCGTTCCGGTTCAACGTTGCCCGGGGATTAACAAATCACCGCGGGCCAAAGATCGCACCCGCGGTGGGAAATGTCATATCAGCAAATAATAGGGGCGATCAGTCGACAGAATCCATCCCACAGGAAGGGATGGGTGTGTGTGTTTCTCCTCTCATTATGATCATATGTCTGTACTCCTGTCTGATTGATCTGCTCAGTTTATTTTAATGCAGGAAACGAGGTCACGTCAAGCGTTGATTTTCACACTTTTCCGAGTCCTCCCGCCCGCCCTCCGGTATAATCTGTCATTATGGATTTCCTCCCGACGCATTCCAAAAACCTGCTCAGCCTTCAGCTTTCGCAAAAACAGTTGGACATGTTCGCGCTGTATGAAAAGGAATTGCTGGAATGGAACGAGCGATTCAACCTGACGGCTATCCGAAAACCGGAAGAGATCCGCAGCAAACATTTTCTTGATT
This sequence comes from uncultured Leptolinea sp., assembly GCA_964424035.1. GTDB lineage: Bacteria > Chloroflexota > Anaerolineae > Anaerolineales > Anaerolineaceae > Leptolinea. Next base: position 34,338 of record CAYRHB010000006.1, read on the forward strand.
CACTTACCTGCCTGCAGGGTTTCAAAGAACCCTGGCCGACCCGTCTGATTGATATCGGAACCGGAGCCGGGTTCCCCGGTATTCCACTGAAAATCGCCTTTCCGCACCTGCGGCTCACCCTGGTGGAATCGGTGGGGAAGAAAGCCGATTTTTGCCGTCACATGGTGGAAATGCTGCAACTGGACAGGGTCGATGTGATCCAGTCACGGGCGGAGGACCTCGGACAGGCCGTTGATCATCGTGAAGTCTATGATATGGCTGTTGCGCGTGCTGTCGCCGCGCTGCCGGTGCTGGCGGAATACCTGCTGCCGCTGGTAAAGGTCGGCGGGCGTGTGATCGCCCAGAAGGGGGAATCAGCCCCGGCGGAAGTACATGCCGCCGAACACGCCCTGCGCGTACTGGGGGGACGGGTGCATCAGATCACACCTGTTGAATTGCCGGGTGTGGCTGACGAACGCTTCCTGGTGATCATCGACAAAATTGCCGCCACCCCGCCCGCCTATCCGCGACGGGCTGGCCTGGCTTCTAAACGTCCGCTGTAGGCGCGGTTTCCACATCCACGCAACCGGCTGACACCCGCCAGACGGAACATCCGGCCATGAATGCCTCGGAGAATTGATGCAGATCGGTGGTGGTCAGGACTCCCTGGTCACATTCCTCCAGGGTTTCCTGCAGGTCAGCCCGCCGGTGGAGGTCCAGCTCAGCCAGGGTTTCATCGAGCAACAGAACCGGCCATTCCCCGGTCTGGGCTTTCATCCAGTTGACCTCGGCCAGTTTCAATGAAAGCATGGCTGTTCTCACCTGCCCGCGTGATCCAAAATCCCCCAGGTCAAGGTCATTACAGATGAAATGCAGGTCATCACGGTGTGGACCGCAGACAGTCACACCGCGGGCAATCTCTTCATTCCGTACCCGTTGGATGGACTGCCGGAACATGTTATTCACATCGTCCAGTCCCCAACCTTCAGCCGGTTGGTCGGGCATATCAAGCGCTGGTTTATAGCGGATGGACAGTTTTTCCAACCCGCCGGTCAACCGTTGATGCAGCCGCGTGGCATGTTCTTCCAGCTGGCGGACTGCGGAAGCCCGGGATAGAACCATTTCGGATCCGAGATCTATCAACTTCTCATCCCAGTAAACCAGTTGATCCATCGGACCGTGCTGCTCGGCCAGCATTTTAAGCAGCGCGTTACGCCGGGTGACAACCCGGGAATAATCACTGAGAGTGCGCGCATACCCCGGAACCGCCTGGCATAAAGCCATGTTCAGGAATTTGCGCCGGTCATCCGGGCTGCCTTCAATGATGCGTGTCATCTGCGGCAGGAAAATCACCGCCGAGAACTGACCCACAGCCTCAGCCGCGTTGCGTTTGACGCCATCCAGCAATATCTCCTTACGGGTGCGGGACCCGGAAGGCAGTACCGGTTCCTGGATGATGCGCACCTCCAACCGGTGGGGCTCGCCGCCACGTTCAAACTCAGCCACAATCCGGGCGACGGCCAGCGGTTCATTGACCGCCGAGAAATTGATCATCTGGCGGTCGGTTCCAGCCTGGAATGAGGCAAATGTAGCCAGATAATAGACGGCTTCCATCAGGCTGGTTTTGCCCTGAGCGTTGTCACCCACCAGTACAAGAATCCGCCCGGGGAGGTCCATCTCCAGGCGGGAAAAAGCACGAAAATTGGTCAGTGACAGGCGGTTCAGGCGCATGGTTTAGTCAGCCGGAATCTCCTCGCCTTCCCTCGGACTCCAGACTTCGGTGGCGCGGTCGGTGTAGATCACACCATCCAGATGATCCATTTCATGCTGGAAAATCCGTGCCAGCCAACCCTGTGCTTTGATCTTGACAGGCTTCCCCTTGCGGTTCAAACCTTTCACGGTCACGCCGTAGTAGCGTTCAACCTCGCCCACCAGCCCGGGGACGGACAGACAGGCTTCCACGCCATTGACGATCTGTTCCGAAGCGCTGACCACTTCGGGGTTGGCGACCACATACAATTTCTTCGGGGCTTCTTCATCTTCTTCATCCCCGTACTCGATCACAATAACCCGCTCAGAAACACCGATTTGCGGCGCGGCCAGGCCGACGCCCGGTGCTTCGCGCATGGTTTCAACCATGTCATCTACCAGTTGCTCAAAATCTTTGTTGAATTCCGTCACCTTGCGGGCTTTGCGCCGCAAAACCGGTTCAGGAAGGGTAACAATTTTTCGTAATGCCATCAGGTGAACATCTCCTGTGTACTGTTGCCAATCACTCCGGCTACTCATCCGGAGTCAGACAAAGATCATTTCAAGCGGATATTTCCGCTTTCGTTTTAGATATATCGGCTTTTTCCGATTTTGTAAAGGTGAGCTTGTCGGCTTCCTTATCCAGGTCCACTGTTACCACATCACCTTCGGTGAATTCGCCGGAAAGCAAACTGATGGACAACGGGCTTTCCACATATTTCTGCAGGGCACGCCGCAAAGGCCGGGCACCAAACGCAGGGTCAAACCCCAGGTTGGACACCCATTCACGCGCTTCGGTTGTGAGCACTACATCCAAACCGTGTTCCTGCAGACGATTGCTGACCTCTTTCATTTGCAGGTCGACGATCTGTCCCATCTGCTCCAGGGATAACGGTGAGAACATGATCACTTCGTCAATGCGGTTGACAAATTCCGGACGGAATGTGGACTTCAACGCTTTTTCCACCTTATCATGGGCTTCCCGTTCCTCATCGGATTCGCCGATCACAAATCCGAGGGAACCGCTGCGACGCACGTACTCCGTGCCCAGATTGCTGGTCATGATGAGAACCGTGTTCCGGAAATCAACCAGCCGTCCCTGCCCGTCGGTCAGACGGCCGTCATCCAGAATCTGCAGCAGGGCATTCCAGACTTCCGGATGCGCCTTTTCGATCTCGTCGAACAGGATCACCCGGTATGGCCGGCGGCGCACAGCTTCGGTCAACTGGCCGCCTTCTTCGTACCCCACATAACCCGGAGGGGCGCCAAACAGACGCGAGGCGGTATGCTGTTCACGGTATTCACTCATATCGAGACGCACCAATGCTTCTTCATCATCGAACATGAACTCCGCCAGGGCTTTGGCCAGCTCAGTCTTCCCCACACCGGACGGGCCGATAAAGATAAACGAACCGATCGGGCGGCGCGGGTCTTTAAGCCCGCTGCGTGCCCGCCGGATGGCATCCGCCACCGCGTGGATGGCTTCCTCCTGTCCGATTACCCGTTCGTGCAGGCGTTCTTCCATCTTCAGCAGGCGGGTTTGCTCCGTCTCCATCATCTGATTGACCGGGATACCCGTCCACTGGCAAACAACCTCGGCAATGTCATTAACATCCACGACTTCGTCAAGCTTGTGTTCTGCTTCCCATTTATCACGTAATTCATTGAACTCCGTATCAAGGCGCAGGCGGTCGGCTTTTTTGCGGGCGGCGCGTTCATAGTCACGCTCCACACCGGCCTGCTCCTCTTCCGCGCGCAGTTTGTCAATTTCGCTCTTGCGGTCTTTCAAATCCTGCGGCATGGAGAACAGTGCGACCCGCAGCTTGGCTGCCGATTCATCGATCAGATCAATGGCCTTATCCGGGAGATGACGGTCGGTCACATACCGGTCCGAGAGTCTCGCAGCCGCCACCAGGGCGTCATCCGAAAAGTGCACCTTGTGATGCGCTTCATAGCGGTCACGCAAGCCGCGCAGCATGGAAATGGTATCGTCCACACTGGGTTCCTCCACAAACACCGGTGCGAAACGCCGTTCCAGTGCCGTGTCTTTCTCAATAAACTTATGGTATTCATCCAGCGTGGTCGCGCCGACACATTGCAGCTCGCCGCGCGCCAGAGCGGGTTTCAACATATTGCTGGCATCCATGGCACCCTGGGCTGCGCCCGCGCCAACCACAGTGTGTAATTCATCAATGAATAGAATGATCTCACCTTCCGAGCGTTGAACTTCTTCAATGGCTGCCTTCAGGCGTTCCTCGAATTCACCACGGAAGCGTGAACCGGCGATCATTGCGCCCAGGTCAAGTGAAACAACCCGCTTGCCCATTAGTATCTCGGGCACATCGTTGGCGGCGATCTTTTGCGCCAGACCTTCCACAATGGCCGTCTTGCCCACACCGGCTTCTCCGATAAGCACCGGGTTGTTCTTGGTGCGGCGCGAAAGGATCTGCATGACCCGCAGTATCTCGTTATCACGTCCGATTACCGGGTCCAGTTTGCCTTCCCTGGCCTGGGTGGTCAGGTCACGGGAATATTTCTCCAAAGTGCGGAAACGGGTCTCCGATTGGGGATCCGTCACCCGCTGCCCGCCCCGCTGCTGGATGATGGCATCGTACACGCGGTCACGGGTCAGGCCGGCGCCTTCCAGCAGGCGGGCCGCCGGTGTATTGCGTTCACTCAAAATCGCCAGGAACATGTGCTCCGTGGAGATATATTCGTCTTTCAACCGACTGGCTTCTTCATTTGCCAGATCCATGATCCGTTTCACCCGCGGTGTAATGAAGATCTGTCCCGCGCCGCCGCCGAAAATACTGGCTTTGGGGCTGGTGCGCAGGATGTAATCCAGGCGTTCCGATAAAGTTCCCGGATCCACCTTCAACACTTCGAGAAGTTGTGTAACCATACCCTGCGGCTGTTCGATCAGGGCAAGCAAAATATGTTCCGTATCGATCTGATTATGCCCGTAGCGCTGGATGATCTCAGCCGCCCGCTGAGCGGCTTCTTGAGCACGCTCGGTAAATCGGTCAAATCGCATCATAGAGTCCGTCCTTGCCGGGAGTAATAGACCCGGTCAAATGATTATAGCATTATCGATATTGGAAAGATTTCAATGAAATATAAGAAATAGATCAACATTTTCGGTAAAATAGTCTTATATGGTTGGTGAATCGATAAATAACACCCATCTCCGCCCCCTGGATCCGCGCAAGGATCTGAATGGCGTGGCGGATCTTATTGATACCTGCTTTGATTTTCAGATGGACGAGGACGGCCGTGAATATGTCCGGCAGATCCGGCGTGTTGCCCAATCGCAAAAATCCCTTTTCGGAATGGGGCAGAATCTGGGCGGAAGCGGTGTTCCCATGCAGGGTTTCGTCTGGGAAGTTGACGGCAAACTTGTGGGGAATTTGACCCTCATCCCGTTCCTGCGTGAAAACAGATGGAATTATCTGATCGCCAACGTGGCCACCAATCCATCCTTCCGGCGTCAGGGCATTGCCCGCCATTTGACCCAATCGGCATTGAGGTTTATTCGTGAGCGAGGCGGTCGTTCCGCATGGCTTCAGGTTCGTGAGGAAAACCAGGCAGCATATGATCTTTACGCCAGTCTCGGGTTTCACGAGCTAACCCGGCGTACCACCTACCGCGCCCGTCCCCAGAATTACAAGGATTCGCTTAACGGGAACACCATTTCCCTTACCCGCCGGCGCTCGGCAGACTGGCCCAGCCAGAAAGCCTGGCTGCAACGCATCTATCCACCGGAAATCGCCTGGCATCTGCCATTCCAGATCCGCAACTTCCAGCCCGGATTCTGGACCAGTCTGATGCAATTCATAAATGATGAACCTGTATATCAGTGGTCTGCCCGCCGGGACGAGCGCCTGCTCGGAGTTGCCAGCCTTGAGCTCAATCGCGGGAATACCGATAACCTGTGGCTGGCCGTCCCACCCGTGCTGGAGGAAGACGCCCTTTTCTCCCTGCTCACCCGGGTTCGGGCTGAATCCCCATCCCATAGATCCGTTTCAGTTAACTTCCCATGCGGGGTTGCTGAACGCTGTTTCCAATCTGCCGGGTATGAAAAACATGTGACCCTGATCTGGATGAATCAATCCATGGAGCAGGGCCACAAGGTTCTTGCTTCAGAAAAATTCGCCTAGATATTCATCTATCCCGGGGGCAGATTGAAATGCAGCAGACGGTTATTGCCGCCATCGCTGACCCATACGCCGCCATTGGGGTCAACCGCCACGCCGGCTACCAGGCCAAATCCGTCAATATCGGGGCTGTAATCACCCCAACCCATGACAAAACGGCCATCGCCATCGAATTCCAGCACACGGTAGCCTTCAGGGTCAGCAACAAGCAGATTGCCACCCGGTTCGGCAGCGATGAACGGTTTATTGTCCAGGCTTTGTCCCAGCCAGGCTGTTATTTCCCAGGCACGCAGCAGGAAGAAATTGGATCCGGTATCATCCGGTGAAAAGATCTGGATCCGGGAATTCCAGGTGTCTGCCACATAGACAAGCCCGTCGGCTCCGATCGCGATTCCAACCGGTTCATCGAATTGTCCGGGGTCCATTCCTGCATTCCCGAACTCGGTAATAAATTCACCTTCAGACGTGAAAACAACCACCCGTTTATTCCCGGTATCGGTGATATACACATTGCCTTTCGAGTCCACGGCAATACCACGCGGACCCCAGAAAGCATCCGGGGTTTCCGCCTGTCCGAAATAGCCCCACATTTTAAGGAACGTGCCATCCGCTGTAAATTTCTGCACGCGGTGATTCCAGGTATCGGTCACATAAACAGATCCGTCCGGTCCCAAAGCCACACCCCATGGTTCATTGAACATGCCACCCGGAGCGTCTGCCTGTGTGGTATCGCCAAATGTACCCCACACGTTGATTACCTGACCATCTGAGGTCAGATGCTGTATCCGGTGGTTGGATGAATCTGCCACATACAATGACCCATCCGCCGCAACGGCAACAGCCCGCGGTTTGTTGAACTGGCCATCCGCGCTGCCGGTTTCACCAATCACAGTATCCGGTGGCAGGGTGACAAGCCTGGCCTGGTACGGATCGACCTCGGTTTCTTCAATCGCAGCCGGTGCGGCACCATAGTTCCAGATATCCGAAACAATATCCCGCCGGATATACATTCGCAGTTTTGCTGAAGGCTGCCAGGTTTCCAGGGTTAAACTCTGGTTGTTGGTCACTTTGGCATACGCCGAATAATCCCGGTTCAACCAGATGTCAAACAGCGCCGCGCGCATCTCGGGATTCAAAATCGCGCCTTTGATCCGCGGCCAATCCAATCCAAAATAGTCCTGGTTAGGCCACCATAAACGTTGATACGTATACTGGATGTATCCGTCTTTCAGGATGGTATCCACTTTACCGAAATTCGCGTCACCCGCGATAACTACAGCGGCATCCCGCAATTCGCGCGACGGTTTGTCGGTGTACCAGCGGTGATTGGGGTAATCACGCATATACCACCAGAATGGGTATAAACCGTCATTATCATAGGCGACTATCAGGTCCTTCCCGCCGGTCGTTCGCCGGGAGATTTCATTGATCTGTTCAAGGATATCCTTTGGCCCGCGGGCTGCGTGGGCATAGACCAGATATTCCTTAGCCGTGTCATAGTTGATGTAATTGGCCATTACGGTCGTTCGCACGGTCAATATGGTAAGGATGACGAAAAATCCGGCCGTGATCAGCCGCAGCAATTCGTTAACACTGAAATCCCATAACAAGCGCAGGATGCCAAACAGGGAGCCCGCGGCGACAATGACCGACATGATGAACGTGCTGGTTGATTCCAATTCTTCAAGGGTACTGCCCTTGAACGGGGGTTTATCGCCGAGGATTGAACCAACCGCGCTGGCAAATGCCAGCAGAAAAACCGGGATGAGCAATAGCGAAATGATCCCTTTATTGTTGAATACCCGTTTCCATGGAGTTGAATCCACCAGGTACCCAAGTCCCCAGCCGGCTGTCAGCACCAGAGGGATGGCGATATGTACAGTCAACCAGGGCATTTTCTCCCCGGCGGCACTGTATGCCACCAGACTTAAAAGGCTCCAGAAAAGGAACAGCGCAAGGACTGGAACCGGCCGTAATGTATTGGTTTCGTGATTCTCTTCCTCGTCATCCAGCCAGTCCGGGGTTTCAGATTCATGGGATACAACCAGTGCTTCCTCAGCTGAAGGTGAATTCGATGCCCATGTGATAAAGCGGTTGTGCCGGATGCCGAAATACACTGCCAGGATGGTCCCGAAGGCTGCCAGATACTCATAGACTGGCACCTGGATCAGACCATAGAAATACCAGGGTTGGCTACCCCGCTCTACTCCCTGTTGCGCCAGCCAGTAGCCCAATCCGCCGACAATCCCGGTAAAAAAACCACGTCCGTTAAGGAAGAAAGTAGTGTACAAGATGATATATATCGAATAGAACAGGGCGGCATTTTTTAACCATATTTCGCCCTTCCACCAGTATCCCAGGGCAACCGAAATGATCAGGAAAAAGGCAATGAAGGCACCCGTACGCATCAGTCCGATGGACGAATAATCGAGCGGATCCCAGCCCACCAGTTTGATGGGGAAGGCAACAAGCTGCGGCAGGATGAGCGTTATGATCAATACCAGAAGATCAAATGAACGTAATTTACGGATCTTATTCCATCCGAGCGCACCGGCGAGATTGGCCATGGCCAGAATCCCAAAGATTAGCGCCAGGACAACTCCACCATAAATGCAGCCCTGCACCCAGGCCGGCATGGCTGAAATCGCTGAAGCGGTTGTAGCAGATGCGACATCATCTCCGGCCGGTTTGTTCAGACCAGCCCCCCAGACTCCAGCTCCCAGAGCCAATAGCATACCCAATCCCGCTGCCATGACAGAAATAGCAAACCGTCGCCTTGCCGTAGGATCCAACGATTTCAATTCGGTTGTTTCCCGCAGGAAATTTATGGCCAGAAAGATTAAGAGGAGAGCTGTGTAAATAAAAGCCGTTTCCTTGGCACAAAAATGCAACACCAGGGAAGCAGTCAATAGATAAAAATATTGTGTTTGTCCCTTTTCAAGGTACGCCAGAGTGGCATACAGCATCATCACAGCCAGGAGTTCGATGAACCCTTCGTTGCGGGTATACCGGCCATAAAACAAAAGGTACGGTGAGATCACAAACAGAAACGCGGCAATCAAAGCGCCATTCTTGCCCAAATATCGCGGGTATAAGAAAAGGATAAATGCCACGGCTGCTATGCTGAATAACGCTGCCGGAACCCTCGAACTAAAATCAGAATCACCCAGCAAGAAATAAGATGCCGCCACCAGATGGAATTGCAAAGGACCATGTGTAACCGGATCATGGGTATACCCTTTCCCGGTGTACAGGTCATAGGATGGAACTACGTGGTTTACCTCGTCATGGCTCATAACCCGCAGGTCAAGGATATACAAACGGGAAATGATAGCCAGAAGGAGCACCAATCCGGTAAGAATCAACCTGAGATTGAACACAGGCCAAATGTCAGACAGTGGTCTGATTGAAATTTCCGGTTGTGTGTTCCCCTCTTGATTATCTGTTATGGCAGGATTCATAATTTTCACTTATTGGTTTGGATTTTGATTTATTTACACGACTATACTTGAAAGGTAACCAACTGACAAGATTCCTCCTGCCATTGGAGACGGACAAATTTAACCGGGTCATCGACGCAATGGTTTAAAACCCTCACCGAGTGCTTCATGCGCCTGGCTGATCACCATGAATGCGTTGGGGTCAACCTCATGGACCAATGCTTTCACCTGATTGACTTCCGCCCGGCTGATGACCACATATAACACAGGACGGTCTGTACCGGTATAAGCGCCCCTTCCCTGCAGGACGGTTACTCCGCGTTCCATTTCTGTTAATATCTTTTCCGACACTTCTTCCGGTTGGGCGCTGATAATCAAAGCTGTACGGAACACACTGCTTCCCTCAGAAACCATCTCGGCAGCCAATCCGCTGACGTAGATCACCACCAATCCATACAAAGCCTTTTCCCAGTTGAACGCAAAACCTCCAGCCAGAACGACCAGCGTGTCAGTGATCATGTAGGACTGGGAGATTGATATTCCGAACCGGTAATTGAGAATCCGCCCGAGGATATCGCTTCCGCCGGAAGTACCGCGGCCGCGGTAGACCAGCCCCAGGCCCAAACCCAGCATCACACCCCCGTACAGGCAGTTCAACACCAGATCATGGGTGACCCCCTCCCCCGGTATGATCCACATAAACGCGTCAGTGAAGAACGAAAACACAATAATGGAAAGGGCGGTACGCAGAGCGAAGCGCGGTCCACCCAGAAAACGCCAGCCAAGAATAAATAGCGGGATATTACCTATGAGAACCATCAGACCGATTGGCCACGCGGTAAAAGCGTTGACGATCTGACCGATTCCGCTGATACCACCACTGACAAGCTGGGCGGGAATGAGGAACAGACGCATCGCCAGTGCCTGGATCACTGCGCCGGCCAGAAGATAGATATATTCCAGGAAAAAAGCCGCTGTGAATTTTTCATGCCCCAGGGCGGTTAGCATTTTCTTAAAAAATAAACGGGCGGTTTCCGGTGGATTTTGCATAGGTGATCTCGAATGAATGATTTCTTCAGATTGTAACCTTAAAGATGGTCAGCAAGGAACTTGACCAGTTTGACAGTGCCGAGTAAAATGACGGTGAAATTGCGGGCGTCGCCAAGTGGTAAGGCATCAGCCTTCCAAGCTGACATTCGCCGGTCCGAATCCGGTCGCCCGCTCTTTTTATTTAATATCTGACCAGGGTACTAAACTCTCCCCGGTTTCGATCACTTCCACTATAACAGTACCGCCTGTCAGGTCTGCCATTTGAGCCTGGAAGGCGGGAGTCTCTTCCACCCGGAAACGCGCTGTCACCGTCACATCAGCCGCGAATTCTTCATCCAGAATTTCACCACCACAGGCGGAAACCAGCCTTCGGACCCGTTCCAGAAAAGAATAAGGGAAAACGGTCATCACCGTATCTGTCATTACACACGCCGACCGTTCCACCTTTTCCAACACCGCGCGCACAGAATCCGAGTATGCCCGGACCAAGCCACCGGTGCCAAGTTTTGTCCCCCCAAAATAGCGGGTGATCACCAGCACCACATCCCCCAGTCCACTTCCCTGCAACACAGCCAGAGCCGGACGTCCGGCTGTTCCAGACGGTTCACCATCATCGCTGCAATGTGCCGTTACCGAATCACCATGCCCGATTAGGAATACTGGGACATTGTGAGAGGCATCCGCGAATTCAGTCTTGATGCGTTTTATGAATGCACGGGCGTCTTCAACGCTTCCGGCAGGCGCCAGCGAAGCGATAAACCGCGAATTCAAGACACTGATCTCAGCCCGGGTTTCTTTAGAGGGAATGGGGTACGCCGGTTTTCCAGAGTGCATAATCTGATTTTAACCGTGATTTAACTCACTTCGCCCGGAAATGGCGAATAAGCTTCTTTTATCTTCAGAATGAGTTCCGGATTTGCGTAATACCAATTCCAGCAATCCACTTTACCTGAGATGGATCGGCTTCTTCAGAACGGGCGCTTTTCCAGGAAAGGTTTAATTTTCTTTACAAGCAAATGGATATCATCCTTCTTTATCAATTTAAACAAGATCAATGATGCGCCACCCAGGGCCAAAAGGCATAGGTTGATCAGAATCGAATGCAGCAGGTCAATATCAGCGGGGATCTGTTCGGAAATTACAACAATAATAATGAACACCCCGGCTGCGAAGGATAAATTTTTCCATTGAAATGGAACATAGTAATACGTTTGACTCAATTGGATCAACGCTACTGCCGCGACAGCATTCGTGATAAGACTGGCCCAGGCGGCGCCCAGTATGCCCATATATGGAATAAGCAGGTAATTCAAAATGATAGCCAGCACTGCCCCCAGAATGTTGATGATGGCAAATTTTTTGGGCTTTTTGACAATAGCCCATCCCAGCGAGAAGATTTTGATCTGCCCGAAGGCGTAGGCGGAAGCCATCACTGGAATAATACGTGCCGCCTCGTAATAAGCCGGATGGGTGAAAATATGAACGATCTCATCAGAAAATAGTGAAAGGAACAGGATAAATAGCAGCGAAAATGAAGCAAAATAATTGAAAATCCGGACGATCTCACCCGGGGTTTCTTCCTTATCTGCGTTGTCATAAATAAGCGGTGGCAGGGCTGTCCGGAAACCCATCATGATCACTTCAATAATGGATGTGACCCGGTATGCCACGCCGTAGATACCCACATCAGCCAGGGACATCAATGAATTGATGGCGACCCGGTTGATATAGACCATAACCAGCGATCCCACATTGGACGGGACCAGTGGTATGGAAAAAGCCAGCATGGTACGCAGTTTGTCCCAGTTGATCCTGAACGCGTATGACCTTCTGCCCAGATATACCGCCAGACATGATCCGGAAATATTTCCGATCATCTGGCCGGCGATCACACCGTTGGCTCCCTGTTTCAAGAACAACACGAGCACAATTGTCGGGATAATGGTCATGACAGAGGTTATCAACCCGACAAGGGCATACTCCCTGGGTTTGTGATCATACCGGAGCTGGTTCACTGTGACATAGGATAGACCGAAACCCAGCATGGAGAACACATTCAACCGGAATATGAACGCCCGTCCCGGTTGTCCGAAGAGAATGGTCGAGAACGGTTCAGCCCATATCAGGCAAATCACACCAAAAACAGTATAGGCTGCCAGCGCAAACCACAGGGCTGTTGACGCATACGCCTTTTTAACTTCATCATCATCACAATTGGTATAGAAAACGATCAAGCCCTGAACAACTTCCAGCGAGACAATAATCGCGGAGAACGATGTAAACAGGAGCAGGATGTCTGTGATACCGAAATCCGTTGGAATCAGCACGCTGGTATAAAAAGGCAGCAAAAAATAGGAAACACCCCGGATAAGAATATTTCCTATGGTATAGATGAAACTTTCTTTTAGAAATTGTTTAAACATATTCTATGGCTGCGATTAAATGGCTTCCTGAGTTTTGTGATGCATGGTGTGACCACTTTCTTGATTCAGGAAATAATACCAAATAACCAATCCAACAACTTTTGCTTTTGATACTTGATAATAATCTCATTATGTTTGCTTCGATCATTTTCTTTACAGATCATATACCAATTGATGATCAAAACACCTATCGTCATCAGATGGGAAATTATTAGAAACCTTGATAGATAAAGACAGACGACGGATAAAAATAAATAAGGATAAAAGAAACTACGATCAGAATGATACCAAATGCAATTATTGCTGCCCTCGGTACAACTGGAAGTTTTTCCCACCAGATCTCTTTTCCACTTTTCTCAATAAAATAATCCAGGGCAAAGGAGAATAATCCAAGGACCAGAACCGGCAAAACGGCATCGTTTAGAACATTATCGGTTCTTGTGAAAAGGTGAAACCATACCTTAAATGATGCTTTTGTTGAATTGATACATAATGGAACCATAGCCAGGCTAAATAGAATAAAAATCAATACTCTGGATATCCAGGAACCAATCCCAAAAGTAGTTGCCTTTCTAATATTGGGCCATTTTTCAAAAATGATCCTCTCAAAAATCATGAACAACCCAAAGACGCTCCCCCATAAAAGAAGGGCCAAAGAAGCTCCATGCCAGAAACCGCTGGCAATCATTGTTAGCAAGGGAGGCAAAATATAAGATACTTCTCTACCCAAAGGAATATTTTGCATTCGATTGAGTTTTCGGCTCAACGGGAAATAAATATTTTCCCTTAACCATGTTGATAATGTGATGTGCCACCTGTTCCAAAACTCCGAAAAGTTCCGTGAAAGCAAAGGTTGTGTAAAGTTTGGCGAAAGTTCTATCCCGAAAAAGCAACTGACACCCCTGACGATCAGGGTATAGCCTGCAAAATCGTTATACACATATATGACAAAACCCAAAACATGAGACCAACTTAGAGAATCAATGGATGAGACATAGTCGGGTAAAAAAATTATTAGGATATTTGCGATAAATAATTTCCGGATTAAACCCATGCATATCAGGTTAATACCAAGAAGTATGTGGTGATTATCTCTATTGCTGAATTTTAAATTTTCCAGCTTGACAAAAAATGATTTGGGTTTCTCAATTGGGCCGGATAGTAATTTTGGGAAATAGAATAAATATAATGAGAAATCAATCAGGCTGGGTGTTGTTATCCGTTTATTGACAATATCCAGATGAATACTGATCATCTGTAACATGTAATACGAGAAACCTACGGGCAATAATACTTTTCCCAAAAACATATTGGATGGCGCGGTACTTATATAATGGCTGCTCAGTATTTTTACCAACACGAACATACCGATATTGAATATGAACAGGCAAACTGAATATTTTTTATTTTCGGGTTTTGTTTGAATTTTTGAAATGAACCAGTAATTCACGAAAGTCAAAATTACCAATACCAGAACAAATCGAATATCCCATGTAAGATAGAAAAGAACCGAAACGAACAATAACCAGGGATTTCTAAACTTCTTTGGCACTACCAGGTTGATGAGACTTGAAACTAAGACAAATCCCAAAAAGGAAAGGGAAATTATTTCCATTATGGAAGCAAGCCTTCCTGTTCGATTCTGTCCAGGATATAGTCAGTGAATAACTCCGCTCCATAAATATTCAAATGATAGTTATTTACCCAATGAGAATCATTTACGATATCTGTAATATGGGACTCGGTTTCTATAAATGGTATTTCTTGCTCGAGGAAAAACGCTTTCATTGGATTCAAGAAATTTTCTTTGTATCCCTCATCACCGTTGTCAACGAGATATGGGTATAAACCTGGATGAATAGGCATTTCAACAAAGATTATTTTCACCCCATTCTTCTTTGCTTCATAAATGGTTTTCTCAATTGCGTCAATATCCGTTTGATTCAAGTGGTAATCGGATAAAAATATTGGTTGATTTCCCACCTCGATCTCACCGATCTCCGTTATTCGCCGTACACCTCGGTCATCTAAAATTCCATCATAATAGGCTAATTGTTGTCTGTAGTTTTCGTTCTTGTAGTGAGGCAAGGAACCAACAATCCAGGGTAATGAAAAATTGTTATATAACCAACCGGTAAACGTTGGATCACCATTAAAATAGGAAAAAGCGGGCATTTTTGCAATAGGTCTGGTTTTTGTAAAATTTGGATCCATATCAATGGGGGATATCCCCCAAATAATTAAATTAATCGGTCTTGTATTTTGGAAAAAATTTCCAATACTTCCTGATACTTCAACCATGGAACTTGAAAAACCGAAATTAAAACACTTGTAATGCGTATTGAGCCTGGAATTTAGACTATCCTCAAAAACCACTGGCTCTAAACCAGCATCTACCATTGAACTTCCAAGAAACAGGCAATTAATATCCTCAGATTTCCAAAGACGCTGTAATTTGACATCCAGCTCTGGGAAAATGGAATCCATGGAAGGAGAAGGATATTCTATTAGAGAAAAAATATACGGAGACGACGAGAATATCTCAAAGAGAAAAATATATAGGGCAAGGAAAAAGATAACCAGCAAGAAACAGATAAAATTTTCTTTGTTGCTACCTTTGCTCTGGAATACTGAAGTTTTCATTGAGAGATGATTTGGTTGAATATTTCCTGGAAAATTTCACAAGGAAATATACCAGAAGC
>CAYRHB010000007.1:0-47696 GCA_964424035.1 uncultured Leptolinea sp.
GGACCCGTAATAATTTTTTTTTTGGGTTTTAAAAAACCAAAAACCCTAAAAATAAAAAACCCATTAAAACATTTTACACAATGGACAGGCCTCTTGCCGGAGACCATTAAAAAACGTTTGCTGGACCAACTTACATCCCCTGACCTGTTCTGGGGAGAGTATAAACTTCCCACAGTTGCCTTCAGTGATCCACATTTTGATCCCGAGAGTATGTGGCGGGGCCCGGTTTGGGCAAACATCAACTATTTCTTTATCGAAGCGCTGGAACTTGTGGGGGAGCAGAACCTGGCAAAGACATTGAGAGAAAGCACACTGGAAATGATCATGGCACACGAAGATATTTATGAATTCTATAACGCGCAAACCGGCGCGCCGCCGGAACGATCTGTAAAAAATTTCGGATGGACTTCGGCCGTATTTATTGACCTGGCCATCCAGGCGAGCGTTGTCCGTTCCACCAGAAAGGCGGGGAAGACGAGATGAAGAGTATGAGTAACCTCAAAGATGATCAAGGAGATTCGCAGGATGAATCAGACTTGTTCAAAGGGTTGTCGTCTGAAGACCTGCTGGAAGACCGCTCATTAATCATTGTTTCCAATCGCGGTCCGGCAGGAATTATTATGAATGAGGATGGAACCTCACAAACGCAGCGGGGAAGTGGCGGGTTGGTTACAGCCCTTCTGGGACTGGCTCATAATATTGATATCAACTGGATCGCGGCCAGAATTGCTGACCAGGATGATATGGTGGGTGAATCCCGGCATTCAGTGATCCAGATTTCCGAAGACGGCCGGACGATCAATATGCATCATGTCCCCATTCCAGAGGATGTGTACGATGGTTATTACAATGTGATTTCAAACCCGTTGATCTGGTTCGTGCAGCATTCCATGTGGGATTTCATAACCAGCCCGACGATAACGCGGGCAACCTGGGATGCCTGGGAAAATGGCTATAAGGAAGCCAACAGAATGTTTGCCCGGGCATTATTCCGGCTCGTTAAAGACATCCCCGGCCGCAAACTGGTGATGTTACAGGATTACCATCTGTACCTGGTACCGCGCATGCTGCGAAACCTGCTGCATCGAACCCGCCGGTCAGAGAACGTCACCCTGACCCATTTTGTCCATATTCCATGGCCGGGTTCTGAAGAGATCCGGATGCTGCCGGCTGGTATGCGGACCGAGATACTGGATGGACTCTCGGCGGTGGATCTGCTGGGATTCCAGACAAAGAAGGATTGCAAGAATTACCTGCAAACCGTTGAATCCCATCTGCCAAGAGCCAACGTGAATTTCAGGCATAACCGGGTATGGTTCAGAAACCATGCGACCCATGTACAGGATTTCCCGATCTCCATTGACGTTGCAGCTCTAAAAGAGATGTCAGAGACGGAAGAGGTTGACCAGCTCAGAATCCAGCTCGAGGAGATCATTCAAGATGAACAGTTGATCCTTCGGGTTGACCGGACAGACCCGAGCAAGAATATCGTCAGGGGATTTCAAGCCTTTGGGGAAATGCTGCAACTTCACCCGGAACATCGCGAAAAAGTAAAATTTCTGGCCATGTTCGTGCCATCAAGACTGGATGTCGAGGAATACCATAATTATCACGATGAGATCATGGCTGCAGCCGGATGGGTGAATTCGCAGTTCGGAACCGGGGAATGGGAGCCGATACGGGTCATCCAGGGTGAGAACTATCCCCGGGCTATTGCCGCTCTACAGCTATATGATGTTCTGCTTGTCAATTCCATCGCGGATGGCATGAACCTGGTTTCAAAGGAAGGTCCCATTGTGAACCGGAAGAATGGCGTGCTGGTCCTTTCCGACCTGACCGGGGCAAGCCAGCAGTTGGAGCCGGGCGCGCTGGTTATTTCTCCGTGTGATGTGTATGCCACCGCAGAAGCCATGCATCAGGCCTTGACTATGACAGAAGAAGAAAGGGCTGTACGTGCCAACCGGCTGCGCTGGCTGGTTGAAGAAAATGATATCAATGCCTGGTTCAAGTGCCAGATTCAAGCGATCAAAAGAATAGGTTGCTGATACTTTTGAAATGCTGTCCACTCAAACAAACGGTGTGTATTATTGCGAACAAAAAATAATCCAGATGGAGTATAGATTATGAAGACCGCAATTCTTCATTATTCGGCACCGCCGGTCGTTGGCGGGGTTGAGATGGTCATTCAGGCTCACGCGGAACAATTCCTGTCTGCGGGATTACCGGTAACAGTTATCGCAGGAAGGGGACAGGCTGCCGCTTTACCCCGGGGTGCCGATTTTATCCGGATAAATGAGATCGATTCACTCAATCCTGAGATAGCAGCGGCAACCGAAATTTTAAATTCGGGTACCGTCCCCGATACATTTGACAGCCTTTGTACCCGGTTAGTGGAATGCCTGCAACCGGTTGTGGTAAATTTTGACAACCTGATCGTTCACAATGTTCTTACCAAGCATTTCAACCTGCCGCTTTCCGCGGCATTGTTACGGCTGGTAGATGCCGGTTCGATACGGCACTGTATTGCCTGGTGTCATGACCTTACCTGGAGCAGTACGAGTTCGCGTCATAAAGTGTTTTCCGCCAATCCGTGGGAGTTGTTGAAGACGTATAACCGCCGCATTACCTATGTAGCCATCTCACAACAAAGGCGCAAAGAGTTGATCGAAACCACAGGGTGTCCGCCGGACAGGGTACGGGTTGTATACAATGGCGTGGATCCCGAGGTCATGTTGGGCATTTCATCTGAAGCCAAACGGTTAATCGAGAGCATGGACCTCTTTTCTTCCGACCTTGTTCTATTAATGCCTGTCAGGATCACAAAAGCCAAAAACATTGAACTGGCCATGCGGGTGGTCGCGGAATTGAAAGGGATGAATTTTGCTGCCAAAGTTGTATTGACCGGTCCGCCGGATCCCCATGATCCCGACAGTATGGCTTATTTCGAATCACTGCTTGCGTTGCGGCGGGATCTCGGTGTGGAAAAAGAAATGAAATTTGTGTATGAATATGGAACCATGCCGGATGAGGGTTGTATTATTGACCGCAAGACGGTGTTTGAACTGTATCGGGTGGCTGATGCGATGTTCCTGCCGTCGCACAAGGAAGGTTTTGGGATGCCTCTTGTCGAAGCCGGTCTGCTTGGGCTTCCCATTATTTCCACGCGGGTACCATCTCTGAGTGAACTGATGGATGGGAAAGCTCTGGTGATCACACCGGATATGGATCATACCGATCTGGCGAAAGCCATACTGAACTGGCTTGAAAGCAAGCCGGAATACCATAACCGGGTGAAGACCAGAAAGAATTACACGTGGAGCTCCATCTTCAACCATGATATTCTTCCTTTATTAAAGGAATCTCCGGACCATTAACGATGGACCTTAGTTCACTCGCAAGCCTGGCTGCACGGGCAAATTTTATCCGCCTTTTTCTGGACTACGATGGAACCCTGGCTGATTTTGCCCCGTCGCCGGATGATGTTTTACCGGATGAAGAGTTGATAACGCTGTTCAAAGACCTGGTTTCTTCACCGAATGTGCATCCGGCCATTGTCAGCGGACGGAGACTGTCACATATACAAGAATTACTACCGGTTAATGGACTACTTCTGGGTGGGACGTACGGGATCGAAATGCAATTACCGGATGGTACGTTCCAGTCCGCGTTCCCCATTGAGAAACTCCGGCCGACGGTGGAACTGTTAATTCCACGATGGAAATTGTTGATACAGAGTAAAAACGGTTTCCACCTGGAAGACAAGGGATGGGGACTTGCCTTGCATGCCCTGCGAGCCGGGCAGGAGGATGCTGATCAGGTTATCCCGGCTGCATTAAAGGTGGTTTCCACAGAGATCACAGACCCGAATTTCCGGGTAATCCAGGGCTACCGGTTTTTGGAATACGCCCCGGTGATGGCCAATAAAGTACTGGCTGTTCGCCGGATAATGAAGGAAATGACCCCGGAAGACGCATTGATCATATATATCGGTGATGACGATAAGGATGAGGAAGCCATGGGCGCGGTAATTGATGCCGGCGGTTATGGCATCAAGGTCACGGCTGATCCGGATAAAACGCGGGCACAATTCACGTTACAGAATCCTTTAGAGGTACGTATATGGCTGCGTTTGTTCCATTCAGAATGCAATGCGCTGAATGGCAATATGGAACCCGACCTTCCCTGACCAACATTTTACCGGATAGAAAAACGCCATTCCAGCCGGAATGGCGTTTGTTTTTTTTCAGAAAATCTATACCGGATTGCTATTTGGCAACCGGCTGACCAACCAAATCCGCATGACCAGCCAGACAAGAGCGATCAACCCGCAGAGCAATACGATGGATGTAATATCACCCATGAACAACATAATGAAGCCAAACAGACCGCTAAACAAAATGGCTGCCGCTGCCCCGATTATCAACAAATCAAATACGGCCGGGATGATCACATGCATCAACCACAATCGCACTTTTCCAGGGCGTGAAGACGGATCAATTTTCCAGTGTGACATCTTCTTATACAAAAAGCAAATTATTAAAAGCTGGAAGACAGGCAACAGGAGCAATGCCCGTAATGCCCAGGGCATGATCCACCAACTGTCGGATTGCACGGTTTCTCCGGCCAGTTGCCTGGCAACGGATTCGCCCAGGTCCAACATGGCGAAGTTGTAAACCTGCTGGTTCGTATTGAACAGGATGATCACACCCCGTTTCTGGTCAGGAAGTAAACCCATATATGAGAAGAAATCGGGTACTTCGCCGTGATGGAATACCAGCCTGGTATTGCCAATGCTCTTGATGAACCAACCCATACCGTAATCACCCGTGCCAAGACCGCTGGGGCTGATGTCGGCAGCCGGGCGGTGCATCTCCTGCATGCCTTCGGCAGAAATGATTTGCCTGCCGCCATATTTCCCATCGTTCAACTGGGCAATGATGTAATGACTAATATCCTCGGTGCTTGAGATTAACTGTCCGGAAGGAAGAGAGCCTTCAGGCACAGAGATATCTGGGACCGCAACAGGAAATCCGAACCACATTTCATGGCCTATGGATAACCCATCCCTGCGGGCGTCTGATTTATTGGAATAGCTGTGTTGCATGTCCAGGGGTTCATAGATGTGGTTTTGGATATATTGCGCATAGCTAGTGCCACTGGTTTTTTCAATGACCAATCCCAGCAGATTGAAATTCACATTGCTGTATTCAAACTCCTCTCCCGCAGGGCGGGCCGGCTCCAGTGTTGCAAGGGTTTTGGCCTGTGCTTCAACGGCATCCGGGGAATTGTCAAAATTTGCCAGGCCGATCATACCCGGCAACTGTGAAAAACCGCTGGTCTGATTAAGCAGATGCCGGATGGTGATCCTGGAGGCTGCCTGTGGATCTGCCAGGGTGAACCAGGGCAGATATTGTTGGACAGGCGCATCCAGTTCGATGCGGCCTTCCTCCACCAGCTGCATCACAGCCAGAGCGGTGAAGGATTTGGTCATGGATCCGATGAAGAAGGGAGTTTGCGGGGTGGGTACATCATTGCCATGACCGGTTGAACCAAACCCCTTTGTATGGACGATCCGGTCCCCATCGATGATGGCCAGCGAGGCGCCTGGAATGTTCAACTCGTTCAATTTTTCCTGGAACCGGGAATCGATCTCATCAAAAATCGAGGCATTTAAATTCGAATCCAATCCACGGAGCTGGTTATTCAGGCTCATCGAAACAGGCGTGAAAGCCTGGGCCAACACAACGAAAGCTGCGATGACAAAAAGCAAGAGATTTTTGTTATTCATTTTTTCTTTCTTATTGCCGGTTATTTCTGCTGATAATTTCAACAGCCGGTCTGATGTTTTCTTTTTGACGAAAAGCTTAAGCCTAATTATTTACTGCCGGTACCAGGGCGTTTTCTACCGCCTGCAGGTAGGCCTTTGATGTCAGGGTCGCTCCGCTGATGGTATCCACCTGGAGTGATTGTTCCTTGATGACACGCTCATACAGCATTTTGGGGTCCATGTTCTCCATACCCGGATCGTTGCTGGTGACCATCTTTATATCCGCCACCTTGCCGGAAGCAACAGTCACCTCACAATCATTGCGGCGCCATCTGTACATCCCGCCTTCATAATGCCCATGGTAAACCCCGTCTTTCAGGTTATTAAAATCCACCCGATCCAGAGGCAGGCTGCGCGCCTCTTGATGTTCCCGTTCCAATTTGGACCAGTTTACCCAACCGACTATTGCCAATCCGGCAACGATGACCAACGCAACGATCCAACCAAACATTTTATTTCTCCTTTTTTTCATTTCTTCCATCCATTTTTTTGAATACAGAATATTTAATCCCGGGTGCTGGGAGGAAGCTGCCCTCCAACCCCGAAGTAACGTACACCTGAAGATTTTCTGTGACAAATACCGCTTCATTCCCGGGGTATTTGTGCAATAACGAGAGCCCATTTTCAAGACCGGCAATAAATAAAATGGTGGACAAGGCATCCGCGGTGACGGAACAGTTGGAGATCACAGTCACACTCGAAAGACCCGACTCAGCCGGATACCCTGTGGAAGGATTGAGTATATGGTGATGGCGTTTGCCCTGATTGTCAGTAAAGAAACGTTGATAATCGCCGGATGTAACCACAGTTCGGTCCACTACTCCGACCGAGCCGATCAGTTGATCCGGCTGACGGGGATGCTGGATGCCGATACGCCAGGCTGAGCCATCCGGTTTGGATCCCAGCGTGATCACGTTACCACCGAGGTTTGAATACGCAGATGAAATCCCGTATTCGCGAAATATCTCGAGTATCCGGTCGGCGGCATACCCTTTTCCTATCCCGCCCAGGTCGATGGATTGGCCTTTCCTTTTTAATGCAGCTGAACCCGTAATTGGATCAAGAACCAGATCATTGTGATTGACCAGACACAAAACCCGGCCAATTTCCTGCCGGTCCGGCGGACAGCCTGTTATGCGGCTGTCCTTCCATAATGTGACCAGTGGACCAATGGTAGGATCATAACAACCGGAACTGATCTGCGAAAAGTTCAGGGTTTCAACCAGAATTTCCAGCGTTTCGGGGGCGATGGTTGCTTTTCCTTGTCCGGAATACCGGTTTATCCGGCTGATGTCGCTATCAGGAAGGAAACAACTAAGTAAAATTTCAAGATGGTCTGTTTCTTCCACGACGGCTGTCTGGCATTCGTCCGTGTGGGAGCCAAACAACTTGTGCGACATCACCGTGCCCATGGCCGGGTGTGTAAATTGGGACCAGGTACTGATTTCCGGAAGATGAATGAGCATTTTATTCTCCTGCTCCGTTCGCACTGTCGGGGGGATTGGACAGACCGTTTACGACAAAGGAAAAAAGATATTCCAAAAGTTTCGGAAAGTATTGAATACCGATCTCCTCTTTATGGGTGTCAGCGTTGATGACGGCGGAAAATAAAGCCATGATCATCCCACAATCAATATCTGAACGCATCCTGCCTTCAGCCTGCCATTTTTTGATGGTCTCGTAATAATCTTCGTACATGAAATCGAAGCTTTCCTGCTGGTTGGTTTCCCTGAATTTCTGCTCGATCTTCTGAAACACATCTTTGTTGTACCATTCACGCAGGATAGGATTGGCGGCGACACCTTCCAGATTCATTTGGGTGATCTGCATGATTACGGTCATGGGATCGTCATCCGGATTGATCTGTTCATGGATAATCCTTTTCATCTTCAAGTTCTCGTCCATGAAAATTTCCATAAACAGGCTTTCTTTCGATGAATAGTACAAATAGAACGTCCCGGCAGCGATACCGGCTTTTTTTGTGATCTCAGCCACATTCGTGTCTTTAAAACCCTTTGAACTGAAAAGTTCTTTGCCGCACAGATAGATCGCTTCTTTTTTGTCCATGAACATAACTCCAAATGAATGAATAATAAAATATTCATTCATTATGATAGATCAATATTGTGGTTAAGTCAAGCCCCTTTTGGAAAAAACAAAAATTATGCAATGGCACGAATTTACATATTGAACATAGAAAAAAGAAACCGGGGCAGGATTCACATTCTGCAATAGAATGGAGAATTTTTTTAATTGGATTTTGTTTCTGTAAAGATCAAAATATAACCACCATTTCAGGAGATTTGAGAATTGATGATTGACAGGTTGGTAAGTATTGAGTAAACTAGTGTAAATATAAACATTAGTATAAACTAATACAGAAATTAGCAAATAAAATTCGCCTACATGTAATCAAGGAGCTTTTAATGATCCCTTTATCCATGATGAAATCCGGAGAAACCGGAAAAATACGCAAGATTACCGGCAGAGATGATATCCGGCAGCACCTGGCTGAAATGGGATTTGTTGTTGATACCGATATCACCATGGTAAATGAAATATCAGGCAATGTGATTTTGATGGTAAAGGACTCGCGAGTGGCACTGGATAAAAGCCTGGCCAATCGAATCTTGATCTAAACACAGGAGAACTCAAATGAAGACCTTGAGAGATGTAAAAGTCGGAGAGACTATAACAGTCAAAAAACTCCACGGAGAAGGGCCTGTAAAACGGCGCATAATGGACATGGGCATTACCAGGGGTACAGAAATTCTAGTGCGAAAAATGGCTCCTTTGGGAGATCCCATGGAACTGAACCTTCGTGGTTATGAGCTCAGCGTACGTAAAAGTGACGCTGAGATGATTGAAGTGGATGATTAATAATTCAGGTGTTAGTAAATCTAACCGGGAAGGAAATCAGTAATGGAGCTAAAAATTGCCCTGGCGGGCAACCCGAATAGCGGAAAGACAACCCTGTTCAATTCCCTTACGGGAAGCGCGCAATACGTTGGGAATTGGCCGGGAGTCACGGTTGAAAAGAAAGAAGGAAAATTAAAGAAACACCGGGATGTAATCATTCAAGATTTGCCCGGAATTTATTCGCTTTCACCTTATACCCTGGAAGAGGTCCTGGCACGTAATTATCTTGTCAATGAAAAACCGGATGCCATTATCAATATTATTGATGGGACCAATATTGAACGCAACCTCTACCTTACCACACAGTTGATCGAACTGGGAATTCCAGTAGTCATTGCAGTCAATATGATTGATCTGGTGCGGAAAAATGGCGATGTGCTGGACCTGAAGAAAATCGGGGAAACGCTGGGTTGTGAGGTCATGGAGATCAGCGCCCTGAAGGGAGAAGGGGTTATTGCTGTTGCTGAAAGGGCGATCTCGCTGGCAAAATCCAGGAAAGAAGTCGGGCTTCCGCATGTATTTACAGGAAGTGTTGAACATGCTCTGGCACATATTGAAGAATCGATCTGTAACCTGGTTGAAAAACAAAGTTTGCGCTGGTATGCCATCAAACTCTTCGAGCGCGACAAAAAAGTCTCTGCGCTTTTAAAACTGGATATGACTTTACTGGCTCATCTGGAAGAACATATTGCCGATTGTGAGAAAGAAATGGATGATGATGCAGAAAGTATTATCATCAATCAGAGATATACCTATATTACATCCCTGGTTAAAACATCTGTCAAAAAGAATAAGCCGGCAGGCAATTTATCAGCTTCCGATAAGATCGACAGGATTATAACCGACCGTATCCTGGCGCTGCCGATCTTTGCCCTTGTGATGTATGCCATTTATTACATTTCAATCAGCACAATCGGAGACCTTGTTACCGGATGGACAAATGACACCCTGTTCGGTGAAACGATCTGCGGTAACCTGGGTGCCTTCATGGAAAGTGTGGGAGCGGCGGATTGGTTGACCGGATTGGTGGTTGATGGAATTGTGGGAGGCGTTGGCGCAGTTCTCGGTTTTGTGCCGCAAATGGTCATCCTGTTTCTAATGCTCTCCATACTGGAAGATATTGGTTACATGGCACGTGTCGCATTCATCATGGACCGCATTTTCCGCCGTTTTGGGCTTTCAGGGAAGAGCTTCATTCCCATGTTGATTTCATCCGGTTGTGGTGTTCCAGGTGTTATGGCTTGTCGGACGATTGAAAACGAACGCGATCGTAAAATGACCATTATGACCACATGCTTTGTTCCCTGTGGGGCAAAAATGCCGATCATTGCCCTGTTCGCCGGAGCACTGTTCGGTGGAAGTGGACTTGTCGCGACCTCGGCTTATTTTATTGGAATTGCCGCAGTCATTATTTCAGGTATTATCTTAAAAAAGACCCGAATGTTTACCGGTGAGCCAGCCCCGTTCGTAATGGAACTTCCTGCTTACCATGTTCCATCGGTCAACAATGTGCTACGCTCGACCTGGGAACGTGGCTGGAGTTTTATTGAGCGGGCTGGTACGGTTATTCTTGTTTCATCTGTTGTCCTGTGGTTCCTGCAGGCTTTCGGTATGGTTGCAGGTACATTAACCATGGTGGAAGATAACAATACCAGCTTACTGGCTGGTGTTGGCTCAGTGATTGCTCCATTGTTTGCTCCTCTTGGTTTTGGAAGTTGGAAAGCTGCGGTGGCAACATTCACCGGCTTGATTGCGAAAGAAAATGTGGTTGGTACATTTGGTGTATTGTATGGATTTGCCGAGGTGGCGGAAGACGGGGCGGAGATCTGGACCAACCTGGCAGCCGATTACTCACAGCTATCTGCCTTCAGTTTTATGATCTTCAATCTGCTTTGTGCTCCCTGTTTCGCTGCCATGGGTGCCATCAAACGCGAGATGAACAATGCGAAATGGACATGGATCGCCATTGGATACATGACCGGTTTTGCCTATGTGATGGCCTTCCTTGTTTATCAGATAGGCCTGTTGTTCACTGGCAGGTCATTCGGAATTGGTAGTGCCATTGCTGTTGTCGGACTTATTGTGGTGTTGTACCTGTTATTCCGTAAAGCCCCAGGGGAAGAGTCGATGAAATTCAAACCGGTTGCGGGTTTGGTTTCCACTGATTGAGCTGAGGTGAAATTATGGTTGACTATCTGGTTGAAAACCTGGCTACTGTTATTGGCTCCTTGATCGTACTCATTGTTTTTAGTTTGAGCTTAGTGAAGATCATACGGGATTCGCGAAATAGCAAAGGTTCATGTGGTTCTGGTTGTTCCGGCTGCCCCGGCAGTGGAATGTGCCATCCAAAGTGATGTGTAGGCAGGGGTAAGTAAATTACCCTTTTCTCATCCAAGTTTCTCTGTGTTGCGACTGAAAGCGAGTTTAAAGCTCGCTTTCAGTCCGTATATGGAACAAGTAGTTACCATTGGATATCCATTATCAATACTAAAAACACCATAGCCTGTTTATTTGCCTCTGTACGTGATGTAGGCGTACAATAATTACCATGACAACACGAGCCGGAACGGCCGGTCTGATAACCGGCATGGCATTGACCATAATGATCTACCCTCTCTACTCAGCCTGGCGGATGGCCATTAAAGCCGGTCAGGTAACTGGTTCGTATTACATCTGGATAGTATTGATATCCGTTTTTCTTGTCATCACAACGGGTGGAATCTGGGGCGCCCGATGGGCTGGATCTGTCGAGAAAGGCAGGCGGGTTGCTCTGGGAGCTATGACCGGGACACTTGCGGGAACCATTCTGTTCTGCCTGTGGGGGGCGGCCGCGGCTGGCGAATTGATCGATACCGGCCCATTGACAGGGTCAGTCTGGCAAATGCAGGCTGCGAAAATCAGGTTAATTACCGGACGGACCATGATGCTGTATTTATTCCTGTTTCTTGGCGGAGGTGCTGCCGGTGCCCTGGGTGGATATATATCCACCCCCAAAGGTCCAAGACAGAAGGATGTGTTTGACCTGGAAGAACCACAGATGGCGTTAAACGCTTCCATCACGGCAGTACCAGCTTCCATGGTTGCCGCGGTCATATCTGCGGTGATATTTCCCCGGCTTGCATCCAGTGTTAATGGCCCTGTCTTGCGGACGGTCACAGAAATGGATCTGCCGGTTATTCTCTCACTTTTACTTGTAGTGGTTTCCCACTTTGCCCTGACGCTGGTCGTCCCATTTGAAGCTCGTGCGGCAAATCACCGGTGTGGAATTGATGAAGTGAAGATGGGCGCCTTTGTGGGTATCGCGACAGCGCCGGTACTGGCTGTTTTGCTCCTTATTCCACGGCGGGATGTGTTTTCCAATCCTGTGATTCTGATTGGTATGCTGGCTGTCAGTACCATGAGCCTGATCTCAGTGCTAACTCTGATAACCCTGATTTTGCCGCGACGGGCATCATTCAAAGCACCGCCGGAGAAGCACCTTCAGATCGAGGCCAGTCTTTTCGGAACGATTGCTCGATCACAGGGACCCCGACTGATAGTGTTATGTATCGGTTGTGGTTTCCTCATCGTACTACCGCTGTATATCACCGTTGTGTCAGTATTGATCAACCTCAGTCCGCTGCTGGACCCAGCCAGCTTCTCATTCTTACCACCGGGAAACTGGCGGATGTTCCAGATCCAGGCTCTGGTAAGTGTGGGTATGATGGTGGCTTCTGCCGGATTTCTCTCAGCCATTTATATCTTCTACCTGAATCTGGGACGGTGGTACAGCCGCTGGAACGCAAAAAGGGTGAAATAGATCCGTATTATTTTACAGGTTGTTTTCAACGGGTTGGTTGACGGATGGGTATGGTATCGGACAGCTTTTTTCTTATGGCTGGAGTAAACGGATGACGGGCTGATTCCATTGCAAGTAATACGGCTCCCAGAACAGGGTGTTCTTTTAATCGGATCAAATTGGCTTTTGGAGCTTTTTGAAGGATCACTTTCTTCATTTCGTCTATAAGCAGGGGACTTCCGTCGAACATACTTCCGATCTGGATCAGGTCGAAATCCATGCGCTCAAAATCAAGCTGATGGATGACCGCGTTGGCCATCTCTCCAAGTTCATGACCGGCCCAACGGACAAGATCCACGGCAACCGCATCGCCCATTTTTGCCGTTTCAAATACCAGGGGTGCATCAGCCGGACTCATCTTTAATTCCCTGGACAATAAACCCTGCAACAGATCTTCCGCAGTTGTCACCCCAAACCGTCGGCAAAACACTTCCGTCAGGGCGGTGGGATTCCCGGCCGTTGTCCAGGCTTTGGCCAGCACAGAAGTGGTTCTAAAAAGCAATTCGCTTGCGCCGGCATTTTCACCGAACTCAACGCCACCGCCGGTTACCCGGCCTAAACGATCGCGTGACTCATTCCATCCCCAGCAATTACACCCCGTACCTGAAACCACGGCAATTCCCCAGCGGCGTGGCGAACCGGCAACAATGCCCAGTACAGCATCGTTGACCAATTCATGGTTCCCACTTAACCCCAGCGTATCGATAACATCCATCACCGGTTTCTTCTGGTTCGGCCAGTCAAAACCTGCGACTCCAAAGCCCGATCCCCGAATGCTTTCAGGTGTGATCCCCGCGGTATTGAATGCTTCCTGCGCGGCTTCAACAAGGCTTTCACGCATCCCGTCAACCCCCACCATTTCATGGTTTCCCGGACCGCCCTCTCCAAATCCGATGACTTTCCCGGTCTCATCTGTGATCATGATGTGCGTTTTTGTGCCGCCGAGATCGGCACCCAGGAAAAATCCGCTCATACAACCTCTATGCCAGTTGATTCAAAAAAAAGGGGAAGGTATGCCCGGTGAGTATTCAGCAGGTCATCCATCACGCTGTTAATCTGGTTGGTTTCCGGTCCGAGCGGATGGGACAGCAAAGCCTGATATAAAAGATCCCGGTCGCCGCTCATTGCAGCACGAGCGGTTAGCATCTCATAGGATTTAACCTGTGCAATTAAACCGGAGCAGACAGGTGGCAGGGGATCAACGGATATTGGATGGATACCCTTTCGGTCGACTCTGGCGGGCATTTCCAACACCCAGTCACCCGGCCACCCCCTGACAGCTCCCCCATTTAGGGTGTTGACGATGTGAATTTCGCCCAGGTCGTTGTAATGGGCGTTCATCAATTGGGTGGCCACAGTGGAATAATACGCTCCACCGCGTTTCATCAGATTTTCCGGCGGTTCGTTTAATTCCGGATTCGCGTATTCGCGCAATAAATCTCTTTCGATCTTCTGTACCTCTTCACCACGTGATGGCGGCCAATCCTGCTGCAGCGCCAGTTTGTGCTGAGTGTTGTAATAGAATTGCAGGTAGTAATTGGGGATCATCTGAAGAGTTTCGATCAATTCCGGCGGATACTCCGGCTCAGCAGTGGTTCGCAGTTCAGCCAGATAATCATTCAAAATAACCGGCCACATTTCTTCACCTTTAATTTTGAAACCCCGGTGCCAGGAGAGGTGATTAAGCCCCAGTGTATTCAGTTCACAGGTGGAAGGATCGATCTTCTTTCCGAGTACCTTTTCGAGGCGTCCGGTCATCTCCATTTTTGCCGTGAAGGGAACATTGCATACACCCACAGCCTGGATTTCCGGGGCAAACATGCTGAGTGCCTGGGTAATCAAGCCGGCTGGATTTGTGAAATTAATGAGCAGGGCGTCAGGAGCCAGTTCCCGCATATCAGCGGCAATCTTCAGAATTACCGGGATGGTTCGTAAAGCTTTGGACATCCCGCCAATCCCAGTTGTCTCCTGCCCGATAAGTCCATGGCGTTTGCCCAGGTACTCATCTTCCCGGCGGGCAGCCATCTGACCGACCCGCAGCTGAGTTGAAACATAGGAAGCATCCTTAACAGCTTCGCGCTGGTCGGTAGTGAGGATGACATTGAAGGGATTACCTGTTTTTGCCGCCATGCGGCGGGTAAATCCACCCACGATTTCGAGCCGTGAGGGATCAATGTCCATCAACCATAATTCACGTACAGGGAATGATTCAAGGCGGGCCAGAAAACCATTAACCAATTCCGGTGTGTAGGTTGATCCGCCACCAATTACCGTTACTTTCATTGTGTTAACCTGAACTTTTCATTGACTAATTCACACCTGACAGCCGCACGATTCTCGTAGAACCACCTCAACCGGCAAAACCGTACGAGATTGTGCGGATTCTCCCTGAATCAACCGAAGTAATTGTTCCACTGCCACATGGCCGACCTGTTCGATGGGTGACCGGACTGTGGTCAGGGAGGGTGTGATCAGACGGGCAAAAATCGAATCATCAAATCCCGCCACAGAAACATCCCCCGGAACGTTAATACCAGCCTGTTTTAAAGCGTCCATCACGCCAACAGCGCTGTCATCATCACCGGTAAAAACAGCGTCAAAGGAAATCTTTCTTTCCAAAAGCTGTTTCATGGCTTCAAAAGATCTACCGGTATCGAAACCACCCTGCGAAATCAACTCCGGGGTGAAGGGAACTTGATGGTGATGTAATGCCAATCGGTAACCCTCTTCCCGTGACCGCGAATCTTCATTGCCATCCGGTCCGCGTAAAAAAACGATACGCTTTCGATTATGCTCCGTGATGAGATGTTCAACCACCCGGCAGGTTCCAGATTGGTTTTCGATGGTTACCGTGGGTATGTCCATTCCATCCGGTGGCGCCTGGTGCATGAGAACGATCGGAAAATGTATAGCATTCAGGCGAGCCAATTCACTGGCATCCAGTGCATCGACAAAAACCAGTAACCCGTCCGTATTATGCTCGGTCAGGGCACGGCGGCGCGGGAGAGGTGAATCCAAAACGCCGGTGGAATGAATAAGCAGATCATACCCCGCTTTACAGGCAGAAGCTTCAATACCGCGCAGCATGGGGGTATAAAAACTGCGGCCGATATCTGGCATGAGCAACCCGATGGTATTGGTCCGGCGGGTAGCCAGATTTCGCGCAATGGGATGCGGTGTGAAATTCAGTTCTTCCATGGCTTGTTTAACGCGTGCAGCGGTTTCGGGAGCGATGGGCGCTGTATCATTCAGGTATCGGCTGATGGTGGCAACAGAAACACCCGCCTGGCGGGCAACATCACGGATGGTGGCTGAGTTTTGTATTTTCATGGGCATTTGGTGATATAATGGCAATGTAACCGGTTACATCTTACAGAATACCGCATGATTTGTCAATAGTTGTTCAAATAGCGATTTCAAATGGAAAGGGCGCCACAATATGGGTACGTACTCGGAAATTTTCGAACAACCGGATTGCCTGCGGCGTTTGCTCGATAACCAGCAGAATGATGTTAAGAAAGTGGCGGAGGAGATCAGGAAGAGGGATATTCACTTTGTATTCCTGGCAGCAAGGGGAACCTCGGACAATGCAGGGCGTTATGCCAATTACCTGCTGGGAGGCATTAATGGATTGCCGGTAGCCCTGGCAACTCCTTCACTCTTCACGTTTTATCAGACTCCGCCTGACCTGAAGAATGCGCTGGTCATCGGGATTTCCCAATCCGGCCAATCGCCCGATATTGTGAGTGTCATCGCTGAAAGCCGGCGGCAGCAATGCCTGACACTGGCGATCACAAATGACCCGGATTCACCCCTCGCAAAGCAATCGGATCTGGTTCTCCCATTAATGACCGGACCAGAAATTGGAGTTGCCGCAACGAAGACGTATACGGCTGAACTCATGGTGCTGGCCATGCTTTCCGCCGCACTTGGCAGTGAATCATCTACGCGGGAACAGCTCGAAAGAATTCCGGATTGGGTGAGCGAAGTCCTCGGTCATAACGATTTCCTGCAGGCATCGGCGCAGCGATACCGCTTTATGGAGCAATGTGTTGTTCTGGGACGGGGTTTCAATTACTCGACGGCGTATGAATGGGCATTGAAACTTAAAGAAATGACCTATATCAGTGCCGAACCGTACTCTTCAGCAGATTTTATGCACGGTCCAATTGCCATAGTCCATGGTGGATTTCCTGTCATGTCTGTGGCAGTTGGAGGAAAAGTTTTCAATTCGATGATGGAAACATTGACACAGATCAAAACTGATCTCAACGGGGAATTGACGGTCATTTCCGATAAAAAAGAGGCATTAGACCTGGCTGTCACGCCTATAAAATTGCCCGCCGATATCCCTGAATGGCTGAGTCCACTGGTGACGATCATCCCTGGCCAGCTTTTTGCCTATCATCTCACCTGCGTGAAGGGATATAACCCTGACCAACCGCGGATTATTCATAAAGTGACAGAAACTAAATAAATTGCGTGACTGGATAGACACGGGCGGACCAATCTGCAAACAAGCGCGATGGAAAAGTAACAGATGGATGGTTTTTCTCCATCCATCTGTTGCCAGTTTTATTTCTGAATTTTCATCAGTCAAAAAACCATTTTTCTTTGATCTCTTCCGGGGTCATCGGGGGTAGTTCCAGTGTATCCCCATCGCCTATCCGGAATTGATCTGTTTTTTCCAGCCATTCGTCAAGATTGTCATTTGTAATTACCGGGAAATCATAAACAAAGGTGTTTTGGAAATCGCCGCCCAATGCTGATGGATCTATCTCTTCACCGGTCAAAAGATAATATGCCACATATACACCCTCGTAGGCTGTTCCACCCGGCTTCACTGTGGAATAACATTGCATGCCAGTACCTTCATCGATCCATTTTTTCCAGAATTGCCAGGCATCCTTCCGGGGGACGCATATCATGGAAGGGATAGGCTCAATTTTGCTATTATGTATTCCCCAGAAAACATCCTGAAGGAATTCATTTGCCCAGATGGCTCCCAGATTTGGTTTCAATGTTACTAAATCCGAAATTTTCTCTTCACTTATCCTGTTACCTTCATAATCTGCCGGCATGGAGGTGGCAGTGATGTCCGGATAATCTTTTAAAACCTCGTCGATGATGGCTTGGTGAAAATTGCTTGTTCCAACGTTGAAATAAACAAATTCCCCTTTTCCACCCATTCGCTCCAACATCCATTTCAAGCCACCGCGTGTCGCGGCTGATTCAATGGATAAATTGTAAGCACCCTGAACACTCGACTCTGCATCCAGAACAATTACCGGGATCCCATTTTCCGCTGCAGATCGGATCTCGGGAAATGCTCCCAAGACATGCCAGCGATTTGAAAATGAAATGATCGCATCAACGTTTTGATCCACCAGTTGCGAAATGCTTTCACCGTAAACGCACTGGATTTTCAATTCTTCGCAGGCCTTTTGTAGATCTTGTTTATGGAGCTCGGACATGGAGTTGGGGTCTCCCTCATATCCAAGAACGATCTCTGATGGTGGTTTTGATAACTTACCGGAATTTATATTTTGATGGTTTCCGGCAGCCATGATGTTTGAGTCATCCTCGCTGGTGAGCCAGGGTTGCGGTGCCCCGTCAGCAGGTTGGACTGCCGGTAAAAAACCGGTTACTCCCGGAAAAATGAAACAACAAAGAACCAGAATTGGAAGTAGATATTTTTTCATGATCGTCCCTTCTCGTATTGATCGATTGCTCCCCTTGGCTTCATGGATGAAAAGACAAAAACAGATTAACATAATTATAGTAAGGTTGTCTATACCGGGTGAATTAAATCCCGATAAATAATCTGCAAGTTCCGGTATAAAAGTGTAACCATACTGTTAAGGCGTTGGGTTATGCTAGAATGGTTCCATGATTATGCCCTCCGGTGGACAGATACGGTTTCTGGTTGTGATGGTGTTGTTTCTAGGTGCGTGCACTCCCTTGCAGATGCAACCCACTTCGAGTGCAACGATTAAAGTTCCTACTGCCACAAACACCGTGACAGCGAAACCAACATCGACTTTAACATTAAAACCAAGTCCAACCCCATCACCAACGGAAACGGCTTTTCCGACTTCCACAGCTACAGAAACCCCTACAGTCACCCCCACAGTCACGGCCACTATGGAGCCAACGTTTGTTGTACTGCGGGGAACGGTCAACCAGGAACATGTAAATTGCTATTACGGTCCATCAAAGGCCTATTTATACAAATATAGATTACTACTGGGAAATCGTCTGGATATCATCGGTTATATGCCGGATACCGGATATATTGAAGTTCAGGCTATTGGTGGAAACAATCCCTGTTGGATGAACCTGGAGTTTATGGACGTTCAGGGAGATATCCATCAAGTGCAACCGGTGGATCCCATGGAAGTAAAACTTCCCTGGTCGCCGTATTATGCCGGGTTGAGTTTTGCGAAAGCAGAGCGCAATGGAAATGAAGTTACTGTAAGCTGGTCTCCATTGGTGTTGAAAGCCGGTGATAGTTCAGAACAGGAAGCCTACCTGCTGGAAGCCTGGGTTTGCCGGGATGGGCGGCAAACCTTCGTACCGGTCGGAGCTTATGAGAATACGGTAAGGGTGATTGATGAACCCGGGTGTAACGAACCATCATTCGGGCGGGTGTACGGGGTGGAAAAACACGGATATACAAAGTACTTATCGTTTGATTGGCCGCAGGCAGAAGAAACTCAAGCAGATTAAATACTTTTTATTACGAAAAGTATCCGGAAAATGGCAATCCACCGAGAATATGGATCCTCAGTTTGTCCGTTCATTGCCAAAGAAGTACAGCGCAACCGTCCCCGGACCTGTGTGTGAACCAATGACAGTTCCAATGCTATTGATCATCACTTTACCGTCCAGATGGGGGAATTTCTCTTCGATCATATCGGCAACCGCGCGCGCGTCATCATAGCAGGCGGAATTCGAGATGAAGCATTTCCCGGAGTAATCCAGGCCGTCCCGGGCATGTTGTTCCATTTTTTCAACGATGGCGCGGATGACCTGTTTTTTGCCACGGATCTTCTCGCGGGGGATCAACCGGCCAAGGTTGTCCATATTCATCAGCGGGCAGATATTCAACAACCCGCCGACAACAGCTGAAGCGGCGGAAATTCTACCCCCTCGTTTGTAATGGGTAAGATCGGTGGAAAAGAACCAGTGATGAATATGCAGCTTGTTCTTCTCAACCCAATCGTGGACCTCATCCAGTGATTTACCAGTCTCTTTCATGTTGACAGCTGCATCAACCAGCAGTCCATAACCTGATGATGCACCCAATGAATCTACTATATGGATTTTTCGATCAGGATACTTTTGCAACAGTTGCTCACGTGCCAGAATCGCTGAATTAAAAGAACCGGATAAACCCGAGGATAGAGAAATGTGCAGCAAGTCTTTTCCGCTGGCCAATATGGGTTCAAAAAAGGCGAGGAATTGGTTCACATTAACCTGTGATGTAGTTGGCATTGCTCCGGCGGCAATTTCCGCATAAAACTGTTCAAAGGATATGGATTGCCCAAGGTCATCCGGATATTCCTTTCCATTCATTGTGAAATGAAAACAAACATATGGGATGTTTCTTTTTTGCATATATTCCAGGGGTAGATCTAATGTAGAGCAACAGGTAATGGCATAATCGGACATGGAATGACTCCTGAATGAATTTGGTATCGCGAATTAAGTTTCTCGCTTGCTGTTTTCACCAACGATCCTTGCCGGCTCGAAGATATGAATTAATGGATGAGGAAAAGCATCCCGGATATGTATATTTAACCACGGCTTTTACCACACATGGGAAAAAGTATAGATAAAATATTTACCGGGTGACACCCACCTTAGTCATAGCCAGGGTCACATTTTTTCCGGTGACTAATGTGCCTTTAAGGTTCGCGATAATTATAGAAGGTATTTCAACGAATGATTCAACCAAATTTCCGTCAACCCGCATTTACATACTACGAAAATGACATCACCCGAAATTGATGCTTCTTGAAAAAGCTGTTCATTCGGGTTCCCAATTGGATTGGATGAAAAGGCAATCATACTCCAGGATATCTACGTGAAACCTGCTCATAAAGCAAAAACAGATCATTTTCATTCAATCTTGCCTGGAATATTTCCAACATGCCACCTGTTGATCCTCCACCTGGAAAGTGGGCGGCATTTCGGTTTCACAGATGGCGCCCACTTTCGCGAAACAGCGTGTGTGAAACGGGCAGCCTCGTGGTGGATATAAAGGGGATGGGATATCTCCCTTTAGTAAAATTCTTTCAGTCCTGAATTCCTTTTTAACACGTGGT
Source organism: uncultured Leptolinea sp. (assembly GCA_964424035.1). Taxonomy (GTDB): domain Bacteria; phylum Chloroflexota; class Anaerolineae; order Anaerolineales; family Anaerolineaceae; genus Leptolinea. The sequence continues at coordinate 20,915 of CAYRHB010000007.1, forward strand.
ATGGCTGCCAGCAATGCCTGGGTATACGGATGCAGCGGGTTGTAGAACAATTCCTTGGTTGGACCTGTCTCCACGATTTTTCCCAGATACATCACGGCAACCCTGGTACTGATATAGTAGACCACACTCAGGTCGTGTGCGATAAACAGGTACGTCAATCCGAAATTCTGCTGCAATTCCTGCAACAGATTGATCACCTGGGCTTGAACGGAAACATCCAGCGACGAAACCGGCTCATCGGCAACCACAATCCGTGGGTACATGGCCAGCGCCCGCGCGATGGAGATCCGTTGGCGTTGACCACCGGAGAATTGATGAGGGTACGAATTGGCGTGCCGGGCGCTGAGACCCACCCTATCCAGCAGATTGAATATCTCATTTTCCCTTTCGCGCATGGTTTTTATCCCGCGGTGAACAAGGGAGGTTGAGAGAATTTCGCGTACGGTCTTGCGTGGATTGAGGGAGGAATACGGATTCTGGAAAATTACCTGGATCACCCGATAATAGGGAACCTGAACGGGAGCCTGCGCGTTTCCTTCCCTGTCTGTGGAAACAGTGACCTTACCCTGTTGCAAGGGTACACCTTCAAAGAAAACCTTGCCGGCTGTCGGTTCATACAGCCGCGCCAGAACTCGCCCCAGCGTTGTTTTTCCGCTTCCACTTTCGCCTACCAGCCCGATGGTTTCACCCCTGAAGATGGATAAATCAACGCCATCGACGGCATGCACTTTGGGAGCCGGCTCTCTGGATACTAACCGAACCAGTGGACTCCGGGGTATGGAGAAATGTTTGACCAATCCCTGCGCTTCAAGGATTGGAACGTTTTTCTTTGATTTACTATTTCCTTGCATCGATTTTTCCTGACATTCTATGCATGTGCTTCAATCTCTATCCTGTCAGCCCATGTCCAGTCAATCTCTCTCTTAAATTGGTAATGGGTCAGACAGCGGCTTAAATGGCCGGCTTCCACTTCGATTTGCGGGATTGGTCCCTCAAGGCAGATATCTCTGGCATGCGGGCAGCGTGGAGCAAAGGAGCAACCATCCGGCAGGTTTGCCAGATCCGGGACCTTTCCCGGGATGGGGGCTACCTTTTCCTTGGGAATTGTGATTCGTGGACGGCATTCCAGGAGTCCCCGGGTATAGGGATGCCGGGGATTGTCAATAACCTGATCGACACTTCCCCGTTCGACAATGCGTCCTGCATACATCACGGCAATCGAATCGCAGAATTCTGCCGCCACGCCCAGGTCATGTGTTACCAGGATGATCGCCGTATTGTGCGTTTTGTTTATCTGTTTCATTAGGTCAAGAATCTGGGCCTGGATGGTGACATCAAGGGCAGTTGTTGGTTCATCGGCCAGCAGTAATGTCGGATTGCAGGATAACGCGATGGCGATTAACGCCCGTTGCTGCATACCACCCGAAAACTGGTGGGGATAGGACGCGTAACGATGATCCGGCGATGGGATACCTACCTCTGACATAACCTGAAGTACCCGTTCACGTTCCTTCTTTGAGGCGTTTCTGTCAAGCGGCCATGGAAGATGGCTGCCTTCCATGATGTGGTGTAAACGGAGGGTTTCGCGGATCTGTTCACCAACAGGAAATACCGGGTTCAGGGTCGATAGCGGATCCTGAAATATCATGGCTATTTCCTTCCCCCTGATCGCCCTCAATTCCTGGTTGTTCATTTCACGCATATCCCGGCCTCTGAACAGTATTTCCCCTTCGACCACTTCGCCGGGCGGGCGGATTAGATTCAATATGGAAAGCAATACCGTGCTCTTTCCACAACCGGATTCTCCAACCAGACCGAGGATTTTTCCTTCCTCCATGATCATGCTGATGGAATTTACCGCCCGCACATGCCCCCTGCCGGTCGGGTAAACGGTAGTCAGGTTTCGAACTTGAAGCAGCGGTGATTTCATTATTCCACCTTCATTTTGGGGTCTAAAATATCCCGCAGACCCTCTCCCAGGAGGTTAATGGCCAGAACGAGGATTAGTATTGCCATACCGGGGAGCGTTGAGATCCACCAGGCAACCAGCAAATGATCACGACCGGCTGCCACCATGGATCCCCAGGCAGGAATTTTTGCGGGTAATCCCAGCCCCAGAAAACTCAGGCTTGCTTCCATGATAATCAGGAATCCCATGCGCAGGGTTGCCAGAACAAAAACAGAATGGAAGATATTCGGGAATATCTCCCGGGCAATAATTGCCAGTGATCCCTGTCCACTTGATTTGGCAGCTTCCACATATTCCTGATTCTTTTCTGCCATCATGGCGCCCCGCACCAACCGGAAGAATTCAACCCAACTTTTGAATGTAAGCGCCACGATTAAATTGACAAACCCGGGACCCAGGAAAGCCATCATGCCAATGGCAAATATTAAATACGGAAATGCCAGCAGGAGATCCGCAAATCGCGAGATCAGATTGTCAAACCAACCCCTGAAATAACCGCAAAGGGATCCCAGGATCGTACCGATTAAGGCGGAAACCCCAACGGAAATAAAACCTATGGCAAGCGATATCCGGCTTCCAAACAGGATCCGGATGACCAGATCCCGCCCCTGGGCATCGGTGCCAAAGGGATTCTGCCAGCTGCCCCCTTCCTCCCAGACAGGCGGAATCAGGCGGTTTCGCAAATTACCCCGATTGGGATCAATATCAGTAATGAATGGCGCCGCCAGAGCCAGGACAACATAGGTCAATAGCACTATTTCACCCAGCATCGCCAGCGGATGTTTTTTTAATTCGGAAAACAATTCAGACAGGTTCCGGTACCAGAGCCCCATCCGAATTCGCAATCCATAGAATAGACCGGTATTATCCGATAGATTTATTTGAGCGGAACCCAATAACATTCTCCTTTATAAATGGATTTTCGGATCAAGGTAGGTGTAGAGAATATCCACGATCAAGTTGGTTACCACATAGATGAAGGCATAGATCATCACCGCTCCCTGGACCAGGGGGAAATCACGATCAAAGATGGCCGATACCACAGTGCGTCCAAGTCCCGGCCAGCCAAATACAGTTTCGATGATCATATTTCCGCCCAACAGCACACCAATCTGCAATCCAACCACCGTAATCGTGGGTATCAGTGCATTCCGTAGGGCATGTTTTAGAACAACCAGGTTCTCAGACGCCCCTTTTGCCCTGGCAAGGGTGGCGTAATCTGCCTGCAATGTCTCCAGCATACTCGACCGGAGGACCCGGGCAACGACAGCTGCCATGGGTGCCCCCAGTGTTATCGATGGGAGGATCAAATGCCGCAGGCTGCTGAGAAAAGCCTCGCGGTTCCCGGTCAGCAGACTGTCAAGGACATACATGCCGGTGATCTCTTGAAGGGATATTGAATGGGCGATACGCCCCTGAACGGGAAGCCATTGCATTTTTACAGAGAACAATAGAAGGAGCACAATACCAAGCCAGAAACCCGGCATTGAAATCCCAAGGAACGCCCCACTCATCGACAAACGGTCTATCCAGGTGTTCTTTTTTACCGCGCAAATAATGCCAACCGGGAAGGAAATCAACAAACTGACGATCAAACCACCCAACGCCAGCTCGAATGTGGCCGGCAGCCGCTTTCCGATGATCTCGATAACCGGTTTTTTCTGAACATAAGAGTTCCCCAGATCACCTTTTACCAGATTTTCCAGGAAGAGACCCAGTTGAACATACAGGGGTTTGTCCAGATTGAATTCTTCCCGAAGTTGTTCCATTTCACCTTCGGAAACAGCTCCCCCCTGTCCCATCATGATATCCACAGGGTCGCCCGGCATTAATCGCATGAACAAAAAAACGATCACAGCCACGCCAATGACAATAGGGATCATGATAAGGATTCGTTCGATGACTTTCATTAAACGCATAGATGATTATTCCAGATGGTTTTCTTTCCAGATTATTTGCAGGGTGTTCTCAGCCAGAAAACACCCTGCATATCTTCGGTGGTTATTCCCGTATTCGCATATGCATGACTTATGGATTCAGGCAGACGTCGTGCATATTCAGCCGGCCATCCGACGCCGGTTCCCAGTTTAAAATATTCATCGATGAAGCCTGAATTTCTTCCGGAAGAATGAGGAAAACAGCAGGGGCTTCATCATAGACCAATTGCTGTGCTTCATCATAGATTGTCTGACGCTCGGCTGTGTCAACGGTCTTCTCTCCCAATTTGACGAGTTCGTTGACCCTTTCATTGTTATAGCCCGAAAAGTTTCCGCGTCCATAACTCTGTCCTTCAACATAACCGTGCCATTTGGCTTCGAAATGGCCCACGGGATCAAACGCAGAATCGCCCCAGTCATCCAGGTATGCCTGGCGTTCGCTGGCGATGAGCATGGGTTTCACAACGCTGAATTCCCAGAAGCGTACACTGGCATCGATCCCGGCTTCCTGGAACAGGTTGGCAACAGCTTCTGCCAGATTTCTGTGTTCTTCCAGCGTATCAATCGTGAAGGAGAGCGGTTGTCCATCCTTGTCCACAATACCGTCATCATTCGTGTCCATCCAACCGGCATCCTCCAACAATTGCTGTGCTTTTTCCAGATCATATGGATAGGGTTGAAGATCTTTGTTCACGAAATTGTTATATGGGGAGAGCGGACCCGGTAATGCAATCGCCCGACCATTATAAATTTCCTGGATGATCAGATTCTTGTCCAGGGCGTAGTTCAATGCCTGCCGGACTCTGACATCATCAAACGGTGGTTGGTTGACGTTCAACTCGATCCATTTGGGCTGTGTTCCCGGAGCGGTTTTTACAGCCACACTGTTGTCTTCATTGAGCCGGCCGACAAGATCGCTGGGAACGGTTTCTATGATTTGAACTTCTTTCGCCAGCAAGGCGGCAACCCGGGTGGAGGCTTCCGGGATGACTCTGAAAATGACCTGATCAACACAGGCTGCAGCTACCGGTGCCAGGTCGGGGGAGCCGCCATAATAATCATCGAATTTCACCATCACGATCTCATCCAGACCGTCACTCGCTGAAACAAATTTGAAGGGACCTGTTCCAATCGGATGTTCAACAAATCCTTTGGTTCCCACCTCTTCAAGATAGGCTTTCGGGACAATCTGTTGATGGACCAGCATCTGAAACGCCGGTGGATATGGTGAACTGAAATGCATAACAACGGTGTAATCCCCGGTTTTTTCAATGGATTCCAGAGGCGCGATCAGTCCCTTTCGGGGGGATGAATGCACTTCCGGATATTCAATCTGATCTTCTTTAATTACCCGTTCAAAGGTGTACACAACATCATCGGCTGTCATCTGACTGCCATCATGGAATTTCACATCCTGGCGCAGTTTGATATCCAGAGTCGTGTCATCTGTCCAATCCATGGATTCAGCCAGCTGCATATGAACGCCGGACCGCGTATCGCGGGTTACGAGGCCATCGAACATATTGCGGATAACCGTTTCTGATTCGCGATTACGGTGATCTGCGGGATCGAGCGTGATCGGTGCAGCTGCCATGGCTACCACAATGGTTTTTGGCCGGGAAACTTCCACGTCGGCAGCAGGCTGTTGTTCCTCGACAGCAACAGTTGGTTCCACTGGAGCTGGAACCTCTTCGGCTTTCGGCTGGCAGGCGGTAGCAGCCAGAAGTGCCAAGAGTAATGAAATACATAGAATGATTCGGCGTTTTTTCAAAATGCCCTCCTATTCGATTTGGATCTGCCGGCCTGATCACAGGCTGCAGAATGTCTATTGGATTTTAGATTGGTATAAGCTAGGTTGAAAGTGAGGTCTCAACCCTGAAAGTGATGTTCAAGAGAAAATGGAGCAAAAGGTGAAGTAATGGAAGGGTGTGAGACTGCTTTATTACTATAAGCCAAAACGTTTTGGATGTCAAATCAAGCTACGGAATGAAATCTCACTCGCCTTAAAGAGGATCAAAGAATCTAGCTATGGGCGGACCAAGACTGCAAATAGAGGTGAATGTTGGAATTGATTCGGATCGGTAAAATTGCACGCCGGCAGACGATAGTAAATGGTTCTTCTATCTTCTATCTTCTATCTTCCATGCCTCCCCTGGGATTGTTTGAAATTTGATTGTTTTCAAAAACCGTATTGGCATTGTCTGTGATGAAAATACCCCAGTGGCTGTTGTTTGTAAACTGATTGTTTTTGACAACACCGCCGGCGTTTTCAAAAATCGCAATGCCTGATTCTTTGTTGTTGGTGGATGTATTGTTTTCAATGGTTCCCCGTGAACTGCCCTGGAGAACGATCCCGGAAAGTTTATTATTTGTGCATTTATTACGCTGAACTGTGGGGCTGACAAAATCGTGCAATGCAATCCCGGCTTCAGCATTATCCTTTGAAAGATTGTCTTCAATGAGGGACTGCGCATTGTCCCGTATCAGAATACCGGATAACCCGTTCCCGCTGGCGGTGTTTTGGCGGATTGTAGAATTGCTGGTATCAAAAAGCACTATCCCGGTTCCTAAATTGTTTTCAACGATGTTCTTTTCGACCGTCGCCTGCGCCTGTTCAGCCACACTGATTCCTGAATGTTTGTTTTCTGTACTCGTATTGTTCCTTACCATTCCCTGACTATCATCAAAAAGAGAGATACCGGATTCCCCATTACTGGCGCAGAAATTATCTTCCAATACCACTATGGCTTGTTCAGCGACCACAATCCCGGACCAGCCATTTTCGGTTACTTCATTCGCGCTAAGAGTCATGTTGGCTTGCTCACCCACACGAATGCCAATTTTTCCATTCCCGTATACCTGGTTGGATTCAATAATCCCGGTTGTATTCCCGGCAATACTGAGTCCGTACCCTTTCAGGTCTGTATCTTCATCGATGTCATCGAATGCATAAGGACCGGTAAAGATATTTGATTTAAGGCTGATATCTTGTCCATCTTTAACATAGAGAATAGTAACGCCGGTTTCACCCGTGTATTCAAAAGTGATCCCTTCAATATTGATGTTCCCCGGTCCATAAAAGGAAACCATTGGCCCATTACCCAGATTGCTGCCTGTGACGACGCTCTGATTATCACCGGCTCCAATCAGGGTGATACTTTTATTGATGGTTAATTGTTCATCCAGGAAATATGTGCCCACATCCAAAATGATCGTTGATTTGGGTGGTACGTTCGCAACAGCTTCACCCAGGGTAGCGTAATCACCTGTCCCCGGCGCATTAATGTGAATGGTGACCGGTTTGGGTGTCGGGGTAATCGAAGGTGTAAGTGCCTGGGAGTCAATGTTTGGGTGCTTGTTGGTGTTATGGTGGGGGTCAGTGTAGCCCCTCTGAGTATCTGCCCGACCATACCCGGTGCCTGACAGGCTAGAATAGTCAGAAATACCAGTGGAATCAATAAAAAGGTTGACATTCTTCTTTTCATGGGAAACACCTCTAACTCTTCTAGTCGATGGAATGGGGAAATGGTCTATTGCTGTGGGAGCTCATATATCTTATGGCTATCAACCATACGATCTGACGTGATAATGATTTGGTGATGAGTGGTGTTTGCAAGTGGTCAGGAATGGATTGAGCGAATTACTAATGACACTTGCCTGCAAATCAGATCAATGCGGTATTCATGAATTTAAGTAGCAGTTTATGGAGAAATGCAACAATTTTGCAGAAAAAATCAGCCGGGTGGGAGAATATTATCCCAATGCTGTATGGGACGATATAAAAAACAACAGATTCATATGTCCCAAATATCTTTTGACCATTGTGCGGGTTCTATGTTCGTGTATTTGTTATGTGTACAACTTGAACTATTCTAGTGTGAATTTTACCGAGTGTCAAACAGCCTCGCTACTTTTCCGAACCACATACAAATTTAACTCAAAACAGAGTTATAAGTAAGCCCAATCTGAATCAGTGAACTCATTCCATTAGATAGCCATACCGGTCTGTGAATTCATGTACTGACATATGTGTCAGGGAGGCCAGCTTTTCCAACAACACATTGTTATTTCTGTGTTCCGGCTTGAGGCGGGTCATAAATTTATACGCCGTCTCGTATTTGGATGAGGCACAGTTGACCATGCGCACGGTGGTTCTTCCCGTTTCAGGGTTGATCATATTCTGATAAGGAAGCGGAACCACTTTTCCGTGTTGCATGGTGATGATGGCATTCGTTCCGCCATTCAACAGGAATTCCACAGCTGCGCCACCCAGGCTGCGGGTATATTCAATATCGAACGCGCAGGGCGGGGCGCAACGCAATTCATATCCAATTTCATGTTTGACAATTTTCAATCGAATCCCGTATGAGGCCAGTTCTCTGTCTATTTCCATTTTCAATATATCCAGGAAATCGATATCCGGCATCCGGATATGCCCGTGTTCATCCTTTTCCACACAGGCCAGGGTTTCCAAATCTTCGTGCGAAAGATTTTCAAGGATTCCTTCGGCTAATACTGCCACACCATAAGGTTTGTCTTCTGTCAGACGCATCAGCATGGTTGTCACGAGTTTGTCGACCACTTCGCGCAATCGAATTTCTTTTGCTTCCCATTCCTCCGGGATAAGAGTGATTGTGCTAGTGGCCCCCTGTCCAATGCCCAATGCCAGGTGGCCTGAATTCCGGCCCATGGATAAAACCAGAAACCAATGACGCATGGTCGCCGAATCCCGTTTAAGGTTCATTACCAGGCGGGTTCCTAATTCACGGGCGGTTTCGTAGCCAAATGTTGGAATATCATCCGGCAGCGGTAGATCATTGTCAATGGTTTTGGGCACGTGAACCGACCTCAGACTGACACCCATGACCTCCTGGGCGTACTTGACAACTTGCGACGCAGAAAAGGCTGTATCATCGCCGCCGATGGAAATTAGAGCGTCAACCCCCGCATTTTGAAGGGTCTCGACACATTTATGCATCGTCTTCGGGGATTTTGTCGGGTTTGCCCGCGCGGAATGCAGGAATGACCCGCCTTCCAGGTATATATAGCCGACGATTTCCCGGTTCAACGGGATGCCAACCAGTTCCCCCTCCATTAAGTGTTTGAACCCATCATAGATACCCATAACCGCCCACTGGTTGCGATTGGCTTCTTCTGTAACCGCGTGGATGACGCTGTTGATTCCGGGGGCGGGACCTCCTCCAACAAGGATCGCGATCTGGTTTCTTCCATCTTTCGTAGTCATATTCACCTGCCGTTTTTTACCGGTTGTATGTCAAATTCTGCATATGAGAAATTGCCGCACCCTTTTTGTCCCAGGTTTTCATAGGTCATGGGTCGTACGTAGGATGATGTCATCCTGGGTTGCCTTGTCCAATGTCACATACAGGGCGCTGTACCCTGCCACGCGAACCACAAGATCTTTGTATTGATCGGGGTTCTTCTGAGCAGCCAACAGGGTTTGGGTGTCTATTACATTGAATTGGACATGCCAGCCTTTCAATGCCTGGAACCCGCGTAACAGGCTGACCAATTTCCACAGGCCGGCATCAGTTGACAGGGTGGATGGAGACAGGCGCAAGTTCAATAATTGGGCAAGCATTTTAATCGTCGGCAGGCGGGTTACTGAGCGCATGACAGCGGTCGGTCCACTGGTATCAGTCCCATGATAGTTGGATACACCTTCGGCAATGGGTTCTCCCGCCCGACGGCCATCCGGCGTGGCGCAGACAGGCTGCCCCAATGGAACGTTGGCAGAGATATTTGACGTTGAACCGGCATAATTGCAGCCGATGGGACCCCGTCCGTCACGCGAGGTGCGGTATGGTTTGATGATCTCAAGATAATCGGTTAATACACTTGCGGCAAGCGCATCCACTTCTTCCATGTCATTTCCATACTTTGGTGCCGACAGGAGAATCTGTCGTACCTTTTCACCCTCCATACCGGAAAAATTGGATGCCAATGCTGACTGCACCTGTTCAGCGGTAAGGGAGTGTTCCTCAAACATCACCTTTTTTAAGGCCATGAGCGCGTTGGCAACATTGGAGACCCCTGATTGCAGTCCGCTGACAATATCGTAGACGGCTCCTCCCTCTTTGATCGTCTTACCTCGTCCAATACAGTCATCAACCAATGCGGAACAGAAGGGGTCAGGTACCAGTTCCTCCAATGCCAGGTCACCGATCGTATCAAAACAGACATGTGCCCATGTGTAATATTCAAGCTGTTGATGGAAAGCGGACAGCAAGTCCTCGAAGGATTTAAAATCTGCCAGTTTCCCGTTTCCCGGGCAAAGCCTGTTCCCGGTTACAGGATCGGCACCGTCGTTATACGCCAGCTCGAAAATTTTTAACAGATTAATGAACGCCATGCCGGTGTTTCGGTATCCCCATTTGCCGGGGACTGCCGCTTCTACACATCCAACGATGGCGTAATTGTGTGCATCAGCACTGCTAACTCCCTTTTCCAATAGCGCGGGGATGATGATTTCGTCATTTTTCATGGCCGGCATGCCAAAACCCAGCTTTATGGTTCGGGCACATTCGAAAAGGAAGCGATCCGGGGTTCCGGAATGATAACGGGCAGATACATTGGGTTGGGTCAAGCGTGTCTGCCGGATGGTTTCCAGGATAATATATGACAATTCGTTGGTGGCGTCTTTCCCATCCGGTGATTGCCCGCCAATTGTGACATTCTGATAGGTCGGATAACCAATCCCAAATCGGGTATGAGACCAGGGACGGATCTTGATCACTGAAAACAATTTGAGCCAGAGTTGTTCCAAAATCTCAAGCGCACGCGGATGATTAATCCTGCCAGATTCTAAATCGGAACGGTAATAGGGGAATGCGTACTGATCAAGCCTGCCCAGGGAAAAGGAATGGCCGTTGCTTTCAATCTGGGTGATCAAATGGATAAACCAGGCAGATTGGACGGCTTCCTGGAATGTTTGAGCCGGTTTTTCAGGAACCCTACGGCAAACCTCAGCCGTTTGGAGCAATTCGCTGCGCCATTCCTTGTCATCCGTTGCAGCTGCCAGTTGTTCAGCCATCTCTGCATAGCGGTGCGCAAAATGAATGGCAGCCCGACAGGTGATCACAACCCCTTCCAGGAAGGCTTTGGACTTTACGGTGTTCATGCGGGTTGCCTTTCGAATTGATTCCAATTCCTGCTCTGCCCGCGAGATCACGCTTTCCAGTCCTTCTGAAAGAACGCGGGGAATATCTACAATAATGTGGCCGTCACCCGATGTGATATTTCCCCGGCCTGAGATCACTCCGATTTCCTGGGAAGTCCAAACATCAGGCGGCATGGTGGATCTCGCCCGTTCATACAGAGTCCGGCCCTGCCAGTATGGCAAGATGTCTTCGAGCAATTCACGCTTCACTTCAGGAGTGACGGTGAACTGATCTGCGGGGCGTTGGCTGAATTCATCAATTTCAGATGCGATCCAATCAATGGAATATTCGGGGAAAATAGGCGCGGCACGAGGATGACTGGCCTGATTGCCCACGATGATCTCACCCGTTTGGATGTAGATGGTCATATTGTTCAGGACATTTGCCAGGGAATGCGCCCGGCGCAATACGTAGGGGGCAGATTCGTGCATTTTGTATGCTTCCGTCACCAGTCTGGCTCTTTCAACACACACAGAAGGCATTGTGTATAACAAATTTGTGCGAAGACCTGCCACTGTGTCTGACATGGGTGTTGTATTTGGCGTATTTTTGGTCGTTTCTGTTATTAATCTCTCTTCGGATTTCATTTTTCCTCCAATTAACCGCCAATTTGTATTGAAAACCCACATGACATGAAGATTGATGACCAATTCTCAGCTTCCTCTTGTTGCATTGGAGGATGGTTGTCCATGGGATAGGGGAGGCCAAGGGCATGATATTTGGATCTTCCCAACGTGTGATACGCAAGGAGATGAACTTCATGAACCGTTTGAAGTGATTGAACAAATTTGGCGATGGTGATAAGACTTTCTTTATCCGCGTTAAATCCGGGTATAAGTGGAATCCTGACAATTACATTCGCGCCTGATTGGGCCGTCTTACGGAGATTTTCCAGGATTGTGGTATTCGATGAACCGGTAAATTGCTGGTGGATGGTCGGGTTGGTATGTTTTAGATCAAACAAAACCAGATCAAGGAATGGAAGAAGCCTCTTAATATTTTGCCAGCCTACGGCGCCGCATGTTTCGATAGCGGTATGCAATCCATTATTTTTCGATAAGCGCAACACAGCCTCAGCAAATTGGGGCTGCAATGTCGGCTCACCACCTGTAAGGGTTATGCCCCCGTGATCCCTGTAAAAAGCCGCATCACGCAAGACTTCAGCAATAACTTCACCGGCGGTCATTTCCCTGCCAATGAATGAGAATGCGTTTGATGGACAGATCTCAACGCACCATCCGCATTGATTACATCTCAACCGGTCACGGTGAATATGTTGATCATTGATCGTTATGGCTGATTCGGGGCAGGCAGAAACACATTCTCCACATAGAAAACAATTTTGATGAAAGAAAGCAATTTCCTGTTGCGGTTGGATGGCTTCAGGGTTTGAGCACCAGGAACAATGCAAACCACATCCTTTAAGGAAAACATTGGTACGTAAACCGGGGCCATCGTGAAGCGAATAGCGTTGGATATTGGTCACTATTCCGGGGATTCCATCTATTGGAGATAATGCTTCTTTATTCATGGTTGTTTTCCCAGATTAAAGCGCCTGCGCCAATTACACAGGCATCATTTTGCAGCCTGGAAAGACGTATCTGCGCAGAATCTTTCAGTACGGGATGAATGTTCGCATTCAAAGCCTTTATACATGGATCCAGTAAAAGAGAACCAATTTGGGTCAACCCGCCGCCAATCACAATGGTGTCGGGATTTAGTATCTGCACTACCGTGGATAGACCGATGCCAAAATAGTATCCTGCAGTATTAAGCAGGCGTAATGCGACTTCGTCACCCTGTCGGGCAGCCTGAGCGATCTTCTCAGCGGAAATGTGTTTTGGATTATCTAAACTTAATTCGTTAAGCAACGTTGGTTCATGGTTGTTCAAGCAATCCTGTGCCATCTGGCTCAATGCCATCCCGCAGGCATAGCTCATTAAGCAACCCCGTTTGCCGCAGGAGCAGAGCGGACCATCCGGATTGATCACGGTGTGGCCAATCTCTCCCGCGGTACCCAGAGAGCCGCGATAGAGCTTCCGGTCGATTATGATTCCCATCCCGCAGCCGGTACTGAATGTGATGTAGCACATATTCCGGGAACCTTGCCCCATGCCATAACAATACTCGCCCCAGGCGCCACAATTGGCATCGTTATCCAGAAATACCGGCAGATCGATGAGCTGCTCAAGAGTCTCTTTTAATGGAAAGTAATTCCATCCGGGCAGGTTGCTATTGGTGAGCACCAGCCCCTGATCGCTGTTTACATGTCCGGCACAACCAACCCCGGCTCCCAGTATTTGATCCCTGTGTACCCCGGCATCTGACAGAAGATTATCAACCATGTGGACAACGGCATCCACTATCTTTTCCGGCTCACAACCGGAAAATGAGTTCGTAAATGAACGGGAAAGCAGGTTCCCCTGACGATCCAAAAGCCCCGCCGCGATCTTGGTTCCTCCAATGTCAATACCAATTACCAGCTCACGCATCACACCTCTAATGTAAAGGGTTATTTAAACCCGGGAATACTCTTCAAAAACGGGAGACCGGCGCATAACTAAACTTCATCTTCTGTGATGTCATATCCGTTTTGGATGCCGAAATTCATTTGAGTTTAAGGATGGCTTCTTCGATGATCCGGGAATTTCTTTATTTGATCTTTTGGCGGGCCTGCCACCCACATCCGAGTATCGGTCCGTCATTTCCCAGCTCTGTGACCATCAGGCGGACTCGCGGTCCAACCGTCCGGAAAGAGTATTGGGGTACGGTCAGGCGGGCAGGGTTCAACAACTGGTCGCCGCACCTGGATACACTGCCGCCAAAAACGAACAATTCAATATCGAGGATCATAGCCATTGTAGCGACAGAAATTCCAATAGCTTCGCCGGCGTCAGTCATGATCTTTTGCGCCAGGGAATCTCCATCTTTCGCCCGTTGAGCAACATCGCGACCTGTGATTGTTTCATCGACGAAACGGTTGTTTTCCTTTAATAAGCGTTGGTAACGGCGGGCAAGCCATGGCCCGCTCGTAAATGTGTCCAGACAGCCCCGGGATCCACAGAAGCAGGGTTCGCCATTTCGATCAATGGTGGCATGTCCCACTTCTCCCGCGAAATTCTTCACCCCCCTTACCAATTCACCATTCATAATGATCGCCGCTCCGACACCCGTACCGATCACCATAAAAACCATACTGTTCTCATTTTGACCTGCACCAAAATGGAATTCACCCAACGCGGAAGCCTTGGCGTCATGCTCCATTGTGACCGGTAGATCCAACCGGTCAGAGAGCATTTGCCGCAATGGAACGTTGTAGAATTTTGGCAGATTGGTTGGGTTGATTAAAACGCCTGCTTCATGATCCAAAGGACCCGGGCAGCAAATTCCAAGGGCTTCAATCCTTTGATTGTTCGGGGTACTTTCCCTAAAGGTATCGACCACATGTGCCATCCGCTCAATGGCCGATTCGGGTCCATCTTCCGGATTGGTCGGTATTTTTTCTCTGGCCACGATTTTGTTTTGCGGATCAATCAACCCCAATTCTATTTTTGTTCCACCCAAATCCACACCAACTACCCACGGTTCCAAGATATCCTCCATCCCTGTCAGGCTCATTTAATCTGTTGTGCACCAATAAGGGCTATTTCCGCATCCTCGGCTTCGGTCAACCCGCTGACGGCCACCGCGCCAACTACCTGGTTGACAAAAACAATTGGCACACCGCCTCCCCATGCTGTATAGCGCAGATCACCGAAGTTGGTCATCGGGAAACCCTGGGTTCTGGAAGAATCACCGATGGATTTCGACTCCTTCTGTTCTCTAGCGGAAGTAAAAGCCTTATTGATGGCAATGTTGATGGACGGCAGTTTGCAGCCATCAAGGCGCAAGAAAGCCAGCAGTTCTCCCTGCGAGTCGACGACAGCAACCGCAGCACCTTTTCCCCTTTTTTCAAGTTCCGATTGGATCGTCTGCACAATCATCAATGCGTCAGTATGCGAGAGTTGATCACGTTTATACATGGTTTTCCCTATAATCCTACACTTTTTCTCTCTTCATCTTCCGGCTATAACAATCAAGCCAGATAATGAAAACGATCACCAATCCCTTGAGACCTGATTGTAAATATGGAACATATGAATCGAACTTTAGCATATCAAAGGCATTTGTCAAAAGGCCCAACAAGATAATCCCGATTGCGGATTTGAACGCTCCACCGATGCCTCCGGCAAACGAGGTGCCGCCAACGACAACAGCACAGGCAACATACAACGCTGTAATATCTCCATAGATCGAATTACCGGAATTAAGATGCGATGACAGCATCACTCCACCAATGGCGGCTGTCACACCACTAATGACATACGTTAGGGATTTGGTCTTCAATACATCAATTCCCGAATACTTGGCCACCTCATAATCACCGCCAATTGCGTAACAATTGCTGCCAAAAGATGTGCTTCGCAATACCCAGTATGTTATGAGAAGCAACACGAACATCACGATGACCAATGATGGTACCTGGTCGAACAACTTGTAATTTGCCAGGTTGACGAAATTCGGGTTATCACACGCGATCGGATGATAGTCTGTTAATTGCTGGGCCACACCCGTCAGGATTACACCCATCCCCAAAGTAATGATAAACGGTTCGGTTTTTTGATAAACCGAGATATATCCATTGATCGCACCGACTACCGCCCCGACGAGTATTGAGATCAGTACGGCAATTGGAATGGGAATATTCAGATTGATCAATTGGATCGCTATGATACCCGAGACAGTCATCATTCCACCGATGGATAAATCGACCCCTCCGGCAACCAGTACGATCGTTTCCCCCAACGCGAGGATCAATAAAATAGAATTCGAATTCAAAAGGTCAATAAGATTGTAGCTGGTGTAAAAAGATGTCTTGAAGAAAAGCATGATAAAAAATATGGCAAGAATTGCCAGAAATGCTTTCTGCATCGACAAAATTTTTCGTACAAGTGTTGAAATTTGTGTGGTCATAGTTAGTTGCCCTCTGTTTGTTGTTTCCGGCTGTCCAACCAAATGGCGGTTATCAGTATTGCACCCCGGAGGATGTTCTGAATATATGTTGAAACACCCATCAGGTTCAGGCAATTTGACATCAGTATCAAAAGAAGGGTTCCCAGGACGGTCCGCAAAACGCTCCCTTTTCCTCCCAATAGGGCAGTTCCACCAATGACCACACCCAGAATAGCCTGAGTTTCGTAGCCCTGTCCCATAACCGGCGAGGCAAGAGTGACCCTTGAAACCAGGATCACAGCCCCGATGGCTGTCATAACTCCTGAAACCGCGTAAATAAAGACGATGGTTTTTGAAATGGGAATACCGGCCAAGCGGGCAGCCACTTTATTTCCACCGGTCAAACAGATGGTTCTTCCAATAAAGGTCTTTTTTTCGATTATGTAAAGAATTATGAGAAGAACGAGGAAAATGATAAAAGATATTGAAAAAATCCCGACCATGCCGGAATTCATGGAATCAAATATTGAAATACTGGTTTGAGAATAGGTAAGAAACTGGGTAATACCACCGGTCAAGATCAGCGCCAGGGCTCCGTAAACCAGGCTCATTCCATATGTCAAGAACAAAGCCTCGGCCTGTGTGAGGGCGCCACCGGAAAGGATCAGCCAGCTGTTCAGCAATCCGCAGGATAACCCTATAAGGACTCCAATAACGATGGCAGGACCCTGTCCGACCCGATCGATCAACATAACGGTTGAAACTGCAACCAGAGAGACGATACCACTAACCGATAGATCAATAAAACCTCCCATAATGACAAAAGTCATTCCAAGGGCTACCATGATCAGTGTTCCGAATTGTCGAATTATATTGACAAAATTCTCACTGGAGAGAAAATTTGGCTCAATGATTGATGTGATTATCATTAAGAGTACGATGGCGATCAAAATCAGATTGTTCTTCATTGTATTAAATACAAATTGTCTGGTCATTTTTTAATCCTTCGTTTAATCACATCCAAATTCAAAAGCTTTTGCCAGGATTTCATCGGCTTCAGCCTGTGTTGGATCGAACTCTCCGGTAATTCTGCCATCGCATATCGTAATAACCCGGTTGCTCATGTTCAAAACTTCATTCAGTTCCGAGGAAATTAAGATGATGGCACTTCCATCCGCCACGATTTTTTTCATCAGCAGATAAATCTCGTACTTGGCTCCAACATCAATACCTTTGGTAGGCTCATCCAGGATCAATATTTTAGGTTTAATATCCAACCACCGTCCCAGGATCGCTTTTTGTTGGTTCCCCCCCGATAGCATTTGAATTTTCGTTTTAATGGAAGGGGTTTTAATACTGAGAGATTTAATGTGCTTCTCGCTAATATTTCTCTCTTCTTTTTCATTGATAAAACCATAAGAGGTTAATTTCCGCAGACTGGCCAGTGAGATATTTTTGTCTACGGCAAATTGAAGCAATAAGCCCTGTATTTTTCTATCCTCCGGCACCATTGCCAACCCATGCCGGATTGCATCGATAGGATTATTTATAGTGACAGGTTTCCCATTCAACCGGACCTTTTTCTGCACTTTATCCGCGCCAAATATGGCACGGGCGATTTCTGTTCTTCCTGCGCCCACCAGCCCAACAAATCCTAAAATTTCACCTTTCTTCAGGTTGAAACTTACATTTTTTAGCTTTTTCGAATTGATATCCTTGATTTCCAGAATCGTTTCGGCAACATAATTTGGACGGGTCGGATATTCATTTTCTATTGTTCTACCAACCATCATGGAAATCATTTCATTCCGGGAAATGGCATCGATTTTTCTGGTGTCAATTACCTTGCCATCCCGCATGATCGTAACGAAATCACAAAGATTGAATATTTCATCCAATTTGTGGGTTATGTAAATAATTGAGATCCCTTTATTTTTTAAATCATGAATAATATCTACCAGTTGTTTCATCTCATCAGACGTGAGACTGCTGCTGGGTTCATCCATGATGATCAGTTTTGAATCAAAGGATAATGCTTTCGCAATTTCAATCATTTGTTTATCTGAAACGCTTAATTCAGATACTTCTTTCTTTGTATCGATTTTGCAACCAATACTGTCCAATAAAACACGGGCTTTCGAGTGAACACCTTTTCTGCCGCCCATTTCACCGAACCGGCCCAGAAATATGTTTTCTCCCACGGACATGGTATTGACCAGGTTTAATTCCTGATAGATGATGCTCAACCCCAGCTTCATGGATTCTGCCGGGGTAATGTTTTCAATTTTTGTTCCATCAAAGACGATTTCCCCGCTATCCTTCTGATAAACCCCCGATAATATTTTCATTAATGTAGATTTTCCGGCTCCATTTTCACCGACAATCCCATGAATAGTACCTTTTGTGATCTCTAACGATACTTGATCCAGTGCCTTTACACCCGGGAACGCTTTGCTGACCTCTTTGATATCAAGAATGACATTCGCATTGTTTTTGTTCATAGGTTTGTCTCTTTCTTTTGAGGTTGGATCTCATTCCTGTTTACTAGGAATGAGATCCATCTTTCTATCTGTCTAACTTTCAAATTACCATTCGGGTGGGGTGAAGTCGCCGATTGAATCTTTGGTGATGATATCGAAGGGGACGATATTCTCGTATTTTGCCGAGGTATCTTTGCTGAGGAATTGGTTGGCTGTTTTCATGGAGTAGGTCGTGATCGTCTCGATATTCTGGGCAATCGAGATATAGTTTGGCCAACTCTGAACCTGGTCAAATCCGGTCTTGTTTCCATCAACCGCCACAATCATCACATTTTCCATACCGCCTTTGGCTTTCAGGGCGTTGATGACACCAGTGGCACCATTATCCCAATGGCAGAAGATGGCTTGAATTTCGTCACCATATTTGGTGATCATATCTTCGGCGATCGCCTGTGCCTGCGCAGTGTCCCACTGTTGCGGATTTTTGTATTCCAAAACGTTGATCTTTGTTCCCTCAATACCGGAGGCAAATCCATCATGGCGGCGGATCGCTGCGTCATGACCGGCCTGTCCACCGATTTCAACCATGTTTGCACCATCGGGGAATTTTTCCAGAATTGCCTTGGCAGCAAATTCACCTGCCTGGTTATCGTCAACCCCCACGAAGAAATCAGCGGATTCTTTTGCATCTTCTGCAGGATTGGACATAAACCAACCAACAACCACACCGGCTTTTCTGGCTTCTATGAGTGACGGGACGATTGCTTTGGCATCGTTCGGATTGACAAAGATCACATCAACTTTCTGGGCTACGGCGTTATTGATAGCCTTTACCTGTTCCTGGACATCACCTTTTCCGTCCAGGACGATGACTTCGTAGCAGTTCTCAGCGGCATGTTTTTGGATCATTTTCCACGCGAAAGCCTGCGATGGATTGGCCAACTGCCCTGGAATCCAGGCCAGCGTTTTCATGGTAGCACATGTTGATCCGGTAGATGCCGCCGGTTCGGCGGGTGCGGCCTGTTCAGCGGGTGCAGCCTGTTCGGCAGGCGCTGCGGCTTCAGCAGGTGCAGCATTGGCGGCGGGAGAGCCGCATGCGGAAAGTACCATGCTTCCCATTATTAATAGAGCCAGCAAACTGAAAAGCGATTTCTTGGTCATTTCTTTCTCCTTATGATTGAATATCGAAGATCATGTTGGCTTTTTATTTGGACAAGTTTGGATAAGTCTTCCATTTCACTTGCCTGAGCACACCTTGAAACACAATAAAGCAATATTTCATTTCTTTTCCCGCAGTTTCTTTGTTTCGCTTTTGACACACCTCCTCATAAAACGACCTGCCTTTTCGGGAATAAATGTTCACATCATCAGATCAGGCAGTTGTTTTCATGTTCAAGTTATTTGAGGGTTTCTGAAACCGGAACCCAACGACGCTCATCTGAAGAGATAATGGTGGCTTCCATGACTTGCTGGATATGCAACCCGTCCCTAAATGTGGGCATCGGTTGAAGATCATCCGATACTGCTTTTAAGAATCTGTATTGGGATTCCACAAAAGTTGTCGCAAAACCCGGCGCCATCGACCAATCAGGCGCTTTATGGTTTTCAAAACGGCTGACGCTCTGAACTTTACGAAAACCGCTCATTCCGCCAATCGGCTGGTCAGGATCCTTTACATCAAATACCTCCAGCCAGCTTGGGTCTTCTGCGTTGAAGCGCAGCGCTCCCTTTTCTCCAAAAATCTCGAATTTAAGATCGTTTGTGACGCCTGTCCCCATCCGTGATATTTCTATGGATCCGAGGACGTCATCTGCCATACGGGTTTGCATCAGGACAATATCGTCCACATCAACAGGGGCTTTTTCTGAAGAACCGGGGGCAATAGGCCGCTCTTTGATGAGTGTGTCCATGGTTGCCTGCACAGAGACAAAATCGCCCATTAAAAAGTAGATCAAGTCCAGGATATGTGAGCCAAGGTCAAACAACGCGCCGCCTCCGGCAATACCCTTGGTTAATCTCCAGGAAAGTGGTTTGTTGGGATTGATATAGCTGGAACGATAGAAGCATCCTCTGTACGAAAAGATCCGGCCAAGAAACCCCTCTTCTATCATCTGGCGGGCACGAAGAACGGCGGGGTAGTAACGAAAATTAAAGTTGATCTGGTTTTTTACCCCTGCCTTCTCAACAGCTTCCACGATACTTTTACCCTGTGCCACATCGTTCGCCAGTGGTTTCTCGCAATAGACGTGCTTGCCGGCGGCAGATGCCTCGCAGATGATCTCTTCGTGTAAATGGTTGGGCACACAAATATCAATGACATCGACATCTTTTCGGGACAGGAGTTCGTGATAGTCTGTGGTCCATACTTCGCTATCGAGTTCCCGGGCAGCATTTTCTGCGGCTGTAGGGTTCACATCTGCCACACCGACAATCTTTACGGTATCGGCAGGCAGGCCATAGTGGAAGGGAATTGACCGGTAAGCCATGCCATGAACCCGTGCGACTCCTCCGTAACCGATAATTGCGACTCCAAGTTTTCTCATAACTGCTCCTTTGGGGAAAACCATATTGCTATTGTTCTATCTTTACAGACGTAAAAGACTGGTGTCACTTTTCACCCGGTCAACTCTTCTTCAACAATCCTTCAGGTGTCCGGTAGATTTCACTGGTTTTTTCCAACTCAGCCCGCAAATTATGAACAGCCGTATTTATCTGCCCGGTGCCTGGAACGAATTTTCCGGATGGCCCTTTTAACAAAGGCGAAGAAAATTCTCCAACCGTCATACCGGCTTTAATGAACCCGGACAGGTTCCCGGTGTTCAACCCGCCGTCGACCATCAGTTCCATGCGATCTTCCAGACCGGCAGCAGTGATCAAATCGTGCATTCCGGTAATGGTCGAGTACATAATGGGATCGGTATCGTGCGGACTTTTCCCCGATTCTTTAACCCAAAAGTGAGCCCGGCTCTCGTATTCGATAATATCCACATACGGGACTACGTATTGCTCAAATGCGTTGACCGGAGTTCCCTGCCAGGCCCATACGCCGACCTTTAATCCCAATTCGTCTTTGATATATGTAATAGCCTGGATCATCATCTCCCCCATCGTTTCGATCGGTAATGAGATCAAATTTACGCCAAGGTCGGCCAATTGCTTGAAAACATCGAAACCGGGGCGTACCATCTGTAATTGGGCTTCAATTTCCAGGTCGGTGCTTTTCCGTAAACCTTCCAAAATGTCAAATCCGCCACGTGGCATTCCGAAATCCATGTACTTGCCATCGCGTACTTCAACGTGGAACCAGTCGACTCCGGCTTGTTCCAACTCTTTAACCTGGGCGCCCAAAACAGAGTAGTCTGCCCAGAATAGACCCGCGGCGATTTTGGCTTTTTGATTTACTTTCCCAATTGTGTCTTTCATATTTATCATTCCTTAAATTAAGATTGTTTCCTTCTGGAAAATAGAAGCGTTGAACTACACGGCATCAGCTTGAGCCGCTGGGATTTGAGTTGACTGTATTAAGTTGGTCGGATTGCTAGAGTGCGGGGTGGAGAATTACCTGTGTGATTCGTTCTCCATCTTGAGCACCGCTGTGGCAGTTTCGAGGTCTGTGCTCAAGATTTTTATTACGCCGGTCCTGAGTGCGCCTAATATTGCTCTGGTTTTCTTGAGACCCATTGCTACCGCGATCGTATTGGGAATCTGCTTCATTTCCTCCATAGTCAGTCCGATAATGCTTTGATTAATGTGGCACTGGTGAAAACTGCCATCAACACAAAAGAATAAGCCGCCAAGATCTCCAACGGCACCTTCTTTTTCCATGATTTTTATTTGGTCGGCGGAGATCATATCCGCCTGGACGTACCGTGAATTATTGGGATCCAGGTTCCCAATCCCCAGCAGCAATATATCTGCTTTCCGGGAGGCGTTTAAAGTCAGTTCAATGGATTTTTGCCTGCGCAGCACCAACGCCTCTTCAGGGCTATTTGCCATTAAGGGAGAGGTAAGATACAAAACCTGCCCTCCCAGCTTTTGGGCCAGTTGACGGGCCAGTGCGGCACTGTCAATTTCCTGAAGGGCGAATGGGATACTCCCCATAGCCTGTGCCACATTTACATGTACTTGAGAGGTGGGTTTTACGGCATTAATTACTTCATATGTTGAGTGACCCAGGCAAACCGCCAGTGTCATCCCATCTTCCAGAATCGTTTCCAGGAAGTTTGCGGTCATCTGACCGAGACGGCTGAGAACGACCGTTTCATCTACATTCTTTGAACTAAGCACCAACGCTTTTTTCAGATTGAAGACATCGCATAACTGTTTCTCAACGGCATCATCACGCTCGATCGGCCAGCCGATTACGATCTTGACAATGTTCTTATCGCGGGCTTCTTTCAGTAACCGGTAAACTTTCACCCGGGAAAGTCCTAATTCATCGGCAATATCGTTCTGACTTTTCTCTTGTTCGTAATACATGGAACCGATTTGTGCGAGGAGTTGGTGGTGGCTGTCTTTCATCATTTTGCTATAGTATCCTCGAGAGTGGAGTGCAAATGCACATAAAAAGTGCATGTGCACAGTATGGCACGATTGATAATGAATGTCAATAGCCAAATTCTTCAATAATGATAAATATTGATAAAAGGCACAAAAAAAGAGTGACTTTTGCAGTTAATCAGTTTGGTTTGTAAACAGGCAGCCCGGGATTCACAACAATTCCGTAAATAAAACACCCATCCCGCTGGATATCTGCATCCCCTATGAGTGTTCACCTGTCCTGGTTGATGTAAATCAGAGCCTGCTTTGGTTGTATTAAACCAGAGAACCACTGATAGAATCGGAAACGCCAACCCTTGCAGGCTGACGTTAATATGGATTATATATCAAGGCATTTCCGTTTGATCACAGGGAGTGGTGAAAACTACTGACCCCCATGAATACTATTTGACATCCAGAATTCATACCTTCGTTTGGCTGATGATATAAATCCATCCGGTCTGTTGAACCCGTTCCATCCTGATTAGGTACGCTGCGTGAACTAAATGATTTTCTTACAGGATCTGTTTTACGCGGTTCGGAAAGTGCTTATCTTTGAACTTTCGAAAATAAAATAAGAAATGCGGAAAGAAATTTGCCAGATATAACAATGGTGTGAAGTTTTGAAAATTATCTTGAGAAAACACTTTCCAGGGCAGCTTTTCCTTTCCTTGCGAAATCAGGCAGTTCATCATCAGGAATATTCCTGGGTGCTTCTTCAGTTCCGGCTGCACAAGCAGTTTCATAATACCAGCACTTATATTCAATCACGTTCAATGTATTTTGCAAATCTTCCATTTGTTTTTTGACAACATCCTTCCTCTCTAAATACATATCACGTCTTTTTTCAAGTGTTTTGTCGCCTTCACCACACCAATCAAGAAACTGCTTAATGTCTTTTATTTGCATGCCTGTTGCCTTCAAACATTCGACCATACTCAACGCACCAATCTCAGCGTCAGAAAAAATCCGAATTCCACCGCTGCTGCGTTTAACATTTGAAAGTAATCCTTCTCGGTCATAATACCTTAAGGTGGATGTCGGAATGTCTAATTTGTTTGCAACTTCTCCGATCGAATAAAACATATTGATCTCCTGGATTGTTTCTTGATAATGCCCTTGACTTAAACCTAACTTTAAGTTCTATAATGATTGTAAAGGATATCAAAAAAACTGTCAATCATTGAAAAGATACATACGCGCAAGGTATCGTCGGGAAAAATGATGAGACGCCTAAACCCAAAAAGGAGAAAAAGATGATCATAGAAGAAAGATTCACATTATCAAATGGGATAGAGATTCCCAAATTGGGTCTTGGAACCTGGTTTATCAGCGATTCGGATGTCGTTCAAGCGGTGAAGGATGCTGCAAAGATTGGTTATCGCCATATTGATACGGCACAGGCATATCAAAATGAACACGGTGTTGGTGAGGGGATCCGGGGCTGTGGTGTAAAAAGACAGGATATGTTTGTGACCACAAAACTTGCAGCAGAAACGAAATCCTATAAAAAAGCTGTTTCTGGAATTGATAGTTCGTTAAAAGAATTAAAACTTGATTATATAGACATGATGATCATCCACAGTCCAAAACCCTGGATGGAATTTCATAAAGATAAGCATTTCTTCGAAGGAAACCGGGAAGCATGGCGTGCCCTTGAAGAAGCATATAAAGCCGGAAAACTGCGCGCCATCGGTCTTTCGAATTTTGAGAAAGAAGATCTCGATAACATTCTAGCATCGTGCTCTGTCAAACCGATGGTGAATCAGATTCTGGCACATATCAGTAATACACCAAAAGAGTTAATTCAATACACTCACGACAATGGAATCCTGGTAGAAGCGTATTCCCCGGTGGCACATGGAGAGCTACTGAAAAACACAGAGGTTTCAGAAATCGCCGCGAAATATGGTGTTAGCGTGCCACAATTGAGCATTCGTTATGTGTTGCAACTTGGATTGCTTCCATTGCCAAAAACTGCAAACCCGGAGCACATGAAAAATAACGCGGATGTCAATTTTGTTATCTCAGAAGCGGATATGGACATCCTAAAAAATGTAGAAAAAATCAAGGATTATGGAAATGCCAGCATGATGCCAGTTTATGGTGGAAAACTCAATCTACGATCAATGCTTTCGATGGTAATTCATTCAAGACGACGCTCGGATTAACTTGAGTATTCTTGTACGTATTCACTCTTCAGGTATACACATAGCATGAAAAATCCGGAATTCGCGAAAAAGCACCATTGCATTGGTTCAAGAACTACAAAGTAGCAAAAAAGGATGTGAAATGAAATATACAAATATGAATGAATTTAAGAAAGCAAATATTTTTGGAACAGGGTTTCCAAATTTTTTGCTGGCCAGGAATATGACTGGAAAGTCCTACCTGAATCCGATCAAGATGGCTGGCAGGTCGTTAATACTGGCCAATGTTACATTTTCTCCCGGCTCTCGCACATTCTGGCATATCCATCGAAGTACCGGGGGCGGTGGGCAAATTCTGATATGCACAGCCGGAGAAGGCTGGTATCAGGAAGAAGGCAAGGAGCCAATTTCATTGTTTCCAGGAATGGTGGTCAATATTCCCACTGATCTGTTGCATTGGCATGGAGCGAAAAACGATTCATGGTTTAGCCATATCGCAGTGGAAATTGGCGGTGAAAATGTAAAAAACGAGTTTGTTCATTCTGTGTCTGAGAAAGAATACAGTCGACTGATGGAAAACGAACCTTCGCGAAAAGACGAAGGAACAACAGCCTTTGATAGAGAAAATGTTTTTGGCAAGGGTATGCCCAACGAAATGTATGCACAGTATTTCACCGGAAACAGCTATCTGAATCCCATGTTTACACCAGAAAAAGGTAAACCCTTTGTGGCGAATGTTACATTTGAGCCTGGCTGCCGGAATCACTGGCATATTCATAAATCCTCCTCCGGGGGCGGTCAGGTGCTTGTTTGCACAGCAGGCGAAGGCTGGTACCAGCAGGAAGGCAAAAAAGCCAAGAGCTTGAAGCCGGGAGGCACTGTTTATATTCCGGCTGGCGTAAAACATTGGCATGGCGCAAAGAAAAACAGCTGGTTTAGCCATCTCTCCATCGAAGTGCCGGGAGAAAATAGCAGCAACAAGTGGCTGGAGCCAGTTACTGACGAAAAATATCACAGATTGTAAAGAAGGCAAGAAAAAAGTAACAAAGATCGATAAAGAACACACAAATAATAATTAATCGGATTGAATTTGTTTGTGTTTTTGTGAGGGATTTTGAACTTTGGAAATGCTTTCTCTCAATGACTGATTTATTTGCGTCTACATGAGGACAAAAAGGCATTCGCCATACTACAGAAAGAAGTTATCGTATGGATAAACAAACTGCAGGAAGAAACGCCCTTGGTGCATTTGCACCGAAATTTGCCGAATTGAATGATGCTGTTTTATTTGGCGAAGTTTGGTCTAGAGAAGACAAGCTCTCACTTAGAGATCGGAGCATCGTAACTATCACAATTCTAATGACCAAGGGGATTTTTGATAATTCATTGAAATATCATTTGGTAAACGCTAGAAACAACGGCGTTACCAGAGAAGAAATGACGGAAATTTTAACCCATGCAGCTTTTTATGCGGGTTGGCCCAATGCATGGGCAACCTTTACTCTAGCAAAGGAAGTCTATGAAGAAGCGGAAA
>CAYRHB010000007.1:47706-48706 GCA_964424035.1 uncultured Leptolinea sp.
ATACTCCGCCGAATAGAAAAACTATCATAATTGATTGAAATGGTTATTTTGAGATGCAACTAATAAAATCCAAAACATACGATGAAGAACGCGCCTTATATGGTGCGAACGATATTCATTTGATTAAGTGCTCTTTCGACGGCCCGGCGGATGGTGAGAGCGCATTAAAAGAATCAAATCGCATTCTTGCCGAGCAGTGTTTCTTTAATCTTCGCTACCCATTCAGGCACGTACAGAATCTGCGAATCCTGGAGAGCGAAATGACGTCCCTCTGTCGCGCAGCGCTCTGGTATTCGAAGCAAATTGAGATTTCAGATTCCAAGATTCATGGTATTAAAACACTGCGCGAGTGTCAAGATGTCAAATTTTACCAATGCGACATTAACTCTCCTGAGTTTGGCTGGTCAGGGCAAAATATTAAAATGGAAAATTGTTCAGTGCAGAGCGAATATTTCATGCTTCGTTCTGAAAACATTGCTTTTCGAGATGTGCAATTAAACGGTAAATATTCATATCAATATATCAAGGATTCAATCTTTGAAAACTGTACGTTTGATACCAAGGATGCGTTCTGGCATGCTCAAAATGTCACTGTAAGAAACAGCATAGTGAAAGGTGAATATCTCGGATGGTATTCAGATCACCTTACTCTTGAAGATTGTAAAATCATCGGAACGCAGCCTTTATGTTATTGCACGAATTTAAAGCTGATCAATTGCGAAATGATCGATACCGATTTATGCTTTGAAAATTCCGATGTGGATGCCACTATTTGTACCCCTATTATTAGTATTAAAAATCCAAGATCCGGGCAAATAATCATTCCTGAAGTAGAGGAGATTATTCAAAACGATCCAGATTCCCGTTGTGAAATTGTTATATCAAAGAGCCAAGTAGTAAAAGATTGAGTATTTTGAAATTGCTCTGCGGGTAATCCATCTTGGAGGTTGGTGTAACATATTTTCTGTAAATTGAAGAACCTTAACAAAAGAGGTGAGTC
>CAYRHB010000008.1:0-13171 GCA_964424035.1 uncultured Leptolinea sp.
CGGAATGAACGCTTTCTCTAAGAATAAAGAAGCCGCCTGGCTCTGGATGCAGTACACCACCACCAAAGAATTCACTCTGGATGCTGCGGTGAATGGCCTGACTGTCGACCCGATTCGCAAATCCGTCTGGGAAAGCCAGGAATGGAAAGACAAGATCGCTCCCTTCACCGGTTATGTGGATACCTGGAAGAAAGTTGAACCCTTCACCAAGGTTTACTACACGCCTCAGTCTGCTTTCTTCGAAGCAACAACTGAATGGTCTGCTGCACTACAGGAAATCCATGCCGGAAAATCCGCCCAGCAAGCTCTGGACGAGGCATGCGATCGCATAAATTCGTCACTAGAATAAATTTCCAGGTATTGACCGGGTGCTGGAAGCAACTCCAGCACCCGGGTTCCCATTCATCATCATGAAGGCAATTGAGGTACCGATAGATGACAACTTCCAGTGTGACCGTAAATCAAAAAGAAATGATCGATGAGGTCCCGCTCAACAGGGAATCGCGAATGAAAAAGTGGGCACCTGCCCTAATTATCGGCCCGGCATTTATTGTTGTCGCGGTCGCCATGATCCCCTTCTTCATCAGCATTTTTTATTCCATGACAAATTACCGGTTTACCCGGCCAAATTTCCATTTTGTTGGGCTTACCAACTACATCCGAATTTTCAGTTCTCCTGCTTTCTGGAATTCCATAAAAGTCACATTTGTTTACGCATCGCTTGCGGTAGGCATTGAGACTCTTTTGGGAATAATCGTCGCATTCTTATTAAACACAGAAAATTTGATGGCGAAGATTTTTAAGCCATTTTTATTGATGCCTCTGATGATCGCTCCTCTTATTTCTACGCTGATGTGGCGTTTGATGATGAGCCCGGAGTTCGGAGTTCTAAATTACTTTCTGAGCTTTTTTGGACAGCGGAATTTCCCATGGACAACATCACCGGATACAGCCATGTTTACAGTTCTACTGGTGGATATCTGGACGTTTACACCATTTATCGCTCTTCTGGTTTTGGCCGGTTTAAAGGCATTACCGCGCGAGCCATTTGAAGCAGCACAGGTTGATGGTGCGACCGGTTGGTTTACATTCAAATCGATCACGCTTCCCCTGCTAACTCCGTACATCGCCATTGCGATTGTCTTCCGGTTGGTTGATTCATTGCGCCAGTTTGACATCATCTTTGGTATGAGCAAAGGCGGCCCGGGCGACACTCTGATGAATTTCCAGGTATACGGGTATACGACGACTTTCACCTACGGTAAACCGGCGGAAGGTCTGGCATATATCATCATCAACTGGATCATCATTTATGTGATCAGCACTTACCTCGTGAAATTCCTGACCAAAGTGCAAAAGAAGAACTCCTGATCATGGGAGTTGGAGGAATTATGGAAAACACCGAAATATTTGAAATCAAAAAGAAGAAAAACTGGTTTGCCATTATCGGTTCCAACCTGGCTGTTCTTCTTATATTTGTATTCTTCCTCTTCCCCATCCTGTGGATGGTTGGCATGGCTTTTAAAACTCAGGCTGACATCCTTTCATGGCCACCCAAATTCATTTTCACACCAATTCTGGATAACTTCCGCGCGATCTTATTCTCTGAAATGGAAGTTGGCGGTGTGGGAACAGTTCAATTGAATTTCATGAATGGATTCTGGCATACCCTGATCATCAGTGTGGGGTCGGTCCTGGTTTCTGTTTTACTTGGTGTTCCTGCGACGTACGGATTAAGCCGTTTTAAATTCAAATCAAAAGAGAATATCTCCTTTACTTTTCTAAGTTTCCGGTTTGGGCCTGAATTGCTGGTTATTATCCCGGTCTATTTCATTTACCAGCGGATGGGGTTGATGGATACCTATTTTGGAATGATCTGGATCTACCAGCTTATTACCATGCCAATGATCATCTGGATTATGCGGTCTTATTTTGATGATGTACCGGTTGATTTTGAAGATGCGGCTGTGGTGGATGGTTTTTCCCGTTGGAAAGCTGTCTGGAAGATTGTTCTGCCCATTGTGAGGCCGGGAATAGCCGCATCTGCGCTCCTGGCATTTATCTATGCCTGGAATAACTTTATCTTTGCGCTGGTGCTGGGTTCAACAAACACAGCTCCAGTAACCATCGAAGCCATGAAGTTTATTTCGGCAGAAGCTTTGAGATATGGTGTGATGAGTGCCGGTATTGTGATCTCATTCCTGCCAATTCTATTGTTCTCGATCTTTGCCCAGCAGTATTTTGTTCGCGGTTTGAGCATGGGCGCCATCAAACGCTGATACAGGCTTATTGGAGAAAATTATCATGGCGAAAGTTGAACTTAAACGCATCACCATGGATTTTGGAAACGTTACTGCCTTGAACGATTTTTCCTTCGAGACAGAAGACGGAGAATTCCTGGTGATCCTTGGTCCTGCAGGGGCCGGAAAAACAACAACACTAAAGATCATAGCGGGCCTGTACAACCCAACCCGCGGACGTGTATTGCTGGACGGTAAAGATATAACGGATGTGCCGGCAAACCAGAGGAATATGGCCATGACCTTCGAGGATTATGCCCTCTATCCAACGTTTAATGTGTATCAGAATCTGGAAAATCCATTTAATGCGATGAATCCCCGTCCAGCCAAAGAAGAGGTGGACAAGAAGATCCACGAAGTGGCAAAAATGCTTCAAATCGATCACCTGCTTGACCGTAAAGTGGATCAATTAAGCGGTGGGCAGAAACAAAGAGTTTCATTGGCCCGATGTATGGTTCGATCTCCCCGTGTTTTCCTGTTTGACGAACCGCTGTCCCATGTAGACGCGAAGATACGTCATTCCATGCGGACTGAGCTTCACCGGTTATCAACAGTTCTGGCTACCACAACCATCTACGTGACCCACGATTATGTTGAAGCCCTGTCGCTGGCTGACCGGATCGTTGTGATCGATAAGGGTGTGATCCAACAGATTGGGACTCCACATGAAATATATGATTCACCGGCCAATGAATTCGTTGCCCGGGTGGTTGGGCAACCGAATATTAACATTCTGGATTGCGAGGTTACCAGGAAAGATGGTGAACTCCTGCTCCAGAATCGTGTTTATCCGGATATGTTGATTGCCCCGAAAAAAGAAGATGTTTCAACCATTCAAAAATTAAACATTGATTCGTTGCACATCGGCATCCGACCTCAGGATATTCGATATTCTTTATCACAAACCAATCACCGATCCATCCAGAGTAAAGTTGAGTTATATGAACTATGGGGGCGCCGGGGAATGATCATGGTGAAAATAGGTGGCGAAAACCTGCGGATACTCACTGATACAGATGAAGCCGTGCACATCGGGCAACCGATCTGGTTGGATTTCAATGAAACACACCTGTATCTTTTTGACCTGTCTGGGTCTAAATTGGATCGGAGTGAGGCATAAAATGGCGAGTGTAACATTAGAACATGTCTGGAAAATCTATAATTCAGGACAGGTGAACGCGGTCGATGCGGTTAAAGATGCCAACCTCCAAATATCCGATGGTGATTTTGTGGCACTCCTGGGGCCTTCCGGATGCGGGAAGACATCCATCCTGCGGATGATCGCCGGTTTGGAATATATTTCCAGGGGTGCGGTAAAAATTGGAGACATGGTTGTTAACAGTTTGACGCCAGACAAACGGAATATTGCCATGGCGTTCGAAACCTATGCACTGTATCCCCATTTCACTGTATATGAAAACCTGGAATTCTGTTTGAAAGCCCGCAACCGTGATAAAGATGCGATTGTCAAAAAGATCAATGGAATTTTGGGTGCTTTGAAGATTGATCATCTGGCGAAGAAACGGCCTTCCGAGCTTCCTGGCGGTCAGCAACAAATGGTTTCGGTTGCCCGGGCCATGGTGCGTCAGCCGAATGTGTTCCTTCTGGATGAACCCTTTTCACATATTGATGCGGCAATGCGGGTTGGAACACGGGCTGCCATCAAGACTCTGGTCAACGAATCGAAAACCACAACAATACTGGTTACCCACGATCAACATGAAGCTGTTGCCATGGCTGACAAGATCGTTGTTATGAATTTTGCTGAGATCCAGCAATATGGAACAGCCCATGACCTGATCCACCGTCCGGCGAATTTATTTGTAGCCAACTTTGTGGGCGAGCCGGCCATTAATCTGTTCCCCTGCGAGCTGGTCCGTCGCGAAAACGGATATGTACTGGTTGGCAAAGAACATGAGATCAATATCCCTGTAAAGGAAGAGATCGCAAATCGTGTTTTGAAAACCGGCAAGGATGTGGTTGTGGGAATCCGCCCACAGGAACTCAAAATCACTAAATCACCTGATTGTTATGTGAAAGGGAACGCGGCGATATTTGAATTCCTCGGTGAAGAAGGTCATCTGGTGATAGATTCTGGCAAATCATCCGTGATTGTTGTTACAGAACCTCATCTTAATGTGAAGACCGGGGAACCCGTCTGCCTTACCGCTCCGGATTCAGGAGTTTTTATATTTGACGCGAATTCCCAAAAAGCCATATGTCACGGAATTGCATAAACAACTCAGAAGAAGGTCATGATGACAACAAACGAGCGATATGTTGCAACAATTGATGTGGGTTCCGGCAGCGGACGTTGCATTATCTTTGACCTGAATGGCCGGCAGATATCGGTATCACAACGCGAATGGCTTCCAAAAGCAGACCCACGTTACCCCGGATCACAAAATTTTGATACGAAAGAGGCATGGACAGCTTTATGCCTGACCACTCACGAAGCCATGACGAAAGCTGGAGTAAAGGCATCCGACATTGCTGCCATTACCGCCACCGCCATGCGCGAAGGAATGGTCCTTTACGATAAGAATAAAGAAGTGATCTGGGCATGCCCGAATGTGGATGGCCGGGCTACAACAGAAGCGGCGGAGATGATCAAAAAAGACCTGGCACGCCCGATCTATAACATTGGTGGCGATTGGCTCAGTATTATCAGTCCGCCCAGATTGTGGTGGATAAAAGCACATCAGCCGGAGATCTATGAAAAGATCGCCCATATGAATATGTTAAGTGATTGGGTGCTCTTTGAACTTTCTGATGTTTTGGTAACCGATCCGTCCATCGGTTCAAGTTCCGGAATGTTTGATCTGTCAAAGCGCGCATGGTCAGATGAGATCATTAATATGGCAGATTTACCGAAAGGTATCTATGCCGATGTATTCGAAAGTGGTTCGGTCATCGGGAAGGTTACCAAACAGGCTGCTACT
The DNA here is from genome assembly GCA_964424035.1 of uncultured Leptolinea sp. GTDB lineage: Bacteria > Chloroflexota > Anaerolineae > Anaerolineales > Anaerolineaceae > Leptolinea. Next base: position 5,243 of record CAYRHB010000008.1, read on the forward strand.
GAGACCGGATTTTTGGAAGGGACACCTGTAGTCACAGGCGGCGCTGATACCCAGATGGCACTTGTCGGTGTGGGTGCTGTAAAACCGATGATGTACACAGTCTGTGCTGGAACATTCTGGCAGACGACAGTGGTTGCAGAAAAACCTTTGTTTGACAGGGAATTCAGGCCCCGGAGTCTCTGTCACGCGGTTCCCGGCCAATGGATGACCGAGGGTATCGGGTTCTATCATGGATTCACGATGCGCTGGTTCCGGGATGGTTTTTGCCAGGAGGAAAAGCGCAAAGCGGAAAATCTGCGATCGGATACATACTCCCTTATGGAGGAACTGGCGGCTGAGGTTCCTGCCGGTTCAAATGGTGTTCAGGGAATTTTCGCGAACGTTATGGATGCGAAGCGCTGGGTTCATACCGTTCCATCATTTGTCGGATTTGATCTTCTTGCTCCCGAAAAAACCGGCAAGGCAGCTTGCATCCGGGCCATTGAAGAGAACGCGGCATATGTTACCCGCGGGCATATGGATGTGCTTAAAGAATTGACCATGGAGAGCCCACAGGAAGTGATATTTGCCGGTGGTTCGTCAAAAGGATTCCTGTGGCCGCAGATCGTGGCAGATGTACTTGGCGTTTCCATAAAAGTACCGGAAGTAAAGGAAGCTACTTCGCTTGGGTCTGCGGTATGTGCGATGATCGCATTGGGTGAAGTGAACAACTGGACCGAAGCTGTTGATAGGGTTGTACATTGGGACAAACGTTTCGAACCCAATATGTCCAATCACACCATTTATAACGAGAAGTATCAGTTATGGCGGGAGGTCTATAACCAGATGCTTCCTTTGGGTGAACGGAGACTTCTTCCTCCCCTCTTCTGGGCACCAGGCGCATAAGCGCTATATTTTTTACAAGTAGAGGCAAATTATGCTTGAGCAACTTCGTAAAGATGTGTGGAAATGCAACCTGGAGTTAATTAAATATAAGTTGGTGGTTATGACCAGTGGCAATGTAAGTGGACGTGATCCTGAGACAGGCTATGTTGTCATTAAACCCAGTGGATATGTGTATGAAAACCTGACCCCTGAGGATATGGTTATAGTGGACCTGGCCGGGAATATTATTGAAGGGCATTTGAAGCCATCAACGGATACCGAAACCCATTTATGTGTGTATAAACAACGCCCGGATATTTGTGGAATGGTTCATACTCATTCCACCTATGCGTCCACCTATGCTGTGCTCGGTGAGCCGATTCCGGCTGTGCTTACAGCCATCGGTATGCTGGGTGGTGAAGTACCATTGGGTGGATTTGTCCCGATTGGTGGAGCGGAGATCGGGGAGGAAATTGTAAAAAAAATTGGCAACAAGATGGCTATCGTGATGCAAAATCATGGCGTCTTTACCATCGGGCGAGATGCCTTCCAGGCGACAAAAATGGCTGTAGAGGTGGAAGAGATTGCCAAAATAACCTATCTTGCCTCATTGCGGGGAAAACCAATTCCCCTGAGTGATAGCAGCTTGAAACGAATGGTTGCATTGTATAAAGAAGATTACGGGCAGGTATGAGAAAGTGAGGCATGGAAGAATTGTCCATTATTGGTTATTAGTCTCTTACTACAGGTATTGCGCTTCATAACTTCCTACCTCCTTTCATAGCTGTACCGCAAAACCAGGGATTTGCACTCTCCCTGGTTTTGTGGTTAAGGAATTAGATTTTTCACTGAAAATCAGGTATGTTCCAGTACAAACCGGGCAGTTTCCGAATCGGTCACCAGGACATTTACAAGTTTCCCTCTCAGAGCCCCCAGGATGGCGTCTCCTTTGCGGGTATCACCGGCTACGGCGATTACCGAACCGATCTTTGCCAAATCCTGCAGGCTAATGCTCACCACTCTGTCATTGATTGCATTGTCCAATTGGATGCCATCTATCGAAAAATGGTGTCCGCAGAAATCACCCACCACCCCTGCTTTCTCCAATTCAATCCGCTGGTCTTCGGTTAGATAACCGGCTATCTTCAAACTGTACAGATCGGGATGTATGGAGCCGATCCCGACCAGCGCGATATCCGCCCGGTTGGCGTGGTTGATGGTTTCTTTAATACTGCGTTCATCAAGCAATGCGTCACGAACCACCTTGTTTTCCACGATCAGCGGGGCATGCAGATAACGGCAGGTTGCATTCAGCCTGCCGGCTAATAACCGGGCGAGCATTGGGCCGTCAGACAAATTACTCTCAAGGCCGGTGGCTCCGATCAATTGAATGACTTCAACATCTTTCATCTTGCAGGGTTTCAGTGAATTGATCATTTGGTGAATGGCACTTCCCCAGGAAATCCCGATTGACAGATTGTCATGCAGGATCTCGCAGAAATACTCGGCTGCCAGCTTTCCAAGCCCGAAAAGGAGTTCGTTGTATGAATTTACATCCATAACCATTACACGGGCTGCTTTGAGGTTGAATTTTTCCATGAGGTCCAATTCCAATTGCCGCGACCGCCAGGGGAAATGGACTTTAATTTCAACAACACCCTGGTCTCTGGCTTCGGCAATGATCCTGGAAACCATGGTCCGGGCAATACCGGTGATCTCGGCGATTTCCTGTTGCGTTTTATTCTGGTCAAAATAAAGTGACGATACCCGTGCGAGCATCGCATTACGCATATCCTGATTTTCCATTTGCCACCCCGATAATTGCATTACAAAAGGCAATAATACTATTGCACAAAAGTGATTGAAATGCAATCACAAATGGCATCGAGCTACCTGGAAATATGTGATAGATTCAATTGACATTCGTCGCACAGAATCCTATACTGACGAAACCGATTGTGGATAATGATTGATCAGGAGAATATATGTTTGAACATCTGAGTTGGGGTAAACGGAATCGAATATCACAGATCGTGGATGATCGGGATAACCGCTGCCTGATGCTGGCCATAGATCATGGATATTTCATGGGTCCAACTCACGGCATGGAACTTCCGCACGAAGATACCCGCCTTTTGTTACCGCATATAGACTCTTTAATGTTAAGTCCGGGAATATTGACCTCCTGTATTGATCCAGGGTGGCGAGGAATCGGCTGGGTTTTACGGGCAACCGGTGGCAACTCCATACTGGATGCTGATATTGATGATGAAGGTCTGATCCTGGAAGCCGAAGAAGCAGTCCGGCTCAATGCGTCAGGTGTGGCGGTTTCGATCTATATCGGCGCGGAAAACCAGCACAAGACATTAATGAACCTGTCAAAAATGATCAATTCCGCCTCAAAAGTGAATTTGCCGGTTTTGGGTGTAACGGCTGTAGGAAAGCGAATGTCTGATCGACGTGATAAACGCTACCTTTCCCTGGCATCCCGTATCGCCGCTGAATATGGGGCGGATATTGTTAAAACATATTACTGCGATGGCTTTGAGGAAGTTGTAAAGAAGTGTCCGGCTCCAATTGTAGTGGCTGGTGGAGCAAAACTCGATAACTATCAGGATGTCCTTGAATTAACGTATAACGCAATCCAGGGGGGAGCAATAGGCGTTGATATGGGTCGCAATATCTGGCAATCCGAGTATCCGGCCGCCATTCTTCAGGGAGTCAAATCCATCATCCATAAAAATGCCGGGATCAAGGAAGCAATGCAAATTGTTGAAAGCCTGAAGATGGATGAGAACAGACGAAAGCCGGTATTTGAGGTCGCCGCGGAGGATATTAACGCCGCATCAATTCATTAATGGGAGTGAAAAGCCCGGATAGTGAGATAATCGGGCTGACTGGTAAGGATTCAGTCACTAATATGGAAGTAATGGTTCTCCGGTTTCCGTGGATACCGTGTAGGTTTTTCCATCCGTTTTTACTGTGATTGTGCCATTGAAATTTGTTCCATAAACCCTTGCCCCGGCGATGCGAAGAACATCAATGATGTTTTCATTCGGGAATCCGGGGAAATTGTTGGAAGCGGAATAGATGGCCACATCCGGTTTTACCGCCTCTAAAAACGCCGGATCTGACGATGTGTTCCCGGCATGGTGGGCAACTTTTAGAATATCGGCATGCAGGTTGCGATCTGAATTGATCAGCCGCTGCTCGATCGGTTTTTCAATATCTCCCGTAAATAACATCTTCACCTTCCCGATTTCCAGGAAAAGAACGATGGAATTGTTATTCACCACATCCGGTCTGGCACGGGAAGGGTTCCATACCTCAAATGTCAATTCGCCAAAGGGCAGGCGGTCACCCGTTCGGGCAATTTTCCGGCGCACACCGGTTTCCTGCAATGCTTTTTCCAGGGCTTCGAAATAGGTTGAATCTAATCTCTGACCGTTTTCAATATACAGGTCAACATCTACACCCCGTAAGACTTCGGGTATTCCACCGATATGGTCTTCGTGATGATGAGTGGCAATGAGCATGTCCAGGTGATCAATTCCATGTTGTTGCAGGTATTTCAGAGTCCCGGCATCAGGATAACCGGCATCAATCAGTGCTGTGTCACCTTTGGAAGAACGCAACAGAATAGAGTCACCGTGGTTAACATTAATGAGAACCACTTCAAGCTGCGGTTGACTTGATTGGCCGATCGTTGACCACGCGTAAGCAGCCAGGAACAGGGTTGCCAGGCATACTATCAGGAGAATTAACCTGCCGTTAAAATGGTTTGAAATTGTTGTTGGTTTTTCCCTGTGATCTGACATAAGCCCAATATCTTCGGATGAGAAATGATTGTTTGGATTGTATTATGAATTACTTGTCATAGCGAGGGTATATACAGGGTTTCATCGAAACTGAAGTGATTCAAACAGGGTATTGAAGATGAACGAATGCGGATGATTGACAGCGGGTCATTCCTACGGTATGCTTACGCCGCGTTCGGGTGGGACCGGCGCGGCAGAATCTTTCGAACCCCGCCAGGTCTGAGAAGAAGCAACGGTAAGGAGGACACTCTGGGTGCCGCCGGGTTGCCTGCCCGGGCGCATTTTTCCATCACGGAGACACATGAATGACGGACAAGACACCTCCCGTTTGCAGTTATGAAGGTTCTGATTACCAGAAGAGTTTCTGGGATGAAGGCGGCCGGGCTTATGAAGACGCGGCAGAAGAGAAAGCTCTCAGGAAGCTGCTTCCACGAGGGGGTAAAAGAATGCTTGAACTGGGGGCTGGCGCTGGCCGGAACACCCCGCGATATTCCGGTTTTGAACAGGTCACCCTGGTCGATTTATCATTAACCCAACTTCAGCAGGCAAAGGAGCGTCTGGGACAGACGGAAAAATATCGTTATGTCGCGGCAGATATTTACCATCTTCCCTTTGGTGACAATCAATTTAATGCTGCAACAATGATTCGCACCCTGCATCACATGAAAGACGCGCCTCAAGCCTTGCACAGGATTTATGACAGCCTGAAACCCGGAGCTGTTTTCATTCTTGAATACGCAAATAAGCTAAACCTTAAAGCCATATTACGATATGCTCTTCACAGACAGGACTGGTCTCCATTTTCATTGGAACCGGTTGAGTTTGTTGAGTTGAATTTTGATTTCCATCCGCAGGCCATCCGCAACTGGCTGAAAGAGACCGGATTCACTCTGGAACGGCAGACAACAGTATCTCATTTTAGGGTTGAATTTCTAAAACGGTTATTCCCTGCCGGTTTTCTGGCCACGCTGGACTCGGCGGCCTCATTAACCGGGGATTGGTGGCAGCTCACGCCAAGTGTGTTTACCCGTTCAACTGTTACAGGAAAGGACAACGGCGGGGAAGATTCTTTCTTCTGCTGCCCGGCCTGCCGGTCACCGCTTGCAGATACCCCTCCGGAACTCGTATGTGCGAAATGTGGAAACAAATATCCGGTCGTTAACGGGATCTACGATTTTCGGCGCTATTGATCTTTTTCGACAACCCATACGTGTGATAATCCAATACCCCGAAGAGGGGTCTTTTCAAGCCCTTGAAGAAATCCGCGCAGGAGATTTCCCACGGAAGGCCAGCGGGCAATGATGTTGTCATACGCACCAAAGATGACGGTGCGATCAATGGAATGTACGGGGAGGTCGGAGAAGAGGCTCTCAAGGTCTTTCCGGCTGTATATATTGACATGCGGCGCAAGCCGGTCACGCAATTTTCGGGGAAGATAATTCACCAAAGGGATATTGCCGAAGTGATATTTCCCCTTCCAGTAGATACCATGTGTTTCGAAAGGGTATCCACGATTGGGGACAAACAAAACAAGCCGGCCGCCCGGTTTCAACACTCTGACGATTTCACGGATGGTTATCCGGTCATTCTGGACATGTTCAAGCACTTCATGGCTGAGCACCAGGTCAAAGCTATCTCCCGGAAATGGAAGATATTCACCGGCACCGCCTACGGTTGAAGGACCCTTGTGGTGGGCTTCAATGGCACGCTCGATTTCAATATCCAATCCGACGATGAAGGATGCATTTTCTGCCAGGCGGGCAAGGTAGGATCCAACACCGCAACCATCCACCAGAACACAGCCGGTTAATCGTTCTTCTGCCGATTTTCGAATGATGGATAGGCGGCGTTCCTGACCGGCTCGCCAGACATATGATGGTTCACCGCGCAGAGCGGCTTTTGTGGAAGGGTTGTGTAAAGTCAAATTCAAAATCCAGGTGATTGGAGTCGGGTTTTATTGTAACCTGAGATGATCACTCTTCAGTGTTGAAGGGAACCCAGGTTAATATCGTCGTGCCGGTTCCCGGTTCGGTTGTGAACTCAAGATCGCCGCCGACATTATGGGCGCGTGTTTGCATGTTGGAAAGGCCATGTCCCAGCGAGCTTTTTGTGCTTTCAAAATCAAATCCTCTGCCATTGTCTCTGATTTCCATGAGAGCGCGGTCACCGGTGGTCCAGACAACCACATCGACCTTCTTTGCTTTGGCATGTTTTGCGGTATTGGCGAGGGCTTCCTGACAGATATGGAATAAAGCCAGTGCCTTGGAGGCGGGTAGTTTTTCCAAACCATCCGAAGGGCCGCTGATATGTGCTTCTGCCAGCGTATTCGCGCGGAATTCGCTCACCAGACGCGATAAACCCTGCATTAAATTCTCATCGCTCAACTGGCGCGGACGCAGGTCAAGAATGTAATTACGGATATCCCGGATCGTATTATTCAACCCATTGATCGATTGATCGATGCGATCCCTGGATTGCTCCGGGTCTTCTGAAAGCAATAGACGGGCATGCTCAAGGGTGAGTCCAACGGCATAGATCGATTGAATGATGCCATCATGCAAATCCATGCCAATACGTTCACGTTCTTCCAGCACGGCAAGTCGACGGCTGTTGTTGTTGTACCGCACATTTTCCAATGCGGTTCCCATCCATGATCCGATTGCCCCGATAAATTGCATGTCCAGATCTGTTAACGGGCGGTGGTCCAATACAGCCACGCACATCACACCCAGAACATTGCTCCGGCCGCGAAGCGGGAAACTGGCGATTTGGTGAATATTGTTCTGCAATACGCTTTCGTGAAGTTCACATCCATCATTGGAGTTTACAGTCATCACCTTTGGCAGTCCGGTTTTGGCGGTCATTCCGACCATACCCCGGCCAATAGTGAAAGTCTCCTCAGTCCATAAGGCGGGAACCATCTTTCCCCGGTGTAATACCAGTTTCAGCCGTTTTTCACCTTCCGGCTTTAGATATACCTCGCCAACTTTCAAGTCCAGAAAATCCATTAATTGTGTCAGCGCAATTTTGATAATGGCATCGATCTCTGTGGATGTGGCAAGCGTGGATGCCATGTTATTGAGCAAAGCCAGGTTTTCATTCCGGCGGGAGAGATCCTGGTCGTGTTTGACCAGGCGGTCATGCAAGCGGGTATTATTTATGGCAGTGACAGCATATGCAGCAAAAATCTCGATGATCTCCTGGTCCTCATCAGAAAACCCGGAGCCATCAATCTTATCCATAAGGT
>CAYRHB010000008.1:13181-47712 GCA_964424035.1 uncultured Leptolinea sp.
ATTCCGGTTGGCATGACGGAGGGGAACACCCAGAAAGGATTTCATATCGGGATGATCGAATGGGAACCCGACAGTCCTGGAGTCAGATGCAATATCATTTATACAGACCGGTTCAGTGGCACACATCAATTCACCGATCAATCCCATGCCGATCGGTTGGTGACCTATAGCGGCCAATTCTGAAGCCGACAGGCCGACAGGAAAGAAACGTTCAAGCTTGCCGGTGTCACTTAATATTCCCAGTGCAGCGTACTGACTTCCAATGAGTCTGCATGCTTGGGTTGCGATCTGCTCGTAGAGAGACTCGATGGAGACATCCTGAAGCAGTTGAATGGATGCCTGGTGAAGCGCTGTCATCTTGGTCCCGGAAGATGCGCGCGTACTTTTTGTCAAACTTACCTCCTGCACCAATAGGTTTAAAATTTTACCCGATTATCTGACTATTCCGGGATGTAATTATTTAAACCCTCGACAGATAGATGCCGATTGATCTGATTATCGCTACAATCATTTCGGGAGGCAAGTATGCCAGACCGCAATAGTATGCGACAGGAAGATGAAATAAGGTTTCGGGAGGAAGGTAGAATACCCCCGGGGCAATCTCTGACCCAAAAGTTTCCGGTATTGCATTACGGACCTGTTCCTGAATTTAACCCACTTTCATGGGACTTCCGTATTTGGGGCGAAGTGGATAAACCACGAACCATGAATTGGGATGAGTTCAATCAGTTGCCACGCACAACATTAAAGATTGACATCCACTGTGTCACCCGTTGGAGTAAACCCGACACCCTGTGGGAAGGGGTATCTGTCCGGACCCTTGTAAATACTGGTCTGATTGTTCCGCTCCCATCCGCCAGGTTTGTTCTGCAACATGCCGAATTTGGATTCACAGCCAATTTGCCGTTGGAAACAATTCTTGCAGAGAATTTTCTTCTGGCTACCCATTATGATGGGCAGCCGATTTCACCGGAGCATGGGTATCCACTGCGCGCTGTGATCGGCGCGGTGGTCGGCCGTTCTGATCTGAAGGTGCCGTATTTCTGGAAGGGAGCCAAGTGGCTGCGGGGATTGGAATTTTTGAAATCCGACAAACCCGGCTTCTGGGAACAAGCCGGATACCATAATGAAGGTGATGTTTGGAAAGAAGAGCGGCTGCGGAGCTATTAGCCGCGGCCCATACGGGCAACATAAAAACCGAGCCCGGCTCCACCGAGAATAAGAAGAACACCAAAAATTCCCAGAAGAGGGGATTTGCCGCCTTCACTTGGGGCAGGTTCGATCAATTGGGAACCCGGTTGGGCGCCAAAATCCAGGATCGATTTGTCGCCTCCAGATAATTTCAACGGGTAATTCAACAGCGTTGTGGCGTTATATCCTTCCGGTACGGCAACACTGATGTTGTAATCCCCTTCAATCAATGCTTCAAAACAGACCGCTTCAGACGCGTTGGTTTCACCGGTTAGTGAAACCCGCCCGTCACGGTCGGTTACGCTGATGGCGCCGCCAGCCAGCGTAAGTTCATCACCATCCGGGATGGAGTTGCCATTGGTATCGTTGAACAGATACACACAGATATCACCGGTCCCGGGGGGAAGGGTGGGTGTGGGCACCTGCCCAATAGGAGTGGCAGTTGCCTGTTGTGCCGGTTTATCCGCAATACCGATAAGCAATTGCTGACCTTGCTGCAGGGTACAGGCTTCATCGAGATTATTCAGGCGACGCAATTCATCCAGTTGGACACCGGTTAATAATGAAATGCTGATGCAGTTATCCGCTGCTTTGACGACATAAATGATCCGGCCGTCAGCTCCCGGGGTGGGGGTGGCATAAACGACCTGTGGCGGATTTGAGCCTGCCTGCACGGGAAAAATTCCCATGAAAAATGCGAATGCGGCAATAATGAGGCCGGAAATTGTAATCTTATTCATCACGATAATTCCATTCTTCAGCATTATAACATTACAACCAAAGCTATCATTCTGGCAGGTATAATTTTACACATTCATGGCACGGTCAATTACTCCAGGTACCTGCATAAGACAACCCCGAATAATTCTGGCCGGGTTACTAATCCTTTTGATATCTGGCTGTCAGGGTGTGTTTGAGCAGCCGATTTATGAAACGCCAACTCCTTCGCCGACATCATCACCAACGGCTACGATCATCTGGTTTCCGGCGACATCCACAGCCACACAGGTCCCCACCCGCGAACCGGAACCGACCGAGAATCTACACCCGGCTGTAGGCGATCTCTTGTTTCGGGACGATTTTTCAACGGAAGGGTTGTGGTCTACAAAAACAGAACCCGGAGGACACATCGGTTACGGGAACAGGGAATTAACCCTGGCGATTCAGGAGCCAAAAATGTACATCGCCAGCCTGTTTTCCAACCATGGTGTTGAAAACGCGTCGGTTGAGATCACGTCCAATGTTACTCTTTGCAAAGCGGAAGACACCTATGGAATGTTGATCAGGGCTTCCAATCCCATGAATGGCTACCGGTTCTTGGTGAACTGTCAGGGGCAGGTGAGATTGGAACTTTTAAAATCCGGACGGGCATCATCTCTCGTCGATTGGATGCAAAGCGGCCAGGTTCTCCCGGGTTCGCCATTCCAGCTCCGTTTGAGAGTTTGGGTCGTTAATGACGAACTTCGTTTTTTCTTGAATGATGTTTTTCAATTCTCAGCCCGGGATGCTACATACAAAAGTGGTTCGGTCGGAGTCTTTGCCCGTCAGTCAGCCGACACCCCGGTAACTGTTACATTTACCAATCTGACTGTCCATGAAATTGAGGGCGGATATGTACTACCAAAACCAACCACCACCCCCACAGTAACCAGGACGGGTAAATTCAAACCTGTTAACACTGTGGAGCCTTCCCCTAAGCCATAGACGCCGGGTTGTATAATCAACGTTAATCCATTGGTCTATAGAAAAGAAACCATTGCTCGATCTCTACATTTTTCCGATCCATATAGCCGGCGGTAAAGAACTGGCAGAGCTTCCCGGTCTGGTGGCTTCTGCTGCTCCCAGGCGGGTACTACGCAACCGGGCTGGAGATATGTTGACTGCCCTGTTGACGCTGCCCAGTAAGAATATTCTCACCGCAGAAGCACAGCAGGAAATGCTGCTGCATTTATCCGCAACGTATTTCAGCACAGCCGGTTCGGTAACCTCCGGTTTACGGGCGGCGGCGGAGCAGATCAATACATTTATTCTTGGATCCAACCAGTTTGATTCACCTTCCGGCCGGCCCAATGTGGGAGTTCTAAATCTGGCTGTTTTTCATGGAAATATGCTTTACATTCTACACACCGGGCCAACACATACCCTGGTGGTAAGCTCAGACGGGGTATCGGATTTTGTTGATCTGGAAGGCGCGGGTCGAGGTCTGGGAGTAAGCAGTACGATTACCCCGCGGTATTTTACGACGACCGTGAGGGAAGGTGATATGGTTCTGCTTTGCCCGGCACCGCCGGCAACATGGACAACCACACTTCTTGGCGGAAGCTCAAAATTGAGCCTGGATCAATTCCGGAGGCGGTTGCTCGCCCAATCCCCCTTCAATATGACGGCTGCCGTCGCCCAGCTCCAATCAGGCCGGGGAGAGGTTCACAGGTTGCGGCCACGCATCCCTCAGGAACCGGTTCCCGCGGATCCATTTTCCCAACCGGTAATGGAGCCAACCGAACCTGAGCCGATGGATCTCCCGCCTTTTCCCGCTGAACCGGAACAGGAGCCTGTGGAGGTTTCATTTGAAATCCGGGAAGATGCTCCCATCATCCCGCCCCTGCGTGTCCCAGTTCCTTCCGATGATTCACCGGATGTGACTTTTGAATCAGACCCGATATGGCCACACATCGAAGAAACGGGGCGCGAATCAGGTCCACCTTCTCAACCGGTAGCGGAACAAACCACGCAACCGGATTCTGTAGTTGATGTCCGTGAACCTGTAGACCGCAAAGAACCTGTGCAGGGTTTCCGGACCATTCCGGCAAGCGAATTACCCGGTCCACAGGCAGCCGCACCGGATACGCCATTTCTGGACAGGCTTTCAGAAATGATACAGAAACTGGTTGACCTGCCTGACCGGATGAAACCCAGGATAAAACCGCAGGTAGTGAAAATGAACCCGGTAAAGACCGATCCATCCGGGAGTATTGCGGCTTCCACATTGTTGTTTATTGCCATTGCTGTGCCGGTTATCATCGTCTTCATCGCGACCAATGTGTATACCCGCTCCGGAAGAGGAGAACAACGCACAAATTACCTGATCGAAGCCCAGGCTCACGCACTGCAGGCTGCCGGTCAGGTGGATCCCGAGTCGCAGCGCAGCGGATGGACACAATCTCTTTACTTTGTCAAAAAAGCAGAAGAATATGGCCGCACAGAAGAAACCCGATTCCTGCGCAAACAGGCGCAGGATGCCCTGGACAATCTGGATAGCATCATTCGTTTGCCCGTTCAGGAAGCTGTTCCGGATGCCATCCCTTCATCCATCAATATCATTCAGATGGCGGCTTCAACCACAGATGTTTTCGCTCTGGATTCCAATCAGGGAAGGGTTTTACGGTTGGCCCTTACCGGAACCGGATATGCACTGGATCCGAATTTCCAATGCGGTCCCGGACCTTCGGGGGGAAAGATCATTGGCCCGCTGATCGATATTATGCCGCTTCCCATCAATAACCAGTACAAGGCTTCTGTGATGGGGATGGATGCCGGAGGAAATATTCTCTACTGCATTCCCGGTGAAGCGCCGTTATCGACCACACTGGCAGCCCCGGCAACCAATTGGGGAAAGATCACTGGTTTTACCGTGGAAGGCAGCGCGCTCCTTATCCTGGATCCGGTCAGTAACGCGATTTGGAGGGTTGTAGGTGATGGTGTCGGTTTCCCAAACCAACCGCATCTTTTCTTTGACCGTGAAATCCCCGATCTCTCTGATGTGATTGATTTGGCCATGTATGAAGATGATCTATTGCTATTACGCAAGAACGGATTGATCACCCGCTGTACGTTTAACAATTTCGGAACGTCCCCCACCCGTTGTCAGGATCCAGCTGGTTATGGAGATCGGGATGGAGAGCCTATTCCGATTTTTACCGTTGTTAAATTTATAAAACTAGCGACAGTCCCAACTCCGGATCCGTCCATCTACATACTTGATATCAACGGTCCGACGATCTATCATTTCAGCCTCCGGTTGAACCTGCACAGCCGGCTGCGCTTCCAGACGTTGGACGAATATTCATTACCCGACCAGCCGGTGACGGCCTTTGCGGTGGCTTCCAACCGAGTAGCCTGGATTGCTCTGGGAAACCATGTGTATTACACACCACTACCCTGAAAGCATCTTGATTTATCAACTTAATCACAGAGCGCCGGAAAAAAACCGGCGCTCTGCGTGAGTATTATCTTCAGCCTGCCTGAAGATCACTTGGCAACGACTTTAATCGATTTTGGTTTTGCTTCTTCCGATTTCGGGATCCGGAGGGTTAGAACGCCATTGGATATATCTGCTTCTGCTTTTGAGGCATTCAATGGGTCAGGCAGGGTCAATACCCGGTTGAACCGGCCGGAAGGACGTTCGCTGAGAAGATAATTTGCATTCTCATCACGGTCGATTTTGATCTCACCCTGAATGGTGACGGTCTCATTGACAACCTGGATATTCAGATCCTGTGCGGTAACACCGGGGATCATGGCTGAAACCACATAGGCTTCTTCTTCCGCTTTTACATCAACCGGGATCACAATGTCACAGTAAGATTCCTGCGCTTCTGTTTCGATCCAACGATCAGCCCACGGACGGCGGGTATAGCGGGGTGTACGGGTAATATAAAGAGTCATTTTTCCTCCACGAATTTAACATGATTTATATGTTGTTATACGTAGGATAAGCGATAATTATTTGTGAAATACAAGAGAAAGATAGGAGATTTATAAGAGCTTCCCATCAATCTCAAAGTTATTGTGTGGTATGATTTTTCATTTGGAGCACGAGAATCATGGATGACAAAATAACGATCATTGAGGGTCCGACCCCCACATTTGAAGAGATTAATGATGGTTGGGCACTGGGATTGAACGAAGGCCCGGTGCTGTATGACTTGGTGATGACCCGTGTCCGGACTTTCAATGGACAGGCATTGGTGGAACGCTGCCATAGAGCCTGGAATGAACGATCCAATGTCTTCCTGCATTATCGCAATGAACTGGGGCTGGAAGAAAAAGCTCCCATTATGGCAGCCCGTTCCGTGACCACGGATGATGGCTCCGTATTGTTGTTATGGGTGCGCCTTGATTTTGAAGAGACCGAGACCGAATCAGGCAAAGACCTGGGAAGTGAAGATTTCGAGGAATAGACAAATAATGCTGGATACTGAACAAATCCGAAATGAATTTCCTGCATTATCCCGCCCGGTTATCTTTCTTGATAATCCGGGCGGTACTCAAATTACCCGGCGAAGCCTTGACCGCATACAGGATTACCTGATTAACACAAATGCCAATCATGGCGGTCATTTTGAAACGAGCCAGCTTTCTGACCGGCTGGTGGATGATGCCCGTCAGGCAGCGGCTGATTTTCTGAATGCTGCATCTTCCAGTGAAATCGTCTTTGGCCCCAACATGACATCCCTGACGTTCAATATCAGCCGGTCGTTGGCCAGGATGTTCAACAAGGGGGATACCATAGTGGTTACCCGGCTGGATCATGATGCCAATATTTCACCCTGGTTGATGGTGGCTGAAGATCGCGGCTGCCGTATCAGCTGGGTGGATTTCAATCCCGATGATTGCACCATTGACCTTGAAGACTACAAGAAAGCCATGGACGAAAAACCACGGCTGGTTGCGTTCGGCTATGCCGCCAACGCCGTTGGAACGATCAATCCGGTTGCCGAGATGGTCAGGCTGGCACATTCCGTGGGAGCGCTGATTTACATCGACGCAGTACAATACGCCCCCCATGGTCCTATTGATGTGCAGGCTCTTGGATGCGATTTCCTTGTTTGTTCGGCGTATAAGTACTACGGGCCACATGAAGGTGTATTGTATGGCCGGTATGATTTACTGGAAGAGCTGAAAGCCTACCGGGTTCGACCGGCTCCCATGCAGCCTCCCGGTAAATTCGAAACCGGCACCGGCAATTTTGAGCATATGGCCGGGACTCTGGGCGCGTTGGAATACCTGGAATGGGTGGGTGCCACATTCGGCACAGAATTTAAAGAAAACACCATTGAGTATTCGGGCAGACGCCAGATTTTTAAACAGGCCATGAATGCCATCCGGGCGTATGAACACGAGATCAACCGTGAATTTATCCGGCAATTGGAAGACATAACAGGGCTGACCCTGTTTGGTATTACGGATATGCAACACCTTGACCAAAGGGTTCCCACATTCTCCTTTACCATGAATGGTTGGAATCCCAAGGACCTGGCTGCAGCATTTAACCGGGAGAACATCTATACCTGGGATGGGAACTTCTACGCCCTGGCTGTCACCGAGCGTTTGGGATTGGAAGGCAAGGGTGGTCTTCTCCGGTCAGGCGCTGTCCATTACAACACCATTGATGAGATTTGTCGTTTCGGAGAGGTTGTCCGGGATATTTCAAAAAAGTCAGGGAATTAAAAGATAAACACCTGGGTGAGGGGGGCACCCAAGTGCTTATCTTTTTGTATTTTATATCCTAATTCCCAAATTTGCAAGGGAATTATGTCATAACCTTATACAGGTGCCCCAGGCGGGAATTGAACCCACAACCTTAGCCTTAGGAGTGCTCTGCTCTGTCCATTTGAGCTACTGGGGCATGCACTGGGATTATAGCATTTCATTCAGGAAATTCCAATAAAAAAGGAGAGGCATGGATGGCCTCTCCTTCGAATGACAGTACCTGAAGCTACTCAGGTTGTGTGACAGATAGATAGTCCCACTGGATGACAACTGGCAAATACATGGCTGACATTACGCCAATACCCACCAATCCGCCACCTTTGATCTTGGTATTGGATGTTTGCACAATCTCAGTTCCGTTGATCTCATAGGTAAGCTTGGAACCGGAGCAGGTGAATTTGGAAACGTTATCTCCCGTGACACGGACCAGTTTCTGTTTGGCGACACCTTTCTTGATTGTCACGTAGGGGTTCTTATAGGGATCATTATCGCGGATGGATTTGTCATACTGGAGCAACTGCCATTCACCCTGGGCTGACATCCGGAATTCATACCAACCGGAATAATCCTCGGATGCGCGGCAGAGCAGTGCGACACCATTCAGGCTCTGGCCGTTGCTTTTCCACTTGGCTTCGATCACCACGTCTTCGACAATCGAGTCGTTGATAAATTTATATGCGTAGGTTTCGTTATCACGGATCTTCCAATCCATAATGCCATCCTGCACAAGAGGATCCTCAGATTGCATTTGATCGACCGTAACAGCCTGGGTGGTTGTGTACAGGACATCTGAGTAATAATCATTCTCTTCGTCAAAATCATCACGGAAGTCGAATCCCTGAGGTTGTTCTTCAACGACTGGTTCTTCCACAACCGGTTCTGCGGTCGGTTCTTCCACAACCGGTTCTGCGGTCGGTTCTTCCACAACCGGTTCTTCCACGACCACTTCTTCAACCGTCGGTTCCGGTTGAGCAGGTTCCTCCACAACAGGTTCTGCGACAACGGGTTCCGCGACGACAGGTTCTGCAGCAACTGGTTCTTCCACGGGAGCTTCAGATTTCGATGATCTTCCGCCGGGCAGTGTGCAGGAGGTCAATACCATAATCAGTATTAACCCAATAATAAAAAGCCTTTTTGACATTATCTCCTCCTAAGTCTTTGACGGTCTCTGTTGTCGGGTGGGACATTCTATTCAATTACACACAGATTCAAATCCCCGACAGACTGCGTTTGACCAATATTATACTAATAGTTTATATGCAAAAAAGAAACCCGAGTCAAGCTCGGGTTTCTTAAAGAAGCATGAACAGCAATCCCGGACGAATATATTTGGACGCAAATCCTGCTATCAGGAGCCGCCGCATTGGGGCCGGCGCGTCAAAACCAACACGGATTGCCTACTAACAATCCTGAACGGGGTAGCAAGAACTATCTACCTCAGATGAATATAGGTTTTTTGGAGAACTGACCTCCATCCCTGGTGTCCTCAATTTGGATAGCTGCTCATGCAATCTCAATGTAGCACGCATGGGAGCCAATTTCAATCCATGTGAAGAAACTCTTAATCTGCGGTCAGACATCAGAGAACAATCGGATGTGTCAGGTATTTATGCCCGGGACGGTAGATTTTCATTCTTACCGGGGGTTGATCTTCGCAATGAAAGGAAGACCATGACACTGATCAACCCAATCAGCCCCCCGCCATACCAGATGAATTTCGGACCAAGGTTGTCTGAGAGGAAACCACCGAGTACGGGACCGATCCCTGTGGAAAGCCCCCATGTCAGGGTGTAAAGGCTCATATAGCGCCCGCGCATGTCCATCGGGGCGAGGTTGGCAGCGAAGGTGCTGGATGTTGGGACCAGAATCATTTCACCTATGGTCAAAAGGACCATACTGAACCAGAATCCCCAGAATCCGGTCATAAAGGCAATACTGAAGGTGGCAATACCATAGAAAGCTGATCCGACAGCCAGCATGGAATGGGAGGAATATTTTCGTGCCCATGCTGTAATACCCAATTGCATAAGTACGATCATAATCCCATTGGTTGCCGGCAGGAGCCCATACAGGTTTTCTGGAAGCCCGTATTGCTCTTTTGTGTAGACGGAAAGGAGCAACCATACCAGAGCCGCGCTGACCTGGATTAGTGAAAAGGCGGCCACAAATTGCATGAAAGGTTTGTCTTTAAAAATTATGTTATAACCGCCAAACTTTGGTTTTGAGCGTTCGTCATTTACAGGCCCAAGCTCTATTTGTGGGATCGTTTCCTTCCCGAGGACCAACATCATGAGCCCGTATGTGCTCATTCCAATCGCGGCACAGAGAAACGCAATCGAATAGGACGTGGCAGCCAGTAATCCGCCGATCGTTGGTCCAAGTGCCACTCCCAGATTGTTGCTCAAACGGAGAATGGAGTACGCGTCAACGCGTTTGTTTTCTGGAATGAGATCGGCCAGCATGGCATCTGCCCCAACCCGAAAGAGGGGATTAAATGACCCGGCCATTCCAGCGATGACGCAGAATTCAAGATACGTCGTGGCGTTCTGGTATAGCAGATAGACCAGTCCATTCCCCAGAAGGCTGATGACCATCACCCATTTGCGGCCGATCCTGTCTGTCAGAGGGCCGGCAATAAATGTGAAAATAATGGACATAATTGAATTGACCAGCATGATGGAGGCTGTAATCGTCAGCGGGAGTTGCAGTTTTGCACTGACATACACCATCAAGAATGGCCAGATCATACTGGCACCCGTAGTACTGATTAATAAGCCCCAAAAAAGGAGCCAGAACTGGCGGGGATATTCATCCCGCGCTCTTTGGAAACTGGATAGCATATGCCTGCCTGTCAATGTTGAAAGAAACGAATAATAAGGTAGAACAGAAAGACTATCATACCAGAATTTCGACGTTCCGGCGGCTGGGTGTCTGTAATAATCCTGTTACAATCAACCATTATTTTTTGATCAGAGGGAAAAATGACTGATTTTGTTTACGATCAAGAGATTTTGTCACGATTTCAATTGATTTCCGGCGGTTTCATTGTCGGGAAAGCGTTGAAAAATGGGCCATCATCGGATGAGGTAAAACAGCTTTTTTTTGCTGAGCAGCAGGCAGTACTTGCACGGATTGGTAACACCCCGCTTAGCGAGCTGCCCACACTGGCCGGCTGGCGGGCTGCATTCCGGGCTTTCGGGGTGGACCCCACCGGATACCGCAGCGCGGCAGAAGCTCTTCTCCGCCGGCTGACGAAAAAGGGTGATATTCCATCCATCAATACGATTGTGGATCTCTGCAATCTGGTCAGTATCCGCTACGGGCTCCCGGTGGCAGCGATTGATACCCGCCTGGTGAATTTACCCATCACGGTGCGTTTCGCGCGTGGTGATGAGAATTTCATCAACCTGAACCAGGCTGAAGCAGACCATCCGGCTGCAGGGGAAGTCATTTTTACTGATGAAAAGGACGTGGTCATTGCGCGGCGATGGTGCTGGCGTCAGAGTGAAGAATCGGCTGCCCGAGAAGAGACTTCCGATGTATTGATTACCATCGAAGCCCAGAATGAGGACGGCCGGGCATTGGTCCGCTCGGCAGTAAACGATCTGCTGGGGTTGTTATCTGCACATGCGGGTGGAGATTTTTCCAATTTCTTTCTTCTATAATCTTTAAACCGGATTCTTTAAGACTTAAGATTTTACAAAATATTCGTGGATGGAGTTTTTCCACAATCCGCGATGCTATAATTTTCTCAGGCCACCATGGGTGGTATGTATGTGATTAACTGTAAAATCCTATGTCTTTTGTCCACCTGCATGTCCACTCTGAATATTCCCTTCTTGATGGTTTCAGCAATATCAAGAAGTTGATCAAGCGTACAAAAGAACTGGAGATGCCTGCCATTGCGTTGACCGATCATGGAACAATGCACGGCATCATTGAATTCTACAATGCGGCTACCAGCGCCGGGGTTAAACCCATACTGGGTATTGAGGCGTACCTGGCATCACGCCGCATGACCGATCGGGACCCTGCCCGGGACCGCAGTTCAACCCACCTGCTGCTGCTGGCTGAGAACATTACCGGTTACAGAAATTTACTACAGCTGGCAAGTTCAGCCCAGTTGGATGGTTTCTACTATTATCCGCGGATCGACCATGAGATGCTGGCCCAATATTCCGAAGGATTGATCGCCACCTCGGGGTGCATGGCATCCGAGATTTCCCGCACAATTCTGGATCAGGGGGAAGAGGCTGCCCGGAAGAAACTGGACTGGTACTATGATGTCTTTGGTGCGGATAATTTCTTCATGGAGCTGCAGCAGCACAATATCCCCGAGTTGGAAACCCTGAACCGTACTTTACTCAACCTGGGGCCGCGCTATAAGGCGCGCTACGTGGCGACCAATGATGTGCATTACATTAATCCATCCGATTCGCGGTTACAGGATGTGCTTCTGGCCATTCAAACGAACTCTACGTTAAATGACCCAAAGCGTATGCGAATGACCGATCCTTCCTATTACCTGCGAACACCGCAGGAAATGCAGGACATTTTCAACACAGTTCCCGAAGCCATCAGCAACACTCTGCTGATCGCTGACCGTTGCAATGTTGATCTGACACCTGAAGGCTACCATCTCCCCGTTTTTCCTGTACCGGAAGGGTATACAGCCGAAACATATTTACGTCATTTATGCGAAGAAGGTTTACAGAGGCGGTATGGGAATCGGGCTTCTGAACCGAAAGTACGGGAACGGTTGGAATACGAACTGGGTGTGATCCATACCATGGGATTTGACGCCTACTTTCTAATTGTGTGGGACCTGTGCCGTCACGCAAGGGAAGAAGGCATATGGTATAACGCCCGTGGATCCGCAGCCGGTTCCATGGTGGCGTACACCCTGGATATCACGCTGGTGGAACCGATCAATCACGGGTTGATATTTGAACGTTTCCTGAATCCACACCGGATCAGCATGCCGGATATTGACCTGGATTTTCAGGATGATCTGCGGCCCCGAATGCTTGAGTATTGCGCACGAAATTATGGCGAAGACCGGGTGGCGCAAATCATCACCTTTGGCACCATGGGTGCCCGCGGTGCACTTCGGGATGTTGGCCGGGTCATGGATATACCCCTTTCAGAAGTGGACCGGGTGGCCAAAATGATCCCCAATGTGGGTGCCGGGGCAATGACCATCGCGGAAGCCATGGAAGCCGTGCCTGAAATAAAAACTGCCTATGAAAGCGGATCATACCTGAAGGATCTGATCGAGACAGCCCGCGACATGGAAGGTGTTGTCCGCAATGCCGGAACCCATGCTGCCGGTGTGATCATTGCCGACCAACCGATCGTCAACCTGGTCCCGCTACACCGTCCGACCAGTGGTTCAGATGACAGCCCGGTGAAGGTGGTCACCCAGTTTGACATGGGAGTTCTGGACGCGCAGCGTCTATTGAAGGTTGATTTTCTTGGTCTGGCGACGTTGACGATCATGGCCCGGGCAACCGATCTGATCTATCAGCGGCATAATATCCGCCTGGACCTGCAGAATATCCCCACTGATGACCCGGAGACGTTTGAGTTTATTTCCCAGGGACACACTGCCGGCACGTTCCAACTGGAAGGCAACGGGATGACCCGGTACATCACCCAGATGCACCCGGAAAACCTGGATAATGTGATCGCCATGGTGGCACTATACCGCCCGGGTCCGATGGATTTCATTCCGACCTATATAAAACGTATGCATGGGGAGGAAGAAGTTACCTATCGCCATCCCATGCTTGAGCCGACATTTAAAGAGACCTATGGGATTCCGATCTACCAGGAACAACTGATGATCGCGGCCATGAATCTGGCTGGATATACCGCATCTGAAGCGGATGAACTGCGCAAGGCCATCTCCAAGAAGAATGCGGAAGCGCTTAAAAAACACCGCTTGAAATTCATTGCCGGCTCGAAGGATAATGGCATCGCGGAAGAAACATCAACAGCCATTTTTGAGGATTGGGAAAACTTCGCCCGTTACGGATTCAACAAAAGCCATGCTGCTGATTACGGCGTAATCGCTGTGCAGACCGCCTACCTGAAAACCCATTACACCATCGAATATATGACGGCGCTGCTTTCCGCTTCGAAAAATGAGACGGAAAAAGTGGCTTTCTATATTGCCGACTGCCGCTCGCTGGGTATCAATGTGCTTCCACCGGATATCAACTCCAGCGGGTGGGATTTCACGATCGAAGATTGTGAAGGCAAATGCAGTGAGATCCGTTTCGGTCTGGGAGCCATTAAAAATGTCGGTCAGGGACCAGTGGAAACCATCCTGGCTGTGCGAAATGAGGGCGGGCGTTTTAAAGATCTGAATGATTTTGCCCGCCGTGTCGACCTCCGGACGGTGGGACGCCGTCCGCTGGAATCGATGATCAAAGTGGGCGCCCTGGATTCATTTGGATCGCGCGCGGCTTTATTGCAGGGACTGGACCAGCTTATTTCTGTCAGTGGGAACCATTTCAAAGCACTCCTGAGCGGGCAAATGACTTTCTTTGGCACCATCCAGGGTGTGGAAGAACATTTTTTACTGCCCATGGTGGCCGAAGTTGACCGGCGAGAGAAATTGGAATGGGAGAAGGAATTGATCGGCCTGTATGTGTCCGATCATCCCCTTTCACCATATATGGCGTATATGAAAGAAACCGTAACCCATTTCTCAGCCCAACTTAAGGAAGCCAATCCAAAGGAGAAGGTTACTGTGGCTGGAATGGTGACAAAATTCCGCACCCATGTGACCAAAGATGGCAAAGCCATGGGTTTTGCGACCATTGAAGATGTCCAGGGTTTCATTGAACTGGTCATTTTCCCCCGAGCCTGGGAGGCTTGCAGCGAAAAGATCAAAACTGACCTGGTCGTTCTGGTTACCGGTAAACCGGATTGCGAGTCGGGTGACCCGAAAGTCCTGGTCGACAAATTGCAGGAGATTGACCTCAATAAACCGCCAAAGAAAAAGAATGGCACGGGGAAAACCTCCGGAGAACCGGAGGCTGCTTCGCAAACCGCTTCTAATGAGGCTGAACCGGATTGGACAGATCTGCCTCCACCGTCAGATGACTATGAGGATCCACAGGCAAAGCAGACCGAAACACAAAAATCTCCCGAACCGGCGGGCAATACTGGCTGGCCTGGAATGCCGACCGGCGGGAATGGACATAAAGCATCACCGGATGAAATCGCGGAAGTGGATGCTGCAGCGGAGTATTCTGTTGAACAGCCAACGGATATTTGCAAGGAACCGGTTGATCCCAACGCCGAACCGCGCCGGTTGATTGTCACTTTAAATCCCACCGGCGACCGCGAGCGCGACCGGGCGCGAATGGTGCGCGCCCATACCATATTGACAGCCCATCCCGGCATTGATAGGTTCGGATTCTATCTGTATGAAAATGACCAGAAATACGAACTGGATTTTCCAAACCACACCACCCATGTATGTGACGAAGTATTGACAACATTAAAACTGTTGGTGGGTGAGGAAAACATCAACATCATGGACATGCTCTCCCAGGAAGGCGGATTGAATGCGTAATATGATCTACCAGGTGGATGCTTTCACGGACGTTCCCTTCAAGGGGAACCCGGCCGGAGTCTATATCAGTACCAGCCCCCAACCGGAGGATTGGATGCGCATGATGGCCCGTGAGATGAATCTATCGGAGACGGCGTTTGTGTCACGACGGGAGATTGAATCCGAAGGTTATGACCTGCGTTGGTTCACCCCCAAGGTTGAAGTGGACCTGTGCGGCCATGCCACCCTGGCGAGCGCGCATATTTTGTGGGAACAGGGTTTTCTCGGTGTGGAGGAGGAAGCCCGGTTCCATACCCGCAGCGGGTTATTGACTGCCCGGCTGACGGGTGAAGATTGGATTTCCATGGATTTCCCTGCAAAGCTGGTGGGACCGGCAGAGATCCCTGCCGGTTTGTTGGACGGTTTGCACATCACTGCGCCAAAATTTGTCGGCTCAAATAAAATGGATTACCTGGTTGAGGTGGACAGTGAAGAACAGGTAAGGCAACTGGATCCTGACCAATCCCGGCTCAAAAAGGTCAACCTGCGCGGAGTCATTGTCACAGCACGGGCGTCTACCGGTGATTATGATTTTATGTCCCGCTTTTTCGCGCCAGGCGCGGGAGTGGATGAAGACCCCGTCACCGGTTCATCACATACCGCCCTGACACCGTACTGGTCAAAAAAACTTGGGATGAAAGAAATGACCGCCTATCAGGCGAGCGCCCGCGGTGGGATACTCAGGGTTGTTGACCGGGGGGAGCGGGTTGAACTGAGAGGTCAGGCGGTCACTGTATTCATGGCTGAGATCAATCCGGCTGCTTCAGCTGTATGAAGATCTCATCCAACGGATGGTGGATGGTCAAAACCGGTTGATAACATAGCATCCTTTAGCCGGAAAACTGCATAACACGGAGAATACGCTCCCGCATTTCCAGTTTGCCACAGTAAATCGGGTATTTCGTGCAGGCTGGTTTTTCAGGTGCAATAGGGCAGCGAGCCAGGTGCTCATTCGCATAGACAAAAAGTTCTTGCAATCCGGGCATAGTCTATTCCCGGGTCAAAGTGAGCTTCATAGAAGAGTTTGATCAATAACCTGATTGTTTTAACCTCCCCGGTATATCCGGTTGGATGTGGTTTTGACCAATCTCTTCAGGGTCTGCTGCCGTTATGCCTGTTGATACGTGGGACACAGATGATTCAGCGGGCAGCTTTCACAGTCCGGTTTGCGGGCGTGGCAGATCTCGCGTCCAAGCCGGATAAGATTTAAGTGAGCCGGACCATAGGTTGAAGGTTCAAACAGACCGGCCAGGTACGGGTGCGCCTGCTCGACGGTCAAGTTTTCCGGTCGCAATCCCAACCGGCCACTGACCCGGTAAATATGCGTATCCACAGGGAAAGCGGGTAGTCCAAGCGAGAATTGCAGAACAATGGCGGCTGTTTTAGGCCCAACTCCTTTGAACTGCATTAACCAGGCGTGGGCTTTTGTGGCTGGCAGGTCTCTCAAAAATGAGAGGTCAAGGCTGCCGCGTTCAGCCGTGATTTCTTTAAGCACAGCCTGTATTCGCGGCCCTTTTTGGTTGGCCAATCCGGCCGGACGAATGCATTCGATCACAGCCTGCGTATTGGCGTCACGTACCGCTTCCCAGGATGGAAAAGCTTCTTTTAATCGGTCGAAGGCGACATCCCGATTACGGTCGTTTGTGTTCTGTGAAAGGATGGTTGAAACCAGTTCATCCAGAGGGGATAAGGCGATCCGCCAGACAGGCAGACCGAAATTGTCAAGAAGAATTCGGTAAATCTCGCGGGCTTTCTCTGATTGTTCGGGAAGATAATTGGTCATACGTGGATTATACGCTGTGGAACGGAATTGTTTTTGAAAAAGTTGTTATAGTTATATTTTGACGATAGAATCAATAAACGAAAACAGATTGATCTGGAGTGAATGATGGGCGACGATAATAATTTTTACCTGGGAAGGGTGTTCGACACCAAATCCGGAAAAGTGTCTGCTGAAAATTACCTTTATGATCCTGCCGACCTCACCACACATGCGGTCATCACTGGAATGACCGGTTCCGGAAAGACCGGTTTCTGCATCAGCCTGCTGGAAGAAGCGGCATTAAAGGGTATTCCTGCCATTGCCATCGATCCGAAGGGTGATCTGACAAACCTGCTGCTGCATTTCCCTGACCTGTTGCCTTCGGATTTCCAACCCTGGATCGATCCGGATGCCGCCCGGCGGGATGGGAAAACAATCGATGCGATGGCGGAGGAAACGGCTGCCAATTGGAAAAAGGGGCTGGCTGATTACGGGTTGGGCAAGGAACAACTCGAAAAACTAAAAGGGGCGGTTGAATTCACAGTATTCACACCGGGTTCGTCAGCCGGTGTTCCGGTGAACATTCTCGCGTCCTTCCAGACGCCGGATATTCCCTGGTCGGGTAATGAAGAGATTTTGCGGGAAAAGATCGCCAGTATCGTCACCGCATTGCTGGGTCTCGTGGGAGTGACGGATATTGATCCATTGCGCTCACGGGAACATATTTTGCTTTCGAATCTGTTGGAGACCGCCTGGAGTAATAGCCAGACATTGCAGTTATCCGACCTTATCCTGCAGGTACAGAATCCTCCGTTTGAACGGTTGGGGGCACTGCCGGTTGATGGCTTCTTCCCGCCAAAAGACCGCATGGAACTTTCCATGCTTTTGAACAATTTCATGGCTTCCCCGTCATTCCAGATCTGGCTGACCGGGCAAACTCTGGACATTCAACAGATTTTATACAAAGAGGATGGTTCCCCACGGCATTCGATCTTCTACATTGCTCATCTAAGTGAAAGTGAGCGCATGTTCTTTGTGACCATGCTTTATTCATCCATTGAGTCCTGGATGCGCACTCAACGCGGAACCAGCAGCCTGCGGGCGCTGGTCTATTTTGATGAGATCATGGGTTATCTCCCGCCGGTCGCAAATCCACCTTCACGCACTGTCATCCTGCGCATGCTGAAACAGGCAAGGGCATTCGGGGTTGGATTGGTTCTGGCCACCCAGAACCCGGTTGATCTTGATTACAAAGCCTTGTCCAATGCCGGAACCTGGGTCATCGGGCGTTTGCAAACCGAACAGGATAAAAACCGGCTGCTCGACGGGTTGACCAGCGCGGCTGGTGGAATTGACCGGGGAACAGTGGACAAGTTGCTTTCAGGGTTGGGAAAGCGTGTCTTCCTTGTGCAGAACGTCCATGAAAAAACGCCGGTTTTGATTGGAACCCGCTGGTGTTTGAACTACCTTGCCGGTCCTCTGACCCGCACACAGATTCCGGCAGTCAATGCACTGGCCGGAGTAAAAGCGGCTGAAGTGGTATCAAAAAGCAGGACGGGTAAATCCGAGAGTGCTGCGGATGCCAGGCCTGCCAATCAAGCAGCAGCGTCATCATCGGCAGCAGCAGGGACATATACATCCACCCGACCCGGGGTGCCACAGGGAATGGATGAAATTTTCTTCCCCAATGACCTCTCTTTCACCCAGGCTGCCGAACAGGCTGGCGCAGCAGGACCGCAAATTGGAATGGTATACAGACCGGCGCTCCTGGCCCAGCTGCAGGTTAATTACCTTTCACGAACGTACAATCTGGACACAAGTAAAAAACTGGCTTGCCTGGTCGATGAAGAGATCTCCGGCCGGGTAGCCTGGGAAGATTTCGCCATAACCGGGCAGGATGTCAAGAATTTGCGATCGCAACGCGAACCGGTTGATGCCCGGTATGATACCGTGCCGGGTTGGCTGGGTGACACCAAACAACTGGCACAATTGCAGAACGATATGGAAGACTGGGCCTACCGGACAGGTTCCATCACGATCATGACGAACAAGGCATTGAAGCAATATTCAACGCCGGATGAGTCAAAAGATGATTTTATCGCCCGCTGTAAAAAAGCCGCGGAAGAAGAAGCGAAAGACGATCTTGAGAAAATTGAAAAATCATATAATTCCAAAAGCAGCACCCTGGATGCACGCATAAAGAAACAGAAACTCGAAATCGATCAGAAACAAAGCACGCTGAACGCGCGCCGTACGGATTCGATTGTCAAAGGAGCCAGTGTTGCCGGGAATGTGTTGATGGGGTTGTTGGGCGGAAAGAAGAGTGGAATAAGCTCGGCCATTTCCGGCAGTTCTGCTACCATTAACAAGCATCGCATGGCTGAGGAAGCTGCCGCCCGCCTTGAACAGGAGAAACAGGAACTGGTAGTCCTGGAGGAACAACTGGCGCAATTAAAGAGCGGAATGGAAGCCGAAAAAGTGGATGTTCTGGAAAAATGGCAGGAAAAAGCAGAAGATGTTGAGGAAATAGCTGTTGCCCCGGCGAAGAAGGATATCTACATTGAATTGTTTGGCATTGCCTGGCTTCCCTATTACACCGTCAAAGCCGGGTTGGAAGACAGGTTGATCCCGGCGTTCAAACGGTAAGATCGGTTTCCAGCCCTTCTATATAAAAAGGGAAAAATCAGCGCCCCTCCGAAAAGAGGGGCGTGTTGTTTTTTACATGTCCTGCCGGCCGGCAAGCGCGCGCAGCAGGGTCGATTGGTCCGCATATTCCAGGTCTCCGCCGGCGGGTAAACCCCGTGCCAGCCGGGTCATGCGAATACCCAGCGGTGACAGCTGTTGTTTCAGGTACAACGCGGTGGCATCACCTTCCATGCTTGGATTGGTGGCCAGAATGATCTCGTTCACCGTTTCGGTACGCAAGCGTTCCAGAAGTTCACGTATGCGCAGATGTTCCGGTCCGATTCCTTCAATGGGCGATAGCACTCCATGCAGCACATGGTACCGGCCGTTGAAAGCCGCAGTGGATTCAATGGCAATCACGTCCAGTGGCTCTTCGACCACACAGATTGATCCATTGGCCCGTTTTGGATTGGAGCAGACATCACATAATTCCTGGGTGGAGGATGTGATGTTGAAACAAACCTTGCAGAAACCGGTCGAACTTTTCAGCGCGAGAAGGGCGTCTGCCAGTTGGCGAGAAACGTCATCGGGAGCCCTGAGTAGAAAGAAGGTCAGCCGGGAAGCAGTTTTCGGTCCGATGCCGGGAAGTCGTTCCAGAGCAGTGGAGAGATTGGTGATTGGGGCGGGAAGAATCGGCATAAATTAGAAAGGCAGTCCACCGGCGAGTGGCCCCATCTCTTTGGCTGCCATTTCGCGGGATTTTTCCAATGCCTGATTGACAGCGCTCAATATTAGGTCCTGGAGCATATCGGCATCAGCATCCTTCAGTAATTCAGGATCGATCACCACGGATTTACATGTCTGATCACCGGTCATGGTGACCTGTACGGTACCGCCGCCCACACTGGAGGTTACTGTCATTTCAGTCAAACGTGACTGGGCGGCTTCCATTTGTTCCTGCAGCTTTTTGAACTGCGACATCATTCCACCACCCCCCATGCCACCACCCATCCCCATCGGTCGATTGAATCCTTTCGCCATGGTTTTCTCCTTGATTATTTCTTTCTTATCTGTCCGCCCAGGTTGATGGCCGTATTGACCAGACCTTCGCGGGCGATTTCACCGGTATCCGTCTTTGCCGTGCGCGAATTCACGACATTGCACACGATCTGTAGATTTGCTTTCAGAACGTGGTAGATGGCACGACGGGTCATCTCCATATTGTCATCCATTTCCATTTTTTGCTTCACAATATCACTGGCAAAACTCAGCACAAGGCGGCCGTCTTCCAGGCTGATCTTTTTGACGGAATTAAGCAACGCTTCCGTCTGGGCTTTGGCTTTCCTTACAGTTGAGCGGATCTGCGGCCATGCCTGCTGAAGTTCATCCATTGTGAGGGTGGTTTCAGAAGCCGGAACAGCAGTTGTTGGATTGGTGTCTTTTACGACCTTTTCCAGATTCTCATTTTCCGGTAGATTCCCGGTGGAAGGCGTGGCTTCTATTTTGGGGGCGGCTTTCTCTACTATCGAAGGAGCTTTAGGCGCTGGCGGTTTGGACCGTGAAGGTTCCTGGAAATCCGGCATTTTTATATCACGCAGGTTCACTTCGGGTTCAGATGATTTCACCGGTGGTTGAGTCGGCCTGGCCGCGTCAACGGCCGCTACAACGGCCAGTTCGAGGTGTAATCCCGGATTCCAGGTGGAACGTGTTTCACCGGCCGCCGTGTTGAACAACCGGATGGTCTCAACAAGGCGATGTGTCTGGAACTGTTCCGCCTGCCGGGTCATCTTCTCCCGATTCTCAATGGTGGCATCCACGATCTGGGAATTGCCCACCTTGATCTGTAAAAGACCGCGAAGGTAGTCAACCATCTGCCGAGCCAGTTGACGAGCGTCACTTCCGCTGTCAAGGGCTTTATGTATGACCTGCAGTCCGGCGGCTGTGTTTTCATCCAGAATTGTATCCACCAGATCGATAACAGCCTGCAGGGCGGCGGTTCCCAAAACCGTCTGCGTAAGGGACAGGTCCACGTGCTCACCGGTGGAAGAAAGCTGGTCGAGCAGGGAGATGGCATCACGCATGCTGCCGGTAGATTGTCGTGCGATCAGCGTGAGCGCATCATCATCGACCGTGATCCTTTCGCTCTCAGAAAGTTCGCGCAACCGGGTCGTGATCTCGGCAACCGGAATCCGCCGGAATTCATGCCGCTGACACCGGGAAAGGACTGTGGCCGGTATTTTATGGATTTCCGTTGTAGCCAGAATAAAAATGGCATGAGCCGGTGGTTCTTCCAGGGTTTTCAATAGGGCATTAAAAGCTGCCGTGGAAAGCATATGGACTTCATCGATGATGTATATCTTGAATTTCCCCTGGGTGGGAGAAAAATTGATCTTATCCCGCAGGTCGCGCATATCATCGACGCTCGTATTGGAGGCGGCGTCAATTTCGATCAGGTCAAGAAAACGGTTCTCATTAACTGCCCGGCAGTTTTCACATTCGTCACATGGCCGGTGGGAAAGGTCTTCTGACAGGCAATTAACCGCTTTGGCCAATAGCCGGGCAGTGGTTGTCTTTCCTGTTCCCCGTGGACCGGCAAACAGGTAGGCATGGCCAACCCGCCCACCTTTGATGGCATTCTGCAGTGTTTTTACAACCGGTTCCTGACCGACAACCTGATCCCATAAACGGGGGCGCCATTTACGGTAAAGTGCCTGCGACATAATTTATCCAATGCTTTAAGATTTGACCCGAAAGATTCACTGTCCGGTCTTGGGATCTTCTGGAATACAGACCGGCATCAATCTCAGTGACTCAACAGGGACGCGCAAATTGTAACCGGAAATCCGCCTGTTCAATTGCTCAACCGCATCACGCAACCCTTGCGCATCCGCGCTGCCTTCTTCAATCACCTGCAAACAGGCGGCAATCAGGCGCTGCAACTCTTTCCGGTCTTCCAGCCAGATTGGCAGGAAGCGGTTTTGGCGTAAAACATGATTGGCCAAATATTGATCTGCGCCGGCTGGATGAACGGTTTCCAGATGCAGTGGTTTCCCCATTCCGTCCAGGTTTTCGAACATACCATCTGATTGCGCTTCACGAATTTTATTTTCAGCTATGATTTTCAATGCATCCATATTATGGGATCCGATAGGTTGCCTTTACTGAACCATTTTGATCGAGAAGGGTGACCAATTCACCGGAAGACCATACGGGTTCATTCAGTCCCCAGTGGAGTTCGATCACACTCTTTGTACCAGGTTTGGTATAGATTTTAATCGCTCCATCTTTGTTTAACATTAATTCGGGGAATATAAACCGGTGATTGCTTTCATCTTCCAACCGCCAGCCATTTAACCACAATTCTCCTTCACCGGTACGTTTCAACAGCACAACTTCTGTCTGAAGGTCGCCAACTCCAAACACATTCTGGATCTGCACGCCTCCGTTGGCAAGAGCAGGTGAAGGTTGTGCCGCAGGCTGAGTATTGGCGGGTGGTTCCGGTGTTGTTTCAACTGGAATTGGGGTTATGGTAACACTCCGGGTCTCTATTACCTGCCGGGTAAGGGTGGCAGCCAATTGGGCGACCGGTTGAATAACGGGCACCTCTGGCCTGTGATTGCGATCCCATAGTGAAAGCACTGTGAGGGTCGTCACGGCAGATACAATGGCATTCAGAACGAGATAGAAGAGTAATCGCTTCCAGGGATTCATAGCAGACAAATGAAATCATAGCACAGTTTTACAGATACAATACGTGGGATGTTGTATTTGATCGATGGCCATAATTTAATCCCATTTGTGGAGGGCTTGACCCTGAAGCAAATGGATGATGAAATGAAACTTCTTGAGCTTCTGCAGGGATTTTCCCGGGAAAACAGGGCGAGGATTGAAGTCTTCTTCGATGGCGCTTCGCCTGGTTGGGCTGGTGCCAGAAAATACGGGTCCGTTCTGGCGCATTTTGTGAGGAAAGGCAAAACGGCGGATGATGCCATTCGCCAGAGATTGGACCAGCTTCCCGCGGGAAGCGGAATTGCCGTTGTCAGCTCAGACCGGCAGGTCCAGGCTGAAGCCAGAAACCACCGGGCACAAGTTGTCCCAGCTGGGGAGTTTGCCCGGAATCTCCGATGGAAACCATCTCTGCCTCAAAAAAAGAAAAAGAGTTCGCAAATCGAACTCAGTGACGATGAAGTTAATGAATGGCTCGAATTGTTTGGCAGCGGGGACGAGGAGACTTGATCCGGGTCAGTACAGGTCGGGATTTAAAAATGGGATCAATGCCAGCAATACGGCGTGTTTATACAGCTCTGCACGGTCAATTGCGTCTGCCGTGAGGATGCCCACTGCTCCGTTTTGTTTTTTTGAATTACTACGGCCAAACACACGGTCATCCGCGTCACCCAATTCCATCCCCTGGCGAACGTATTCGGCTACTCTGGGTGGTAGAAAAAATGAGGCAGACCGGCTCCAACCGGTGCGCTGGCCGTCAGCGACCACGATCCAGGCAAACGCAGAGAGCTGACCCTGCTCGTCATCCACACCGCCTTCAATGGCTGACCAGTAGTCCGCCCCGGGGTGGGATTTTTTGACTGCTTCGATCCGGTTGACCGCCCCCAGCCGGGTTTCCCCATCCCCCACGGGCTGCTCGCTTACGCCTGATGGGGCTTCTGCAAATATGAGTTCAAATGATTTATCAGGAAAGACCTGTTGAAAGCCGCGCAACACAGCCTGCCCCTTTACAGGGTTGCGCGACGCAATAACAATTTTTAATGGCATCCCGGAATTATATCCGGTTATTCCAGCTCTTCCCTGACAACGAGCAGATCGGTGATCGGTGTTTCCGTCTGGTCTGAACCGAGATCCGGCTCACGGGCTTTGATCATCACATTGAACATACCCTGTTGAGGTTCCACACCGATTGAACGGAATATTTCTGCAGCCCCGCATTTTCGCATCGCATCCTGGATCAATTTAACATGCTGTTTAACATGCCAGATGGTTACAATTTTCCAGTTCTCCGGGTTATCGATGGATTGAATGAGCAAAGTCTCGCATATCTGTGGTGGCAAAATCTGGGTAGAATGCCGGAATGAAGCTTTAAGATCTTCCCATTTATTTGAAGGGACAATGGCTTCGAGCACGGACATTACCATATCTGCCTCCTTAAAATAAAGAAAACTGACGTGAAAAGAGTACAAACATAGTACCGAATCCCCCTGTGGTTTGCAATCGTACTTGCAAAACTGTTAGCGGACCGACGTCAATCCGGGCAGACGGAACCGGACGATGAGCGCACAGGCAAGGAGAAGGGCAGATGAGACCAGAACGGAAAGCTGTTCCCCTGCCCTTTCAGCCAGTTCACCGGCAAGGAGGGAGCCGATAGGCTGTGACCCGAAAAAAACCATCACATAGATGCTCATAACCCGTCCTCGAAGATTATCAGGAAGGGATGTTTGGAGAACGGCATTGGCATTATTCAGCACCAGCATAAAACCGAAACCAATACCTACCAGAAATACCAGGGAAAACATCTGGTTCCTTGTCAGAGCAAAAAGAACCATCACAACTGGAAGGATCAGGCTGCCTGTTGAAAGGGCTTTACCTTTGACCCTGTACTGGCTGAGCCAGGCAATAAAAAGACCGGCCAGCATGGACCCGAATCCGCGTGCTGAGAGCAGAAGTCCGTTGGTGGTTGCGTCACCATTAAGAACATTGACCGACCAGGCTGGTATCAGGGTAAGCATCCCACTGGCAAAGATACTGACCGTACCAACCAGAAACAGGATGCCCATAATAGTAGCGTTGCTTTTTGTATATTGCAGCCCTTCTCTGAGGAGGGCAAATGCCTGTCCTTTTGCTGTCGCGATCGTTTTGGGTGGAAGCTTCATCAGAGCCAGCGAGAGGATGACCGCAATGAATGAAATTCCGTTGATGGTGAAACACCAGGCTGGTCCAACCCAGGCATACGTCAAACCTGCCACAGCCGGGCCGATCACGGTAGCCAGATTGAACATCGTCGAGTTGAGCGCGATGGCATTGGTCAGGTCATCCCGATCGACCATTTCGACCACAAAGGACTGACGGGCGGGTGCGTCAAACGCGTTTGCGATCCCGAGAAAGAAAGCCAGAACCAGGATATGCCAGGCCTGAACGAAGCCTGTAAAAACAAGAAAAGCCTGGATAAAAGCCAGCACCATCATGGTTGACTGGGTGATTATGATCATCCGCCTGCGGGGGATCCGGTCTGCGATCACTCCGCCGTACAGGGTGAAGAACCATGACGGCAGTCCTGACGCGAAGGCAACATAACCGAGGTAGGCGGGTGAATTGGTCAACTGGAAGACCAGAAAACCCTGGGCGGTATTCTGCATCCAGGTGCCCACCAGAGAAACCAGCATTCCACGGAACCACAACCGGTAATTGGGATGCCGCAATGCGGAAAATGTCATTGAGAGATTGGATCGGAGTTTGGTTTGAAATGTGACCAATGCGTTCATCGAAATGATTGTACGCCCTAAGCTTCAAATCCGAAAGAATGATGCTGATTGTATGGATATGTCTTGTTCCGGTACTCACTGGTCCATCGGCAGTCTTTTTCAGTTTGCGATTATCTGAAGATTTGACACTGGGCGAACTCTCTTCAGTTATGTGATAAACGCAGACAGGAAAAGCCGGCCGCCGGACAGTATATTTGAATCACGATACATGAGCATGTTTGCTGCATATCCTTCTATCAGGTTCCTCGTTAAACAGGAAGGTTCTGGGAAAGGACATTATGATACACTCACAACGCTATGGATGAAAAAACCCTCACGATTCTGGAATTTCCAAAGGTATTGGCAAGGCTGACAGGTTACGCAGCATTCAGCGCGTCTCAGGAATTGGCTCAGGTCTTAAAACCAACTAGAAGCCTGGAAGAAGCCCGCCGAAGGCAGGCAGTCACCAGCGAGGCGGCACACCTATTAAGTGTCAATGATTCGGCCAGCGTTGGCGGAGCGCATGATATCCGGCCTCTGGCTGATATGGCAGCGCGTGGAGGTGTTCTGACAACCTCTGAACTATTGAGCATTAAAGGTACTCTCATCGCTTCACGTGAGTTATCGAGGGCGTTCGGGCACGGTAATGACAATTACCCGCTATTGGAAAAGATCGCGGCTCCTCTGAATCCCTCGCTGGGATTAGTGGATGCCATTTCACGTTGTGTATCCGATCGCGGCGAAGTTCTCGATACGGCTTCTGAGAAACTTTCGTCCATTCGGCGGGAAGTGAAAGTTGCTCATGAACGGTTAATGTCAAAACTGGACCGCATATTGAACGACAGTCACACGGCGCCCATGCTGCAGGAGGGAATCGTAACCCAGCGGAACGGGCGCTATGTAATCCCTTTACGGGCGGATTACAAAGGACGGATTAAAGCCATCGTCCACGATCAATCTTCATCCGGTGCAACCCTGTTTGTTGAACCCCTGGCAACGGTGGAACTGAATAATCACTGGCAGGAACAAATCCTGTTGGAGCAGGAAGAGGAACGCCGTATTCTGGCGGAACTATCGACACAGGTGGGAGCTCATTCCGAGGCGTTAAACTGGGTGGTTGAAAGCCTGGCTGAGCTTGATTTCGCCTTTATGTGCGCGAAATATGCGCGTGATATCCACGCGGTGGAACCGGAACTGATCGCATTTGAACAGGGGAGGAAAGAAAACCATCCGGGCAGCACGATCCGCCTGTTCCAGGCACGGCATCCTCTTCTGGATCCGGAGACCGTGGTACCGATTGACCTGGTATTGGATGATCAAACATACGCCCTGGTGATTACCGGTCCGAATACCGGAGGAAAAACTGTAACCCTCAAGACACTGGGTTTGCTGGTGCTGATGGCCCAGAGTGGCTTACACCTGCCGGTTCAATCCGGCTCAGTGATCAATGTGTTCCCCAAGGTTTTTGCCGATATCGGCGATGAGCAATCCATTGAGCAATCCCTGTCAACTTTCTCCGGGCATATCAGGAATATTGTCCATATCCTCAAGCGCGCAGACCGGGCATCCCTGGTTCTGTTCGATGAGCTGGGAGCCGGAACAGACCCGCAGGAAGGCGCGGCTCTGGCCAGGGCGATCCTCTCAAACCTTATAAACCGCGGTATCACCTGCCTGGTTGCCACCCATTACCCCGAATTAAAAACCTATGCCCACGCGACAGCCGGTGCATTAAATGCCAGCATGGAGTTCAACCTGCAATCGCTGCGTCCAACATACCGGTTGAATATCGGTCTTCCCGGGCGTTCAAACGCCCTGCTCATTGCAGAAAAGATTGGCCTGCCCGGAGATATCATTGCCGATGCCCGATCATCAGCCAATGCGGATGATGTACGGGCGGAAGATCTTCTGGATGAGATCCACAATCAGCGGGACCTGGCGCGCAGAGACCGGACAAAAGCTGAAGAGATCCGTGATCAGGTTGAAACTCTTGAAAAGGAGCTTTCACGTCGCCTGTTGGAGATCGAAGCTGAACGCCGCGGCGTACTGGAAAAAGCAAGATTGGAAGCCGATGAACGCCTGTCAGCACTGGAAGATGAATTGGCCGGGCTGCGTCGCGAATTACAGCGTGCCAGGCAGCCATTGGATGCATTACGAAAAACACAGGAATCGCTGGAAACACTGCAAACAAAAGTGGAAAAACCGGTGGAAATGAAACCGGAGTATCAA
Source organism: uncultured Leptolinea sp. (assembly GCA_964424035.1). Lineage (GTDB taxonomy): Bacteria > Chloroflexota > Anaerolineae > Anaerolineales > Anaerolineaceae > Leptolinea. The sequence continues at coordinate 41,578 of CAYRHB010000008.1, forward strand.
AAGGCAACCGGTGGGCTGAAACTGGGTGAGAAGGTGCGTGTACGGTCGATCGGGTTGGAAGGTGTGATCTGCGGAATAAGCGCCGATGACGTGGAAGTTCAGGTAGGCTCCATGCGAATTCGGGCCCGGCAGCATGAGATTGAAAGGCGGAATGACGTATCACAAGAATCCACCCGGCCAGAACCGGAAACACCATCCCGGACATTCTCGGGAACCGGGAGTGCCATTGTGTCATCGCCGGGAATGGAGATTGACCTGCGAGGCCAGCGCGCGGAAGATGCGCTGACCGCATTGGACCGGTACCTGGAATCAGCATACCTGGCCGGGATGCCGTTTGTGCGGATCATTCACGGAAAAGGTACAGGCCGGTTGCGGCAGGTTCTCAGAGAGGCGCTGCGCGAATCACCGCATGTCATCCGGTGGGAAGACGGGTTGCGGAATGAAGGCGGCGATGGGGTGACCGTAGCCCACCTGGAAGTGGATTGACGCATTAAATAAAAAAGGTCGATAGTGTTTTCTCCCTGTTCACTGCCGACCTTTTTGCGCTGGTTCCCTCTACCCGCGCAGATGTTTGCGATGTTTGCCGATATGAGTATACAGTAAAAACGTTGACAAAACGTGGACAAAATCTCAATATGTTCATTGATGAGCAATATATAACAGATTTCTCAGATAAAGCGGTCAATTCTCTTTGAGAGATTGTAAATGATTTTTCAACCTGTCGATATCGAATTTTTCCGTATGCATGTGATGACGGTAAAAACTGTCGATCAGGCAGTCGATCCATTTTCCGGGGCTGATGGCTTTTACCTGGATGAGATTGTCAAGGACTTGTTCCGCAAGCGCATTTTCCATATGATCCCAGAGATATTGCATCTGAGGATAGCTTCCAATATAAGTGAGCAGGGATAGTCCCTGCGCATCCGATTCCGTGACAACTGCCTTAAAGATCCGGTTTGCCGCTTCAATATCCCCATTTTCTTTTAACACAATCCCCCTGAGGTATTGGGCTGAAAGACGAATAACATTAAAACCAAGCCGGGTGGCCGAGTCAATGGCTTCTTCAAGAATGTTCAATCCTTCTTCGACCTCACCATTTTTCACCAGGGCATACCCCAATCGATATAGGGCATTTATTCCGGGATGGGTCCCTTCCAGGTTCTCCCAGGCAATTTTATATTCCCGGATGGCGTCATCGTACGAATGCAAAGTCAGATAGATATCACCCATCACGCAATGAGATTCAGATATGTATTCGAAAAGCTTTTTCTCAGTGGCAATTTCAAGTGTCTTCAGGGCAAGATTCCAGGCCGTGTCCAACCGGCCTTGAATGCAGTCAATCCGGGCTTCAATGCATTGTGAAAGTGCCAGAACCCGCTTGTTTTGAAAATTTTCTACAATACGGGTGGAATTTCGAATGTCTTTTAATGCATTTGTGAAATCACCACAATAGAACTCGGCAGTTGCCAGAACGACATGGGTATAGGATTGGGATGTCGGTTTTGTTACCAGAAGATAAGCGTTTCTTTGGGCAGCTTTCACAGTGTCTATGGCATCCAGTGGACAACCCATCAAGGTTTGTAACATAGAAAGCTGGCATTGCGCATGTGAGACTGCCTTGCGGACTAACTGGTTTGAAACGCCTTGCCCAAGGCTGATCGCTTCCAGGAATACCTCAACCGCTTTATTGTTCAGGCCGGTGGTCATATACAAAAAACCGAAATAACTACGGACCTGGATTTTTTCAAACAGATTATTCGTCTTGTCAATTATGGACTGGCTTTGGACAAGGAGTACCAGAGATTTCTCAAATTCGAGTTTATAAAAGGCAGACAATCCCAGACCGCTTAGCCCAGCTCCTGTGAGTAGAGGACTGTTGATCTCGCATCCAGTATCATACATGGAAGCGTAACATGCATCCAATTCTCTGCAATCCATTACACTGTACGCAAAATTGCCCCATTCCAAGAATAGCGCATATAAATCAGATTCTTGAATGGCATGCGCATGCGTTTTTTGAATGACATTTGCCTTTAAAAAAGCGCCAAATGCCTCATTTAGAGAGAAGAGGCCGCGCGCATACAACCCGGCTTTGATCCAGTATGAGAAGGCAGAAACCGGTTTGCCGGCCAATTCGTAATGACGTGCTACAGTTCCCGAAAAACGGTTGATCTGCGGGCCGCGCAATGCGATCAAGGTGGCGGCTATTTTTTCGTGTAGATAGCATTCCCGGGCGGGCGAGATTTGTTTCAGTATTGAATCGCGAATAAGGCTATGATTGAAAGTGTATTGACCGGATGAACCAACGGACTTCGTGGCATGAATAATATTTTGCGATTCCAACTCCTCGAGATTCTGGACAAGAATATCCGGCTTACAGAGTTGAAGATATTCAAGAACATCATATTGAAATTCCATTCCACACACAGCTCCGGCGAACAGGATTTCCCGGGCTACCTTGCTTAAATTGATTGTTTTTTCCTTGATAATCTCATGAAGGTTCTCGGCTAAAGGAATATCCTCCAGAAATGGAGCGCGATCACGGCCATACCGGTTGGTCAGGAATTGGATTGTTTCTTTGATGAAAAAAGGATTTCCCCCTGTTGCCAGTTGTATTTTTCGAATTAACTCCTGTGGAAGGTCCTGTTCCAGTAATAGCCGTGCAAAGTGTCCGGTTTCTGATAAAGCAAACGGTTTAAGTGTGATCCGGTTGATAAATCCATGATTCTTGTCCTTGAATAAAATCTGTCGTGCTTTGGTATTCCGGATCTCCATACGCGAGATCAGAATAAGAAAGCCATTTTTATCAAAAAGCTTTCGGGTGGACAGGTACATGAGGGCTTGCATGGTATCAATATCGATCCATTGTGCATCATCGATAACAAGGACAAGATGAGCATTCCGGCTGTAGGATACCAATAGTTGATAGATGGATTCAAATATTTCCATCCTGGCTTCATTGGATGGCCATTCATCCAATGTAGTGAATGAGTCGGCTTGATGGATGACATCCGGTATTAAAATGGATAATGATTTCAACCACTGATTATCAAGGCTTTCCCAGTCATCCCGCTTTGTAAATTGCCGTAGCATACTGATCATCGGTTGAAGGGGGAGGTTTTCATCCTGAGCCTGGCAATGAATGTTCATCACCCGCGGATGCTGATCGAGTGTGGTACAGAATTCATGGACCAGTCGGGATTTCCCCACACCCAGTTCCCCGTTAATGAATGCCATTCCACCCTTCTCGTAGGCCGAGTGCAGAAGTTCAAGTTCTTTCGTCCTTCCCAGGAAATATCTGCCGGACGGCTCTTTTTTTGATGGGGCATCCGCTTTACTGATGGATGTTCCGGCAGAAATATGAGATACCTCATTAAACGCGATTTGCAGGTTCTGCGGCATTTCATTTTCATATTCCCGCTGATACAGGTCCATTAAATACCGGTAGTATGTCTGGGCTTCTGCGACACGTCCCGCGTTGTAAAGAAGTGACAGTAGTTGGGATTGCAAAACGTCGTTTAACGGATCTGCGTCCAAAGCTTTTTGAATGTTATATATGGCTTTAGCCAATTCTCCTTTTGCAGTAAAGTGCCCTCCAAGCCACTCGTGGATTTGAAGCCGGTATAATTCAAACTTCGATGATGTTTCCCTCAACCAGTAATCAAATTCCGTTGTATTGCTGATCCGTGCTCCAGACAGAAAGGTGGGAGTCCTCCATAATGCGACGGCCCGCTCCAGCATTTCCACCAGGTTTTCAGGCAGGACTTCTTTTGGATGGTTGTTTTCTTGATACTGACGGATGGGTGCAATGAGAGAAAGGAAATGGCGGGCATCTGAATAAACATTGTCATGATCAAGTCTGATATGATCCTGGCTGGTTTGGAGGATGTTTCTGTCCGGAACCTGGGAGCGAAGTTTGCTTAAAAGTTCCCTTAACTGGCGGCGGGCATCAATTTCAGATGATTCTGGCCAGAATAGTGTAATCAATTCCCCTCTGCTAATTCCATCCGGTTTACAAGCCAGTAAATACAGCATCGAACGCAGCTGACGTCTTCGAATGGTTATGGGTTCATCATTCAGAAGTACTGCCGGGGGACCAAGTACCAGGATTTTCAACATACCGATCAGGCGGTTTTCAGGTTATGGGTGATTTTTTCAGCATCATCAAGTAAGCTTCTGGCTGATGCGATCCCTGTTTCCCCCGGACTACCCAACATGGCAGCCAGTTCCGCGATCCGGTCATCTCCGATGAGAGCCTGTGTTTCTGTGATTGTCCGGTCATCAATAATCTGTTTTTTGACTGTCAAATGCTGGTCTCCAAAGGCAGCCAGCTGTGGCAAATGGGTAACACAAAAGACCTGGTGAGCCTGGCCTACCTGCCAGAGTTTCTCCCCAACCGTGGTTCCGACGCGGCCTCCGATACCCTGATCGATCTCATCGAAAATCAGGGTCGGGATATCGTCCGCGCGAGCCAGCACATTCTTCAGGGCCAGCATCAAACGTGATGTTTCACCGCCGGATGCGATACTGACCATGGGTTTCAGTCCTTCACCGGGATTGGGCGCGATGAGAAATTCCACCCGGTCAATACCCGTTTGATCAAAACGGAGTGGATTGCCTGTTTCGTCGGGCAATCCATACGGATCGGATTCGGAACGGATATCAACGGCAAACTGCGCCCCCGGCATGTGAAGATCCTGAAGCTGTTGTTCAACCGCAGTAGATAGTTTGTCGGCAGCCTGTTTTCGGATTTTGCTCAATTTTGCCGCTCGAACTGACAGCTCCGCCATGATTTGAGTTACTTCTTTTTCCAACCGTTCGATGTGCTCACTGGCGTGTTCAATGGATTCAAGCTGTTTTCGGGCGGTCTCCGCGAATGTGAGCGCTGCCTGTTCATCCCCTCCGTATTTGCGGCTGAGGGTCTTGATCAATTCAAGGCGTTCCTCCATCTGCTCCAACCGCCGGGGATTGATCTCGACCTGGTCGAGATAATCTGTCAGGCTGCGGCTGATATCTCCAATATCTTCTGTGGTTGATGTGGCTTTGTCCAACAACGGAGACATGGAAGGATCAATGCGGACCAGAGCGGTCAACGCCCTTACTACATTCCCGAAAAGGTCACTGATGGATGGAGTATCCGGTTCATCGACATCCAGAAGGCGCAGGGCTTCCTGCCCCAACGACGCAAGATTCTCTGCATTGGCCAGGCGGTCGCGTTCCACAATTAATTCTTCGGCTTCACCCGGTTTCAAATGAGCTGAATCGATCTCGTTGACCTGGTACCGCAGCAGGTCGGTCATGCGGATTGCATCTTTTTCGTGTTCTTGCATGGCGCCCAATTCGCGTCGAACGCCGGTAAGCTGCTGGTATAAAGCCCGGTAATCGGCAAGAAGATCAGATACACCGGCAAACCGGTCGAGCAGGGCAATATGCTGCCGGGTGTTTAACAGCGAAAGGTGTTCAGATTGCCCGTGAATATCCACCAGTAGAGATCCGATCTCTTTAAGAAGGTTCTGGTTGACGGCCCGTCCGTTAATCCGGCTGGTTGTACGGCCTTCTTTGCGAATCTCACGGCTGAGCGTAACCCATCCGGCTTCATCCTGCAGTTCTTCACGGGTCAGGATAGCGTCAATTTGTGGATCTGTCGAAAAGACTGCTTCCAATAGGGCTTTCTCTTCACCGCTGCGAACCATTCCCGCATCGGCTTTACCGCCCACAATAGCCTCAATGGCATCAAGGATGATCGATTTTCCGGCACCGGTCTCGCCTGTAAAGATGACAAGACCAGGGTCAAACCGTAATTCGAGCTTTTGAATGATGGCAAAGTTTTCGATGCGGATTTCCTGGAGCATAGGCTTTCTACTTGAATAATTGAATCCCGCTTAAACGGGTGTAGACCGTTGTACTGATAATCAGCGCAAACAATGCTGGCCAGATCATCGTCATTAAAATGCCCAAACTGAAATTCCCAAGCAACAGAATGAGCAGGTACGGCAGGAGGGGAACGCAGGCACCCAGCGCGGCAGAAATGGAAGCTACGGTAAATAAAGCTTTGCTGCGCCTTTTCCCTGTTGCCTTACGCACGGTTTCTGCAATCAATATCCCGGCGAAAGGAGCCAGGAACAGGCCAAAGAT
>CAYRHB010000009.1:0-6206 GCA_964424035.1 uncultured Leptolinea sp.
CATCAACCGGTAAAGAGGATATTCCGACTGAACACCCGTTTCCCTCCAGTGGATTGATGCCAATCCACAATGCGAGTTATCGGCCAACCGCGCGTGAAGGGTACAGCCTGAAATCTCTGGATGATGATGAATATTACATACAAAACAGGCAGGATGGATCCAGGATCCGCAAATTAAATAAACGCAGTGCCCATATGTGGAAGTTGATGGATGGTCAACACTCTTTGTATGACATACTCGTTGACTATACAAACCGTTTTCAGTCCCGCGGGTCCGACCGCCTCGTTGATCTTGTCGATGAGCTGTATGAAAAGGGATTGTTCAAGGATTCACCGGCCCTGTCACCGGTTCTTGATTCAGAAGATGAAGATGAGGAACAGGAGGTAGTACCTGCTTCCACTCCGGGGAGACACCTGATCCGCGGTTTTGATGAATGGTTGTCCGGGTTCTATACCCGTTTTGGATGGTGGCTGCAGACAAAGATCGGTAAAGCTTACCTGGTTTCCATCACAGGCCTTGGTTTCATTGGCTTTTTTGTCATTCTCTACCATGCCGATTTCCCCCTGTTTACCGAGCATAATTCCATCATACTGGGGCTTCTTGTCCTCTTGCTTGCCCATATCCTGATGATTGTGATCCACAACCTGGGGCAGGCCGTAGCCATGAAAGCCTATCACCGCCGGGTCCGGCAGGCGGGATTTAAATTTATTCTTGGTGTACCGACCTTCTTTGTGGATTCAAGCGATATCTGGCAGGAACCGAAGGAAGCCCGCGTGCGAACATTATTGGCCGGTCCGATTGCCTGCTTCTTTGTTGGCTCGGTCGTATCATTGGTCATGCTTGCCTGTCCCAATGATGTAATCAATTCAATCCTTTTCAAATTCGCTGCCTGGGCAAACATCATCGCGTATTTTTCCTTGAATCCCATGTTTGAAACTGCCGGATACTTCGCCTTGATGGATATGCTGGATATTCCTCAGCTGCGGAAACGCGCTTCATTGTTCATAAAGCATACGCTGTGGAATAAAATGGGCAAAGAAGCATACACAAAAGTAGAAATTGTCTACGCTCTTTATATTGTCCTGTGTATTTTATGGTTCCTGCTGGCTGCAAGGATTGCATACGCGTATATTCAAATCCTGTTTATGATCTAGCAGCGAACCGGTTCGAACAACCCGATCCATACCTCTTAAAGAATGGACTTGACCATCCGGTATGTTCCCATTGGTTTTAACCGGCTAATGTAGATTAAATCTTTGATATAATCCTGTTAGAAAACATATTCTATTCCTTCTGGCAATCTGGATGGATCATGACCGGTAATTCCACGTCTATTTTTAAAGAGATCGAGTGCGGGAGCGCGCTTCATAAATTGAAACGCAAGGTTCCCTTTGGATGGGATTTGAACATATTCCGCGGATGCGCCCATGCCTGCCGGTATTGCTATGCCATCTATTCCCATCAGTACCTGAATTCTGACGGGTTCTATGATGATATTTATGTGAAGACCAATGTGGTTGAGCAATTGGAAAAGGAACTGTCTTCTCCCGGCTGGAAACGTGAAGTGGTCAATATTGGCGGGGTAACAGACAGCTACCAGAAGGTGGAGGAAACGGTTCAACTGATGCCGCAAATCCTCCGGCTTTTGATCAAATATAAAACACCTGCGATCATCTCCACCAAATCAACCCTGATCCTGAGGGACTATGACCTCATCGAAGAATTGGCGCGCATCACTTATATCAATGTGGCAGCCACGGTCACGACCATGGATGAGGAGGTACGCCAAAAAATCGAACCCGGAAGTGCGCCATCAGTCGAACGGTTTGACATGTTAAAGCAGTTCCGGAAGACCAACGCATCCATTGGCCTTCATGTGATGCCGATCATTCCGTTCATCACAGACAGCCGGGAAAACATGGAAGCCCTGTGTATCAACGCAAAGGCGTGCGGTGCCGACTATTTGCTGCCGGGAACCCTGTACCTGCGTGGAGCCACACGGGAAATATTCTTTAATACCGTGCGTGAAGATTTTCCTGAGGCATACCCAAAGCTGAGGGACATGTACAAAACCGGTGCGGCCAACAAGGAATATAAAGACCGTCTCTATGTGATGGTCAATGAACTACGCAGGCAATATGGAATTTCATCGAGCTACTCAAAGCCGATGAAAGAAAAAATATTGAAATAGCCTGAGATTGATCTACTTTTCCGCGATGATCAGGTCTTCCAGGGCGCGTTTTGGCACATGGTGAACGTTTTCGGCGTCGTGCCAGTATTTAATGTCGCCGCTGGCCGGCAGGGGCTCAATGACAACCTTTTCCACGGGTTTACCCAGCGCGATTACGTAGAGGATCTCAAAGCCTTCGGGTACATCCAGCACTTGTGCCAGGTCTTCGCGCCGGATGCTCTGGATGATACATCCTCCCAATCCCTGTTCCACGGCTCCCAGTAAAAGTGATTGGATGGAAAGACCCGCATCAATGCCATAGTTGTTGGCGATCTTTGTGTCACCCAGAATAACCACATACGCAGCAGGCCGTTCACCTTCTTCCGGACCGTCCCAGTCTTTCAGGTATCCAGCCCAGGCGAGCGTGGGAAATATCCTGGAGCACACTTCTTCAGAGGTGACTGTCATGTATTTCAACGGCTGCGCGTTTCGGCCGGAAGGGGAGAGGCGCATGAGATCACAGAGTTCACGCAGGGTTTCCGGCGCGATCCGTGCAGATTGGTCAAACCGTCGGTAGCTGCGACTGCGGGTAACCAGCTCTTTTATCATGTCTTGCTCCTGTTTTAGTAATTGTTGGATTTCAGTAATTATATGCAATCTTCATTTTCTTGAATGATCATGCAACTGCGTCCAATATTGCTTTCTCGTCAATCCCTGATATTCTTGATAATGGCAGTCGAAAACCCGATGGTGATAAAGGAAAGAACGACAGGAACCAGGAGATCCATCATATTTCCGGAAACATACTGCACGCGGAACAACACGGCAGCCACACTCAGGGAAATAAAGGTCATCATAGCCGTAAAGGTGAGCAGAATTGACAGCATATATCCTGCAGGGCGGTTATTCCATAGCAATACACCGCCTGCCAGATGAAGCGGGACCATGATACCAAGTTCCAATGCGGCCAGTTCCAGGGTAGTATAGATCTCAAGCGATGCCGGTGCTGTTCCGGTGAACATGGCGGGGATTATCTGCATCAGGTATTGGGTTAGCAGGAATAACCCCAGAATGATCATATACACAGAAAGGCTCTTCCGGGGAAAATTCCTACCAATTTTGCCCGGAAGGGAGGATATATCCATTTTGGTCAACAGCAAGATCAATCCGAAGAGACCGGTGGAAAACAGGGTTGTCCATACGAGGAACAGGTTGTTAAAGGCATTTCCCATCACCCCGATGAGGTAGTTGTAAGCCAAGTAACAAAAAACCGAAGCTATTACCAGACTGGCGGAAAATCTGCCACTTTTGGATGCATAGATCCCCCACAGCAATACAGGCAGGCTGATGACCAGGTTGGCCCAGTCAAATCCACGGAAAAGTACGGCTTTCTGAAGCGAATCAAAACGATAGACACCCTCTCCACCATACATCACAACATCATTCCCGCGCAGACTGGAAACATGGAAAGGTTTTCCTCCATCATCGAGCACGATACCGGCTACCGAAGAGAGCAGGATCAGAATGGCTGCCAGAATGGATAATCCCTTGATTATCGATAAATTGGACATAGTGCCGTTTCCTTCTTTCTTACAACAGGAATTTCACAGGATATTGCTATTTATACGAAATTTGTGGTGTGTGCGTTTTAGCGGTCTGAGATGCATGTTTCCCAGGCTGTGTATCTAAAAAGAGCGGATGTTCAAACCACACATCCGCTCGTGTTCAAAATGGGAAGCTTATGGGGTCGCCAGTGGATTCTTGACCGGTTGCCCGGCGTTGCCACCCTGGTAGTACGGGAAGGTTACCGGCAGTTCAAATCCGAAATATTCAGAAACTCTTGCAACGATCTCCCCCTTGATCTGGGACCGGCGGGTATTGTAGGCTTTCACGGCATCGTTCCAATCCGTACCGGCCAACTGGATCGTATTCATAGCTTCATCGACTGTATCGCCCAGGGCAAGCGTAACTGTCGCATCAGGCACGGGCGGCGGTGCCTGGGTGATGGCATTGACAGACAGGGAGAAGCCCTGTTCGTGGTCAGTGGGAAGCGCTCCCTTTTGCTGCAACTCGGCCAGATTTAACTTGGATACATCAATCGGCTGACCATTTTCGTCTTTGTAGTTCTTGAGAAGTTCGGTCAGCGCGTCTGCCTGCGATTTGAAGTTGCCCGTCCAAACCTCACCGCTGTTGCTGACCGCGTTGTAGTAATCTTTGGTGATCTGGGTTTTTGCCTGGATTTTGGCATACTGCGTATCTGTGACGAGTTGGAAATTGGAGGCGGCAGATTGAACACCCTGTACCAGGGCGACCAGATCGTTGTATTCTGTCGTGCCGCTGTTGACAATATTGCCAACCGTGCCGCAGCCGCTCATCCCGGCCACCAGAGCGATGGTTAAAAGCATAAAAACGGAACGTTTGATGAACTGTTTCATTTTATTATTCCTCTTTTGTTGGTTAGTTGCCCCGGCCGGACCGGCCGCTTCCGCTGCCGCCGCGTGATCGGGGAATCTTGAATCCTCCTCCGGACGGACGGCTCCAACCGCCCCCTCCGGATGGGCTGCTCCATCCTCCACCTCCGCCAAATGGCCCGCGATTGTTCCATGACGATTCCGAACCTCCCCGGGAGTTAAAGATACCGGCGCTGCCCATGCGGATGATGAATGTCAGGACCAGGATGATGATAATCATGACCAGGCATGCCAGGCAGCACAGGATCGCCCAGCCGGTTCCATCCGTCGGGAGCGTGATCTCCTGGGGTGTGGGTGACGGGACGATCAACGGTGAGTAATTTTCCCTTGCCACCCGGTCAAAGTCTTTGACCAGGGCTACCAGGGTTTTATCCATGCTGCCGGTAGAGGAATACGTCTCTTCCGCCAGCCGGTTCAGTTCTGTCAGTTCGTGGGCTGTCAGAGCCGGCAATCCCAGCCCCACTCCATAATGCACATCAATATCATCCGGTTCAACAACGATTAGAAAAACAAAGCCATTGTCTTTACGGTCGCCATCAGGTTGTCCCAGTTTCATGTATCGCAGAAAATGCACAGCACAGTTAACCCGGTTGCCCACGGCTTCCTGCGGCAGGATCAGGATCATGGTCTGGGCGATGTAGTCATAGTCCAATTCATCCAGATACGTATCAACTTGCGCGACAGCCTGTTCAGAGGCGTACCCTTCCCAGCCTACCGTCCAGTGAGGTTGCATCAGGTCATAGCTGAAACCGTAATCCGGAGCAGACCCGTTGCCGCACACTGTTCCTGCGCGGACCGGGGTGAATGCAAGGAACAATGCAAACAGTACGGCAAACACGGATGCGCCAAGTACCAGAGTGCAGATGACATGCAGGGTTGATGAATACCCTTTTTGAGATTTCATGGATACAATTCCGCCGTTTTGGTTCCCATGTCTAATCATATATCAAACATCATATGTTGGTAATTGATCGGGACATGGTCGTTTAATAGGTTGCCCGGTGCATATGAATTGGAAGATATAAGAAAGTTCCACAAATACATATACGTTATCCTTATATCAAGGGTCGTAATTCATATTCCGGTCAGTGGCCGGAGCTACAGGATCGTCTTATTGATCCACGGGCAAACAGCCAGGCAGACATTGCAACCTTTATCACCCCTGCAGGAATGTATATCCAGTACATCCTCTCGCCGGGCTGGATGATCCTGAAACGGGACAAGTTTCAGAGCATGGTGTGGACATTTATCAATACACAGCGTGCAATCACCACAATGGTTGGGCATGCTTTCATCCGGGGTCAATTCCATATCAGTCAGAATACCGATACACCGGTAGATGGGTCCATATTCGGGTGAGATGATCAATAAAGAACGGCCCTGCCAGCCAAGACCGGCTCCCTTGGCCAGCGCTTTTAATGAAATTAGCCCCATTCGCTTGACCGGATCAAACTCATCTTCCGGGTGGATGATAAGAACGTTGTTGCCCTTTTCTTCGATATATGACATGGTGTCCAGCGCGGCTTTTTCCATGAAGAGATTCATCTCATTTGCAGAAGAATCAC
>CAYRHB010000009.1:6216-47578 GCA_964424035.1 uncultured Leptolinea sp.
CACAACCGCAAAACGGTACCGGTGAAAGAAATCCCTCCGGTTTGTTCTGATTCCCATGGATATCTTCCTGAAAGGATCCAGGCTGGTTACTCCCACGAGATCAATTCCACGTTCTTTGACAAACGATTTCAGGTTTTCCGTTTCAAACATAACTTTTCAAGCATACCATACAGGACATATGAATATTGGTAGGGGGGAAATCGCAGACAGGGCATTTAAATCCGGCGACATTACGCGAACATGTGTCTTCCGGCTTCGATCCAATCCTGTGAACTTACCAGAGTCAAATGGTCATTGATCTCCAGGGTGGTATTGCCGTGGGGCACCAACAGGTCATCATTCCGCCGCACGGCGAGGATCAGAATGTCTCCCGGTAGTTTTAGTTCACGCAGGGTCTTTCCGGCGCATTTCCGGTTTTCAACAACCACTTCGTATACTTCCGTCTGGTCATCTGTCCGGGTGAGCAGGGCGAAAGCCGTTGGCGTGCGCGCCAGAAGCACCAGCATGCTGGCAAAATCAACGGCGGCATTAGCCGTGGTTACCCCGATGCTTTCAAACCGGTGGATATCTCCGGGTGATGAAACCTGGGCGATGACTCTTTCAATTCCGAAAATGGTTCGGGCAACCTGGCAAACCTGGAAATTGATCTCAGGGTCGCGATACGTACTGATCAGCACCTCTTTATTTTCCAGGTGTCTGGCTGCTGTCTCCTGGTCGTGGATCAGATCGACTGGTTCTGCGGTGAATCCAAGTTGTCGGGCACGCTCGATGAAAGCCTGGTCCATATCCAGAATGATCACCTTCTCATTCTGCTTGACCAACTGGGAGGCAACCTGGAGCGAGAGTTCATTACAACCGCAAACAAGTACCGGAGGATGGATATCCTCATCCTTCTTTTGATATATGGCGGAAAACAACAGGGGTGCCAGCGTTACTGTTAAAATCGCCACCAGAAGGATGGCCGTATTGATCGTTTCAGTGATGATCCCCAGTTTCATGCTGATCGCTGCCGCGGCAATGATCAATGAAAGCCGGGCAGATAGCAGGGTTCCGGCAGCCAGCGTTTCCCGCCAGGAGAAATTGAAGCGGAAGACCAGAGCCGGAAGGATCTTTACGGCGATCGCGGCCACCACCAGAATGGGAACCAGCAGCATGGCGGTTGGTGATTTAAAGATCGCCTGTAAATTGATATCAATACCCACCGAGATAAAGAAGATCGGTATCAAGAATCCATATCCGATACTTTCAAGCTGGTGCATGACTTTCTGGTCTTCGGTGGTTTTCAATAGGGAGAAGATTGAACCGGCCAGGAAGGAACCCAGGATCACTTCGGCGCCCAGTGTCTGGGAGAAGACCACAAATACCAGCATGGCGGCAAACGCCCCTCTGATCTTGATCTGGGCTGTGGCATGGCTCAAGTCTTCGATCATCTTGTTGATTGATCCCAGCCGCGAGAGGATGTTGGCAAAGCGGATGACAATAAAGAAAGCCACAAAAAGCAGACCGATCAGAAGGATGTCAAAGGTCACACCTTTGGAGATCACGGCAACCATGACTGTGATCAGGAGCATGGTGACAAAATCGGCGATTAACGCGGCAAACAACAGCGATTGCCCGAACCGGCTGCCTGTGAGGCGGCTTTCTTTGAGCACGGGTACCACCACGCCCAGCGACGTGGTGGATAAGATCAGCCCCATCATCCAAATGTTCCGGGCGATTCCCGCCTGCACAAGCCCGTAGCTGATGGCGAAAGAGAGGATCAGGGTTAGCGCAAAGTTGATCAAAGCCAGCACCAAAGGATGGAGGCGGGCGCGTTTATCCGGACGTGAAAGCTGGTTATTGCCCAGCGACAGGCTCGAAAAATCGATCTCAAGACCTGAAAGGAACATCAGAAAAATAAAACCGAATTCAGCCAGAAAATCCAGAACGGCATCATCAGTCCGGATCAATTGAAAACCGCTGCGTCCGATCACAATGCCGGCCAGGATTTCACCCACTACGATGGGTAACCGGATGCGTTTGAATCGCGAAAGGACGACCGGTACAATGAACGCCAGAATAACAACGATCAGAAGGGGAATAAAATGGTTTTCTTCCATATGAAGAGCCTGCCTTTTTTTATCCGTAAGCGATATGGTATTGCCGGTTACTGATTTAAAATCCCTGTAAAAATTCAAAAACTCCGGGCACGTGTAACGGGAAATCCCCAAAAATGCCTTTGTTATAATGACATACGAATACTATATTTTAATTTATTACTTGTTTCGATTATTTGCCCGTATCACTTTCAAAAGAATTATATAAGGAGTTAACGTGAACTTAACTCAGGAATTTCAAACCTTGCTGGCGAATGTCATTGAATTCATCCCCCGCCTGCTGACTGCCCTGATAACATTCGCTGTTGCGTTATTTATTGCCAATGCCACATCAAAATGGATCCTGAAAAAATCGGAAAACCGGCTGAAACGGATCGAAACAGCCAGATTGTTTGCCAGTATGACACGCTGGGCGATCATTGTGCTGGGTATAGTACTGGCTCTGGAGCAGGTTAACTTCAATGTGACCGGGTTTGTTGCCGGGCTGGGGATTGCCGGGTTTACGATTGGATTTGCTTTGCAGGACATTTCGAAGAATTTTATTTCCGGAATTCTCATGCTCCTTCAACAGCCTTTCCAGGTGGGAGATGCCGTGGAAATCTCTGACTATGAAGGCAAGGTAATCGATATCACGTTACGGGACACAGTGGTACTGACCTGGGATGGTGAGGTCGTCATTCTGCCCAACTCAAATGTCTATTCCAATCCGATCAAGAATTTTACCGGATTGAAAAACCGGCGCCGCATCATCCAGGTGGGGGTCGGGTATGAGGTCGACTTGAAAAAGGCTCAGCAGGTTATTCTGGACAGTGTCCGCTCGGTTGAAGGTGTGCTTTCCGATCCGGAACCCATGGTACTGGCGAAGGAATTTGGGGATTCCTCCATCAATCTGCTGGCTTATTTTTGGGTGGACCAGACCCAGAACAGCATCATAAAAGTTCCATCGGATGCGATCCTGGCGATCAAGGAAGCTGCCCAGCGGGAAGGGATTAACATCCCTTACCCGATACAGACGGTACAATTCACGAACGAAGACCTGAAGAAGAACTGACACCGTTTACTGCAGGATCATCTCCTGCGAAAGAATATATTCCAGAAAATATTAAAAGATCGAACCATGAAAGGCGGGAACAGTGAAACCTGCGCTGTTGGTGATTGATATTCAAAAGGAGTTTTTCAACAACAGTCCGGAATGTTCAAAATCGTTGGAGGATGCGATCGAGAATATCAACCCTTTGCTGGCATTCTTCCGGGAAAAAGATCTTCCGGTGGTTTGCGTGCAGCACATGGATCCGGAAGATAACCTTTTACCGGGCCAGGAAAGTTTTGACCTGCCGGAATCATTGGAGATACTTCCTTCAGACATCCATATCCATAAAATGTACGGGAATTCCTTTAACAAGACAAAGTTGGCTAAGATTCTGGCGGAAAAATCCGTGGATACAGTCTTCATCACAGGATTCTGCGCGGAATATTGTGTACTTTCCACCATTCGCGGGGCAATGGACCTTGACCTGACCCCGATCCTGGTTCGGGATTGTATCGCCAGTGTGAAACCGGCCAACATCAAATTCGTGGAAGAAATTCATGATCTGGTGACGGTCGATGCCCTGAAAAAGATGCTGGAATAACGGATTAAAAAATGGGACCCCGTCTGGCGTCCCATGTCTGTAATATTTCTGTTAAGGGCGATAATTATTCCTGGAATTAGCCTTCGATGAAGGGATTACCGTACACGCGGTACATCTTGGGTATTTGGTCGCCGCCGTCCCACACCACCCGGCGGTAATCATCGGGGTCGGTGTTGCGTTCCGAGTTGACCAGCAGAACCCGGCTGTTTCTGTCCATCCCGAGGGCTTCACGGATATGTTTGTAGCGGTCCAGTTCCATGATAAACATGAGGGCACCCAGCGAAACCGCGCCGGATTCACCCGCGATGATATATGGATCACCATGCAAAGGAACACCACCCACCCGCATGCCTTTGGCAGAGACGTAATCGGGGCATTTAATAAACCCGTCGGCACAATCGTAGAGTACTTCCCATGCGATGGGGTTCGGGTCACCACAGGCCAGGCCGGCCATGATGGTATTCAGGTCACCGGGGAAGGAATGGGGTTTGCCATCACCGATCTCCATGGAATGGTACAGGCAGGCTGCCCGGTCAGGTTCGACCACCACCATTTTGGGACGGTCGGGCGCGAAACGGCTCGCGTAAAACCCGAAGGCAGAGGCTGCTAGTGAACCGACACCAGCCTGCATAAAAATATGGGTCGGAGAGAATTCTCCCATGGCCGCCAGTTGCTGCTGGACTTCAGAGAACATGGTGGTATATCCCTGCATCACCCAGACCGGGATTTCCTCATATCCTTCCCAGGATGTATCGGATATGACCTGCCAGCCATTCTTTTGCGCGTCTTCGTTCACCTGCCGCACGGCGTCATCGTAGGTACCATCAATGACTTTTACTTCGGCGCCGTTGCGGGCAATGGCGCTGATGCGAGCTTCAGAAGTCAACTTGTGAACATAAATGATCGATTTAAAACCCAGGCGGGTGGCAGCCCATGCCACACCGCGTCCGTGGTTGCCATCTGTCGCCGCGGCGAAGGTAAGGTCGCCGATCCGGCTGCGGATGGCGGGATCGCTCAGGTCGTCAAACGAGAATCCGTCCGGGTTGCCGATCATCTTGCGGATGGTCTGATAGATGGCATACGAGCCGCCCAGCACTTTAAACGATCCCAGGCTTAACCGGTCTGCCTCGTCTTTGACCCAGATTTTTCCAACACCAATAAGTTCTGCCAGCCGGTTCAGGCTTTTTAATGGGGTAACCTTGAACGCGGGGATGTTTGAATGAAAGCTGCGGGTGGTTTCTGAAATACCGGCAGGAAAATACTTCGCCACTGCCGGACTATGGGCAATGGATGCGGCGCGCGGATTCGCGAGCCAGGTAATGGGTTCAGGAGTCGTCATACACACCACCTGATTTAGTATTTCTCCGGATGGGGGAGATATGTACATTGTAGCAGTTGTCTGACAATTAAACGAGTACCCAATGTTTAGAAAACCGGTCCCTGCCCTTATTCTTCGGTCCCGGTTCCCTTCAGGTATCCGGATGCCTGTTCTTCCGACAGCCGGGTGAGGGTTTGTTCATCTTCGCTGCCGTTGACCAGGTATTCGTAATCGCTTTCGAACAGGTAATACTGTCCGCAATCCGGACATTGCAGAAGCTGTATCTTCCGGGAGGATGCGGGGCGAAAATCCAGGATGAGCACGAGTAGACCGGAAACGGATGGTAGTTGTGTGTCATTATATTCCCAACCGTATTTCTGGAACGCGGATTCGCGGTCTCTCAATCCGGAACAGACAGGGCATGTTTCAGGATTCTGTTTATGACGGGGTCTTTTACCCAAAGATGAACCGTTCCAATTCTCCCGGCTGTATCAACCCGGTATGATGTACTATACCATTTCCCGTCTGTTGATAAAGAAAACGCCGGTCCATTAAAAACGAAGGATTGGCCGGGGTTGCCCTCAACCAATCCTTATCAACAGCGGGGTGACCGCTGATTATGGTTCCGGTACTTCAGGAGCTTCTTCCGCTTCTGGAAGCGCAGCCCTGGTTTCCAGCGCCTTGACCTCACGGAAGGTCAGGGTCCAGACATTGGCTTCGTAGATCTTGAACCATCCGGTTACCAGAAGCATCGGGGCAAACAAGACGGTGAAGAAGAACGGGATGGCAGCCAGCGCGGCGATGATCCAGGCCAGGGGTCCGGCGGCGAACAGGCTGGTGATGCCGTAGGCGATCAGACCGGGGATGGCAGCCACCAGACCGGCTGGAACAAGCAGCAACAGGTAAGCCGGAATGAACAGGAAGAAGGTTATCATGGCAACGATCCCGAATCCCAGTCCGATACCGATCATGATCAGCCAGACGAGGCCGACACTCTTCCAGTTGCGTTTAAACATCGCCCAGCTGTTGCGCAAGGTTTCGTTCACTCCCTTACCCTCAAGGACGGCGACCCGCTTGAAGAAGCTGCGGATGATGCTGATGAAAATTCCAAACACAGCCATGAGGAACAGGCTCAGGAATGCCATGCCGATGGCCGTCACGATCCCGGTGGTGTTGGTTACCTGGAATGTGGAGGATACGCTGAAGTACACGATTACTCCGGCTCCGATCATCACCAGGAACAGGGCGATCAATGGCAGGGACAGGATGAGATCGATAAGCCACAGACGGAAGGCTGTACGGTTCCAGCCCAATTTCCAACCCTGACGGAAGCCGACCTTGTTCCCGGAGGTCTCGTATTCATCCACCATGCGGATGACAGCGGTTTCAGTCGGGTAGCGAACAAGCGCGGCAAGGGCGGAGATGATCAGAATGACCAGCAGGAGAACAAGGCCGATCGTCACGAACGTGCTGATATATTGTTCGGGATGGGTGAACATGGGATACACCGTCTGGTTGGCCCATTCGTTCAGGTCTTTCGCAAATTGCGGCGCGTTATCCGGAATTGTGCCATGGAATTCACGCGGACCCTGGTATTCAGGACGGCTGCTTTCCCTGCTACCACCGCCTCCATTATTGCCGCCAACGCCGCCTGTTGTCAGCGCAAGCAAAACACCAAAGATCCACAACACACGGTAATTCCACAGGATGTGCCAGGAACGTTTAAGAACATTACTGATATTGATCATGATTTTTTCCTTCTTTCATGTATAGAAACAATTGAAAACGAGTTACTACTCCGGAGAGGTCTATTTCGCGGTGAACGGATTGTTTCCGCGACGCCAGATGAAACCCAGCAAGCCCCAGTAGATGACCGCCGCGGTGATCTGCAGCAGCAGGTTTATGAAGAGGTCCCACGAAAGAACCCCGGCTGAGTTGAGGAATTGCAGAGCCGGCAAATTCGGGATATCTGCGATGTAGCTGCCTGTGGTTTGGATGGCGGTAAACCACACCATTTGACGGGGAGCGGCTGCCGCCCAACCGGCTGAACCATTGAGCAGGCCTGCCCGGTTGGCCAGATTCACCAGCGATGAGATCCCGGTAGTAATCTGGATGAACACCAGCACTATCACCACCATCACCGGCGCAGACCAGATCAGAAAGGGGGCTTCGGGCACCGGACGGGATGATTCATCGCGGCGGGGAAGCTGGAGCATAAGCTGCGACCTGAAATCCTGTACCGGAGTGAAATCCGGTTCCGGGCTGCCATCCAGCAGGGCTGACAACCGTCGAAGTTCATCCAGCCCGGAGCGGCATTCCGCGCAGGTTTCAATGTGGGCTTCCACGGCAGCCGCTTCGCGTTCGTTCAATTCACCGTCCAGATAGGCACTAAGTTTGTTGAAGATCGGATCAGGCATATACACGCTCCATTTCCGTACGCTCTTCGCGCAGCATCTCCCGCAATCGGTTGCGGGCGTAGTTCAGGCGCGACATCACTGTGCCGGCCGGTATCTCGAGGTTGGCCGCGATCTCGTCGTAGCTTAACCCGCCGTATTCACGCAACACCAGCACGGCGCGTGCCCCGTCAGGCAGCGACCGGATGGCGTGCTGCACGCGGTCAGCCTGTTCCCGTTCAATGTAGACCGTTTCGGGGTCGGGGCTGCCGCCGGCCAGCTGATCGGCGGTTTCATCTTCATCCAGGCTGTCCTGTGGTTTATGGCGCAAAACGTCCAGCGCGGTGTTAATGGCGATGCGGTATACCCAGCGGCTGAAAGGCGCTTTTGGCTGGTATGCGGGCAGCTTTGTCCACGCGCGAATGAAGGCTTCCTGCGCCGCGTCTTCCGCCAGTTGCGTGTCACCGCACATGCGGTAGACCACGCGCACTACAGCGGGATAACAGCGGGCGGCCAGTTCGCCATAGGCGTTGCGGTCGCCGCCCCTGGCGCGGACCAGCAGGGCTTCTTCGATCTCGGTGTTGGGTTCGGGTAGACTCACGTTGGTTCAACCTCTATACACATAACGAGTATAGAGGCGATTTTATTCGGAAGGAAATTTGAAAATTGTTTTGTGAATCTATTGGCAAAGGTGAAACAAGGGTGGACCGATGTCCACCCTTGCCCATAAATCCCCCGGGGAATATTCTGAAATACAGAATTTATGCCGATGCTTCATTTAGCGCCTTCATCTGCTCTGGCGTCAACCGGATATCCAACGCGCTCATGGCGATGTCGAACTGCTCCAGGGTGCGCGCCCCGATGATCGGAATGACACGCGGCTCGTGATGCAGCAGCCAGGCTATCACCAGCTGGCTGTTGGAGATATTCATTTCCCCGGCCATGCGGCTTAAACCATCCAGCCGGGCGCGGGAGTCATCTGTGTTGAACAGGTGCCAGTTGTAGTAGGCGGTACGTTTCTTCTCATCATCATAGATGCCCTTCAACAGGGGTGAATAGGCCAGCAGCGAAACATTGGGGTTATCGCGCAGATAATCCAGCAGTTCATCGTCCACGTTGACGGATATACCAAGGTCCGCTCCGGGTTTGGGGCGCAGATAGGAGTACTGCTGCTGGATGGCAGTGAAGGACGCCCAACCGTTGGCCGCGCTGATCGAGCGGGCGCGTTCCATGCGCCAGGTCCGGAAGTTGCTGCAGGCAACGTAGCGCACCTTGCCCTCTTTCACCAGATCATTCAATACACCGAGAGTCTCCTCCTGCGGGGTACGACGGTCGTCAATGTGCACATAATACAGGTCAATGTGGTCGGTACCCAGCCGCCGCAGACTGCCCTCGGCCGCCCTGCGCAGCGCTCCGGCCGAGAGGTATTCGTAATTTTCCACAACCTTCTCCCAGGCAATATCCCCCTGCGGGTTTCGAACCCGGTTGATGTCTGTCAGCCGCGCCCCGCCCTTGGTTGCCAGAAAGATCCTGTCGCGGTTCTTTCGTTCGCGCATCCACCCGCCCAGCAGGGTTTCGCTCTCGTCCCCGGTGGCATCACGGCCTGTCCACCAGGCGTAACAGTTGGCAGTGTCCACAAAATTGCCACCAAGGTCAATGAAGCGGTCCAGCATTTTGAACGAGGTGGGACGGTCAGTCTGCGTCCCCATGATCATGGTTCCCAGACAGTACGGGCTGACCATCTCGCCGGTTGTTCCAAACGGTATGTGTTTCATGGTTAATCCTCACAAATAAAGATGACGCCATTGTACAGGCCGGGTGGATATAACCATAGTCCCACTAACGGGCAGTTTCTTTAACCCCACCCCCTGGATTAGACCGGTCAGGCGAATTTGAAACCGGGCTTGCCGCGCAAAGCGACGGGAATGGAAAACCCACATTCAAAAGCCCCCGAAGCGGGGGCTTTGAAAAAGACAAAACAGTATTCCCTGAATTATCCTTTCAGGGAACCGGCCATCAAGCCGCGGATGAAGAACCGGCCGAGGAAAATGTAGAGCAGCATGGTTGGTAGGGCAGCCATAAAGGTCGCCGCCATCAGCACATTCCACTGCACAAGCTGGCTGCCCGCCAGGTTGTTCAGAGCCACAGTCACCGGCCAGTTGGACTGGTTGGTCAGCACAATGGCGAATAAAAATTCATTCCAGGCCTGGGTAAACTGCCAGATGATGACAACGGCAAAACTGGGGGCGGAGAGCGGGAACATGATGTACCGGTACAATCCCATCAGGCTGGCGCCGTCAATGCGGCCGGCTTCCAGAATTTCTGTGGATATACCCGCGTAATAATTCCGGAAGATCAACGTAGTGATGGGGATGCCATAGATGATATGCACCATCACCAGGCCGGGCAGGTCTCCATACAGGTTGATGGATTGCATGAACTTCACCAGCGGAATCAGAATACTTTGATACGGTATGAACATGCCGAAAAGGATCAGCGTGAAGATTAGGTTGGATCCTTTGAACTTCCATTTTGAGAGCAGGTAGCCATTCAATGAACCCAGCAAAGCGGACAACAGTGCTTCCGGAACGACCATTTTCAGGCTGTTGCTGATATTGGGGGCCAGCTGCTTGTAGCCCGCGATGAAATTCTCAATATACAGGCCGCCTACCGGGAGATTCCACATGGTTTTCAGGTCAACCTGATCGAAGGGTTTAAATCCGGTCAATAGGAGGAGATAGATCGGAAGGAGATAGACCAGAGCGAGCAATATTAGAAAGATGTAAAAGAAGACGTTGAGGATCGGTTTGCGGTTTGTCATAGCTCGGTCTCCGTGCGCATATTCTGGATCAGGTATGGAATGATCAAGATTGCAACGCTGATCAACATCAAAACACCGATCGCGGCTCCCTGAGCGTAATTCGTTCCATCAAAAGTGGTCACCCACATATAAATCCCCGGAACGTCCAACCGGATATCCTTGTTGCCGAGGGCAACGATGAGGTCGAAGATTTTCAAGGACATGTGTCCCAGAATGATCACGGCGCTCAGGGTAACAGGCTGCAACATGGGGAACACAATATAGCGGTAGATCTCCAGTTCGCTTGCCCCGTCGACCCGCGCGGCTTCACGCAGGTCATCCGAGATGGCGCGCATACCACCCAGATAAAGCGCCATGGTATAGCCGGACAACATCCAAACGGCGGGGATTACCGTAAAAGCCATACCCCAGGGTTGCGGAGTGGAATGCCACAGGCTGATGAGTGAATCCAGACCGAGCGATTTGAAGATCAGGTTAATGCCAGCCGTCCGGCTTCCGGTGGCCTGGTTCATCAACCATCCCCAGACCACACCGGAGGCGACAAATGATATTGACATTGGAAAAAGGAAAATGCTACGGAAGATCGATTCCCCTTTCAACCGCATATCCAGCAGAATGGCCAGTGAAAGGCCAATCAACAGGCAGCCCGTAATGAATAATACGGTGAACATTACGGTATTGCGGATGTCAATGAGAAAACGGGGATCGTGAAACAGCTCTGTATACTGTGAAAGCCCGGCCCAGGTGTAATCCGGGTTAAGTCCTTTCCATTTACTAAGGGACACCCGCACAGACCAGCCGATAAATCCATAAACAAAAATGGCTACCGCCACAATCGACGGAAAAAGAAGAGAGATCGAGAGCAGGGTTTCGTTGTTGAACATCATTACAATGAGGATGATGCCTGCATAAAAGATTAATCCACCCAGCAGAATGCCGATGGACGTGAAATTCTTCTCGAATAAGATCAATTCAGTTCTGGAGAGGGTGGCGACCAGGAAAATACCTGCAACCATCAAAAAGATTGTCAGTATCAATCGCGGGAGATCAAGTTCAAATCGTACGCGCATATCCTGTCTCTCCTGATGTGTTTATATTGTTTTTTATAAGATCGTATGAATACATTTTATATTGAATCCAACGGAAAACCAATCAATCTGAAAAAGTGAAATCTATATGGATGAGCGGCTCCTGTAATAGAGCCGCTCATCATTAAATTTGAATGTACCGGTTTATTTCTTACAGGTACCGTCTGAAGCGCAGGCTTCCACCAGTGCTTTCTGGAAATCTGCCTGTGCGGTCTTGTCCATGCTGCTAGCCTGGAATAGACCCAGTGCGGTGCCGATCTTGGTCGCCCAGGCGGGGGCAGCCACAACACCATGCTGCAGGCTGCCGACCACTACATTGTCCGACCAATCTTTGGCGGCATCTTTCGAATACTCGCTGAATTTGGCCATATCGCAGTCGGTGCGGGCGCAAATTGAACCTTTCAACGGGTTGAAAGCTTCCTGCCCTTCTTTTGACGCGGCAACGGTCAACCAGGCGGTGGTCCCTTCTGCATTCTTGGCATTGGCGGGCATTACAAAGCTGTCTGCCAGGAAGTTGAAGATACCGTAGGTGCCGGGTGAGGCAGCCCAGTCAAAGTCATCGTGAGGTTTCAGAGCCAGCCCGTTGGGGGCGGGATTGGCATAATAACCATAAGCCCAGTCGCCCATCACATTGAATGCGGCATCGCCATCCGAAACCATCTTGGAGGCGGGTTGCCAGTCAGAGAGTGTGGAGGCATCGGCGTTGGTGTAAGACAGGGCTTTGGCGAAGGTGTCAATGCCTTTGGTGACATCCGCACCTGCCCAATCTGTGGTTGGTGGTGTCGTCCAGAGGCCGTTCCATTTTTCGGCACCCATTGAGCCGATCATGACGTTCTCAAACAGATGGATGGCTGTCCAGGGGGCGCCCATGGAAAGGCAGGTCTTCCCGGTGGCTTTGACTTTGTCACATACAGCAAAGAAATCATCCCAGGTCTTGAAATCGGTCTTGGGATTGGCTGTGATACCGGCTTCCTTCAATACCTTGGGGTTGTACCAGAGGACATTGGAGCGGTGAATATTCACAGGAACGCTGTAGGGGTGTCCATCCTCGGAAATTAACGGAAGCAGACTCTTGGGAAGAACGTCGTTCAATCCGGTGGATTTGAACAGGTCATCCAGGGGGGCAACCTGTTTGGCGGCTACATAATTGGCGATGGTTTCCTGACCGGCATGAGCCTGCCAGGAATCAGGCGCATCATTGCCTGCCAGGCGGGTGGAGAGGACAGCTTTCGCATTCGTACCGGCGCCGCCTGCTACTGCCGCGTTGACAAAGGTGATATCCGGGTACTTGGCGTTGAAGACTTTCACCATTGCAGCCAGGCCGTCAGCTTCACCAGGACCAACCCACCAGGAGAAGATCTCAACCTCTTTGGCTTTTTGAGTCGTTGGAGCGGCTGGAGCAAAAGCTGAAAGGGTAAATACCAGAATCAACATAATGCTGATCAAAGACAGGAATTTCTTTTGCATATTTGATCTCCTAAGAACAAAATGGCCAAAATTATCCGAAGCAAATAAACCACAGGATTACTACCAGCGGCACCATCTCCTCTCTGATCCTAATATGATCCATAACCATCTATATGGATTTTTTGACTGATTTCTCCCCCGTATTTTGATATTTATTGTACAACAAAAACACTCAAAGATATATAAGTACTTTTAAAAAGTAATTAAAAAAGGACGGATTGTGACTTTCATCATAAAAATCCTGACCTGAAGAAGAGATCCCCGGCTCCGTTCCCAAAATACATGCCAACCATAGAAAAAAGTGCCTTCCACAATGTGTTTTGTGGAAGGCGTAATTCCATTGACCGGTTGTATCCGGACCCGTCTACTCCTTCAAACCGAGAACGACCGGTGTGGACTTGTACCCGACACCCATACGGTCGATCCCCATGTCGATCAACTGCAGGAAATGCTCCCTGGTGCGGATGCACCCGCTGCCCTTGATCTTGATTCGGTCACCACATACATCCATCATTTCCTGAATGATTTCCGGGGTGGCGCCGTGGCTTTCAAACCCGGTGAGAAATCCGGTGCTGGTCTTTACAAAATCAGTTCCCGCGGAAATGGCGCACTCGCAGGCTTTCCTTACCTGTTCAACAGTCAATGCATCGGTTTCAAAAATAACTTTCACGGCTGTTCCGTATTTATGGCATGCATCCGTCACGGCTTTTAATTCAGCTGTTACCGCATCCCATTTTCCGCTGCGGATCCATCCGTAGTTGGCCACGATATCGAGTTCGTAGATGTCACCGCGTTTGCAAAGGATATCCGCCTGCATCACTTTGGATTCGGAGGTGCTCAGGCCAAACGGAAAATCGCATACCACACAGATACGGGTGTCTGACCCTTTTGTCAACTCTGCGGCAATATCCAGTGAGGCGGGATTAACACAGACCGTCGCGCAGCCATAGTCAACCCCGGCTTTGGTGTAGGCTCGAATTTCTTCTTCTGTAAATTCCGGTTTGAGAACGGAATGGTCAATGTAACGTGCCAGTTCTTTTATTGTCATTTCACTGGCTTTTTTTGCGGGTTTCATAGATACCTCCAATACTGGTTAAAAAGGTGGGTAATAAAAATCGAACGGGTGGTGCCTAGCGGATAAATTTAAGGATAAAGTCGCCCATAACACCCAGCAACCAGCCGGTGGGACCTTCGAGGGCGGCCGGGATACGCATGGCCATCAGTTTCTTCATCCGGTCCAGTTTTTCACCCGCATAAGGTGGGTAGCGCACAGCGGGGTCAAAACGGGTGGCATGATCCAAAACGGCTCGGGCGTTGGAAAAGTCGCGGAAGCCCCATTCACCGTGGTATTTTCCCATACCGCTGTTGCCCACACCGCCGAACGGCAACCCCGGAATGGTCAGGTGATTCATGGTTTCGTTCACGCAGGCTCCGCCTGATGTTGATCCGGCCAGTACCCTGTTCACTGTATCCCGGTTCTCTGAAAAGATATAGAAGGCCAGGGGTTTTTCACGTTTCTGTACAAATTGCAGGGCTTCTTCCATATCTTTCACCGGCAATACCGGAAGGATGGGCCCGAAGATCTCATTCTGCATCACCGGAGCATCGGGTGAGACATTCTTGATGATCGTGGGTGCGATGTAAAGGTCATCCCGGCTGGATTGACCGCCGAACAGGATATCACCATCCTTGAAGTATTTGACCAGCGCGTCGAACTGCTTGGCATTGATAATGCGGGCGTATTCCGGGCTTTGCAACGGATCCACACCGTAAAATTCATTCAGGGTTTTGATGAGTTCCGCGACCAGCGCATCAAGCACATTTTCCTGAACGAGGATGTAATCCGGTGCCACGCAGGTTTGGCCGGCATTGAAGAATTTCCCCTGGGCGATCCGCCGTGCGGCTACTTTCAGATTGGCTGTTTCGTCCACCAGAGCGGGGCTTTTTCCACCCAGTTCAAGCGTTACCGGCGTCAAATTTTTAACGGCTGCCTGCAGGATGATGCGCCCCACTTCTGCGCTGCCGGTGAAGAAGATCTTATCCCAGCGTTGATCCAGCAACACATCATTGGCCGTGTCATCGGCAATGACCAGAAAGGCATCCGGGTCAAGGTAACGCGGCAGGATGGCGGATACGATCTGAAAAACATTTTTCGCCGTACGGGGTAATTTGATCACTGCCGCATTGCCTGCGGCGATGGCTGCCACCAGGGGGCCAAGGGTGAGCTGCATCGGGTAGTTCCATGCGCCGAGGATGAGAGCCACTCCCAACGGCTCGTACCTCACTGTACTCTGCGCAGGCTGCAGGAATACCGGTGTGCTGACCGGTTTCGGTAGAGCCCAATCATCCAGGTGTTCAAGGGCGTAATTAACTTCATGCTCTAAAAATCCGATCTCAGTCGCGAAACACTCAAAAAGGCTTTTGTGAAGGTCAGCTCGCAGGGCAGACTCGAAATCAGAATAATGTTCCCTGAACATGCGCTGCAATCCCCGGAGTTGGGTTTTTCGCCAACCCAGATCTCTAGTTTTGCCGGAGTTGTAACAATCCCGTAATCGATCGATGTTTTCCGTTAATGATTTAGCGTCCATGATAGTTGGCGGGAAATACCCGCTGGCATCCTTTCCAGTTAGTTCTTGGTAACGGGTGGAACACACCGGGTAATTATAGACTCGTCTTGAGGTTTCATGGAATGCCTGACAGCCTATTATCCGGAACATCAACGGTGTGGGTTGTGTTAAACTCAAGCGAACGCCATACATTTCCTTCCAGTGGAGAATTCACCATGACAGAACAAAAATCCGGCGCTCAAATCAGCACCAGGGCATTTCTGCAAGCCGTGGCCATTATCTTTATTTTGATGATGGTCGCCGGCATTCTCACGCTCACCATTCCAGCCGGAGAATACAACCGGATACTGGTGGATGGTCGTGAGGTGATTGACCCCGCATCCTTCCAATTCATAGACCGCCCCGATTTTCCGGTGTGGTGCTGGTTTACAGCTCCGATCGAAGTGCTGGCAACCCCGGATGGGTTGACCAAGGTTCTGCCAATCATCCTGTTCATTCTGCTGGTCGGAACGGCGTTTGGCATCATGGACCGCAGCGGGATCCTGCAGGCGGTCATTGCGCGCATTGTTAAGACATTTGGCGGGCGTAAATATGTGCTTCTGCTGGTGATTACGTTCTTTTTCATGGCGCTGGGAACATTCTTCGGGATATTTGAAGAGGTGATTCCACTGGTTCCCTTGATCATCGGGTTGGCGTATTACCTGGGTTGGGACTCTTTAACGGGTCTGGGTATGTCGGTGCTGGCTACCAACGTGGGCTTTTCCACGGCGGTTTTCAACCCGTTCACCATTGGTATCGCGCATCAGCTTTCCGGTCTGCCCCTGTATTCCGGAGCGGGTCCCCGCGTGGCGTTGTTCGTCGTTGTGTATGTCATCCTGGCTTTGTTCATAACGCAATACGCGAAGAAGATCGACCGCAAACCCGAAGCCTCACTGGTATTTAATGAAGATAAAGCCGAGAAGACGAAGTTTGGACATTTCAATGTGGACGACACGATGTCGACCAACCCACGTATGAAGAACGCGGCCATATTCCTCGGCATCTTTTTCGGGTTGATCCTGGCTGTGCTGATTGCCATCCCATTCGTGGAAGTGCTGCGTGATATCGCCCTGCCGCTAACCGGGTTGCTGTTCGTCATCGGCGGCATCGGGGCGGGGTTGATCTCGGGCGCAGGCCGGTCAGCCTGGAAGGCAGCCTGGGAAGGGTTCCTCGGTATTCTTCCCGCTGTACCGTTATTGATGATGGCGGCCAGCGTCAAACATATTATCACCATGGGCGGGATTCTGGATACGGTTCTGCACTGGGCCAACAATGGACTTCAGGGTACCAGCCCCTTTGTTGCCGCATTGATGATCTACGGGTTGACCCTGGTGCTTGAATTATTCATCACATCCGGTTCGGCCAAGGCTTTCCTGTTGATTCCCATTATCATGCCGCTGGCTGACCTCGTTGGTGTCAACCGGCAGATCGCGGTCAGCGCATACACCTTCGGTGATGGGTTCTCCAATATGGTCTATCCCACCAATGCGGCGCTGCTCATTACCCTCAGCCTGACGGTCATACCATATCCGAAGTGGCTGCGTTGGGTTCTGGGTCTGTGGATCTGGATCATCCCTGTTACGGTCATCTTCCTGGCCATCGCTGTAGCTTTGAATTACGGCCCGTTCTAACCAACCGGAGAGCAAACCATGATTACTGTCCCAGAATCTTATAAACAATCCCGGAGCAGGTTTCGCAACCGCCTCGATGATGTCACCGGCCGTTGGACGGATGCCTATCTGACCAGCCTGCCACTTGAATCTGACCCAACCCTGTCTACGGATGTCATCACAGCGGTACCAGGTTCAAAAGAGCAGCTGATCGTTATTTCCACTGGAGAGCATGGTATCGAAGGATACCTGGGTTCAGCGGTGATGGAATTGTTCTTTGAAGAAAATGTAGCGCGATTGGATCCCCAGACCACCGGATTATTGCTGATCCATGCCATTAACCCGTGGGGGATGCACAACTGGGAGCGGCAAAACCCATCCAATGTGGATCTAAACCGGAATTTTTTCGACAGTGATTTCGCGGACTTGAAATCCACCAATCCCGATTACCCGGCATTGTCACCATATTTTGCCCCGAAAACGCCGCTGGCTGACCTCTCCGGAGCCAGACTTGGGTTTGTTGTATCCACGATCAAGAACTTTGCGACATTTGGATCGAAACGTATTCGCGAAGCGGCATTGATGGGGCAATATCATGCACCTGAGGGGATCTATTTCGGCGGCATGGAACTTCAACCCGAAACGGTTGTGCTGATGGATGTTTACCGGAAGGGATTTGCCGGATATCAAAAGGTCATCCACCTGGATATGCATACCGGTTACGGTCCCCGCGACCAGATGACAATGGTCACCTCACCATATGAAAAACGCCCGGCTGCCGGGATATCTTCGAGTTATGGCGCTCCGCGGGTGGCAGCTGCCAACCCTGATGAGTTCTATACCATGCAGGGGGATATGATCGATTGGGAGTACCGGCTGGTGGAAAAGGAATTTCCGGGGATAGAATTCTTTGCCGCCACCTGTGAATTCGGAACCTATGGCGATTCCATGCTGCAGGCGGCGCACAGCCTGCGAACCACCATATTGAAGAACCAACTCAATCACCATGGCGGCAGCCCGGAAGCATCGGAATGGGTGAACAACGAGTTCAGGGAACTTTACCTGCCGTCAAAACCAGCCTGGCTGGAAAAGGCGCTGGCAGACGCCCGCCATATGTTTGATGCGGTAACAGGCTAGACCGGTTTCAGACTAATAGAACCAGAAGGGCGGGAGAACACAGGATGGCCAGCAGCAGGATCAAGCCACACAGAGTCCAGGCAACCCTGTAGATTTTCCAGGCCTTCCGGATCAAGAGGTACACATTCCCGCCTGCGAAAGCCAGCCCGCCGGTAATAAGAAATGCCTGTGAAGCCTGCAGGATTTCCGGGATTTTCATGGCGCCGGGTTCATATTCCACCCGCCAGAAGAGCAGGTAGAGCGCAATGGATAGCAGGATGGTTGCCCATCCGATAACCTGACAGAATACAGCAACTTTATCTTTTGCCCGCAATTCCTGTTTTCCTTATTAAACCGATTTGATTACCAAAATTGTGTCTGAAACCTGTTTTAACTGCCTGTAAATTCTTCACGGGAAAAGTAGTGGATTTCATCCTGAAACCGGTTTGGCCAGAAATCCAGTTGTTTTCCGGGTATGTTCAATGAAGCTCCGTATTGTCGGATCTTATCCCATGTCGAAATGTGGGGGCTGGCTCGGAATACTTGATTTTTAAATACGGCAATGAGCAGTTCATCATCATACAAATGGCTGTAAAAAGGTTTGTCAGCCCTCATATTTTCCCGGATTCTACCCACGGCATGATCCAATTCATCCCTTGGAACCACAATTCCGGAGAGTGTCCATCCGCCAACCTGTTTCACGGCAAACAACGGGAAGGTTCCGGGAAAATCCCGGTCTGTAAAAGCCACATCTACTAATATTCCATGGAAATGGGTTTGCCGCATGGCTGACTTTCCCTGATTAACGGTTTAGATTTTATCCCTGCGGGTTATTCAAACGCAGTTTACTGTAAAGATCTTCCAGGATGAAACGGGAGTCGATCCTGTTGTACACCCGGATGGGTTGGGCGTGCTTACGGAGTATATACTTCATATCTCTGGCAATGCGCGGGGCAGGCATATCGTCATAACAGTACTCGTGTTCGTCCAACAACAGGCCAATAGCCGGCGAATCACCCAGAACCCAGCTTTCCCCCACCGGCCAGTCCGGATTGTCAGACCATTGGTCATTGCATGCCACGAGCTGCTCCATAAGATACCGGCCGATTTCCCCACAAGGCTCCACTCTGGCCTGCAGTTCGGCCAGACTGACACGCATGGATGTGTAAACATCCCGTGGGACTTGCCAGAGGGGAAGCCCGGAAGCAAGAACCACGTTTGCCGCCTGGATATCATTACCCAGATTGAATTCTTCGCCACCTTCCGGCCATGCCCCGCCGCCGATCCAGATAGCGGTCATCCGGTTGGCAATCAATGGTTCTGCCAGGCAAGCGGAGGCCAGATCCGTCAATGGTCCAAGGAAGATGGCAAAAAGCGGACGGGGATCATCGGACATGGCTTCTCGTACAATGCATTCCGAGCCTTCTGAATTTTCGGGTGAATACTCATTTATTAGCGCATGGATTGCTCCATGATATATCATCACTTCATCCTGCAGATCCATAATCTTGAGAATCTTTTGTATCTCATCATAACTGGCCTGCATCGATTCCCGTATCCGGTGGGTGCCGAAATGGGCGGCAATGATCCCCCTGTTGAGGAATTTCGGGGTCAACAGAGCGTGGACAATGGCGAAGGCGTCATCGGCCTCGTTTTTCGCGTCAGTGTCAATGATCAGACGGATCTTCTTTTTCTCTGGAACATTAAAATGGTATGGAGTCTGGGGCATATATATATTCTTTCATTGGCATTTCGATGGGCGACAAGAAATTTCAACCTCTGTTTGTCAAGAAAGGGTTAGTTAGACTGGAGGGTTGTTTACCACTTTACCATTTTTATCCCCACTTTGTTCGCAAGCTCGATAACCTGCCTGTAAATATCATTGGGCAGCAGACATAGTACATACGAATCTGAATCGATGTCAAGCGAGGTTAATGTAAGGTTCAGTCTGGCCAGATTCTTCCCTATTATCTTCAGTACCTTTTCTGCTGGCATATCATTACTGCCTTCAGCGGGTAGGAGTTCCCGCACCTCAATATTTGTCATTTGAGACACAGCCAATTGGATGGTTTCCGGGTCTGAATTCCAATCGATCTCTACCGCCACTCGGGCTTCCAAAAGAGCGTCAGCAAGCGCAATAATGTAAAGACCTGAAAACGGTGCATTAATCCCCCGCTCTGAAAGTGAGTTGATATTGTTCAGGTAATACTGCGGTGGATCAAGGATGGCAGATTTAACAGCTTTCCAAATCTGAACCTGATGGTCTTTATCGATCCATTTAAGCAAAGTATTAATAAACTGTTGCATGATATTGAGATTTATGGCGGGGGCAGCTGTTTTTTTCTGCACATTCCTTTTCTGTGTGTTAAGGTGGTTTTCGAGATTGTGAAATAGTATTTCCAATTCCCGGATTGCTTCAATATCCACAAGAGGGATCAGAGACATTTTACCGACCGGATCATACTTAAATTCAACACCGTTATCGACCCGATCGATCCAGAAGCGTGTCGTTGGTGTTTTTACTTGAATATGTGCGGGTTTTGTGTATGGTTTTCCTTGATACATTCCTGACGATGAACGATTAAATGCGTAGAATACGTCGGATAATCGAAATCCGACACCATTTGAGTCTTTGGGTATGGTCTGAAGAACTGCGTCCACTTTCTTAACTGTGATGATTTTATCTGGCATACGCTTTGTGAAAATTTCCTTCCCTTATTCAAATACGAACCTCAAACCCCTGGTATAAGCCTCCGGCTTGGTACTGGAGTGACCTTCCCCTTCAATCACCCGCGTTTCCAGTTTGAAATTCGCGTAATTTCGTTCTTTAAGCACTTCCATGTACATCTCAACAGGGCTCCTCAGACTTTCAAGTTCGCCAACCGCCAGATAAAGTTTTGCAGGCAGGTCAGCGTGTTCCCGGACATAAGCTTCTTCCTGTTCAAAGGCGAAACGGTTGCCGTAAACAGTTACCGGGCTGGCTGCCACATAACCGGTGAAGAGGGTTGGTTCAGTAAACAGAGCGTAAAGCGCAAAAGTACCGCCGAATGAACTGCCCATCAGGATCCGAATGGAAGGATTGGCTCTGTAGTTGGTTTCAACGAATGGCATTAATTCTTCTTTAAAAAAGGATAAAAATTTTTGCGCTCCACCCGATCCGGGGATGTTTGAATCCGGCACGGGGGTGTAATCCTTAGCCCGCAGTGACTCATAATCCGCGTTTTCGCCGGAGTACGTAATGCCTACAATGATCATATTCGGAACATAACCGTCGTACTCCAGACAGCCAAAGATGCTTTCTACCATTTTGAAATCCCATTGTCCGTCAAGCAGGTAAAGGACCGGATACTTCATTTTGGGGTTCTTTTCATAATCATTGGGCAGGCGGATATAGAGGTCGTAATCACGCCCGGTGGTGTTGGAGTGCAAATTCCGTACTTCAGAACCGGGGATATCAACCCGTGGATAGGTGGTAGCCTCAGTGACTGCAGGTTTGCATGCCGTCAGAATGAGAACCAGAAAAATCGCGACATTCAGTAACGAGATTTTACCCATGTGGCAATTCCTTATACTTTTCCAAACTTGCTTATTCAAACTCCCCATATTGGAATAATTATACTGAATTCGCCGCGAGCCAGAAAATCCCCTCTTGACAAGCGACCGATGGTCGCTATAATAACCTTAAGCGAACGCTGGTCGCTACTCAAGGAGGATTATGCCAAAAGGAATCCCATTGACGGATGAGGAACAAAAAAGACGCCGGAAGGAAATATTTGACGCGTCGGTTCACCTATTCTTGAGCAAAGGATTCAACGAAACCTCCATGCGGGAGATCGCACAGGCTGCCGGGATAGGTAAATCCACACTTTATGACTATTTCTCCACCAAGGACGAGATCCTTTTATCGTTCGTTGAAAATGAACTTCAGATTCTTTCGGAAGAACTGGCGATGATCGCTGGAGAGGAAATAAATGCCCGCGACAAGTTGCGAAATCTCATGTTCACGTACATGGAATACCTGGCAAGAAACGAGGAATTCTACATAAAACTAAACTATCAAGTTCAGCGGCTGGCAGTGAACAGCCTGGAACGAATCCAACCCAGGCGTCACGCGTTGCAGGACCTGGTAAGGCAGGCAATCGAGGAAGGCGTGCGGGATGGAAGTTTTCGGCCGGTCAACTCATTGCTGGCCACCCGCGTTATGTTTACCGCCCTGACACCGGCTGTGTATACCACGCGGCCAAGCGGTTCCCGCAAGCAGATGATGGAAGAGGCATACCGTTTGCTGGTGGAAGGAATTCAGGCTTGATTTTTTTTGATCGATGAGCGACCGCTGTTCGCTTATTCGCTTTTGACGTAGAGGATCCACAAACGAAACAGGAACTTAAGGGAGTTGAAATGAAATCATATATCCTGGCATTATCAGATACGCAGTCCACATTGGAGATAGTGGGCGGCAAAGGTCTGTCTCTAACGAAGATGATCAATACGGGTTTCCCCGTCCCCGACGGCTTTTCCATTACAACGGACGCGTACCGCACATTCGTTGATGCGAACCGGATCCATGAAAAAATCCCCGCCTGCATCAAGAATGCGGATATTTCGAAACCTGATACCCTGGAAAAAGCCTCGCAGGAGATCAATTCCCTATTTCATGACGCGCAAATTCCAATGGAAATCAGTCTATCCATTTCCAACGCGTACACCGGATGCATACAGAGAGGAACTCCGGTGGCGGTCCGTTCATCCGCAACGGCGGAAGACCTTCCGGAAGCCTCGTTTGCCGGTCAGCAGGAGACGTTCCTGAATATTGAAGGGGAGGAAGCATTGCTGCAAGCCGTGAAAAAGTGCTGGGCTTCACTCTGGACAGCACGGGCGATCGCTTACCGGATCAACAATAATATTGACCAGACAACAGTCGCCCTGGCTGTTGTGGTCCAGGAACTGGTCAATGCTGACGCCGCCGGGATTATGTTCACAGTCAATCCGGTCAATGGGAACCGGGACGAGCTGGTCATTAACGCAGCCTGGGGTCTGGGGGAAGCGGTTGTCTCTGGCGCGGTTTCTCCGGACACCTATACAGTTAACCGTACAAAGGGACGTGTTGCCCGGCGTGAGGTCGAGGATAAAAGCGTCATGACCGTACGAACGGAAGGAGGTACTGCGGAAGTCCCTGTTGCCGGTCCTCAACGGAAGAAAAGGGTACTGAAAGACCGGCAGATTATGGAACTGGCACGGCTGGGTATGAAAATCGAAGAATTTTATGGCCTTCCCATGGATGTTGAATGGGCGGCGATTGGGAACAGGTTCTTTATCGTTCAAGCCCGCCCCATAACGTCATTACCCCCGGAGTGGATTCTGCCCGATCCGGCTGTGATGTACGGCCGCGGCAGCCTGGCTGAGCACCTTCCCGGCCCTGTAACCCCTTTGTTTGCCACGCTGGGATTGCGCCTGGCCAATGAAGCAACGGCCGAGATGTGGGACCGGGTTCTGGGGAAGGAAGCCCGGAATATGATGTCTGATCATGGATTTTACCTGCCGCTAAATGGCTATGTCTACGGCGGTTTCCGGATGAAAGGCAATGAATTAAGAATCATGGGCATGTCATTTGCCCAGTTAAAACCCATGTTCACCCGAAGCGTGGAACGCTGGCAGGAGGCACGGGACAAATTCGCTGCTGTTGTCCGATCGCAAGAGAACTTGAACATTGCGACCATGTCACCGGTCGAATTGTTCTCAAGTATTGAGACTCTGGTGTTGGCATCCTGCCGGTATTTTACGGATGTTCAGAGCACCCTGCCGGCAGCTTCGATGAGCGAGATCATTTTCACACGCTTCTATAACAGCCTGATTAAACGTAAAGGGGATCCGGATGCCACTGTGTTCATGCTTGGTTCAGAGACGGCAGCACTGCGGGCAGAAAAGTCGTTGTTTGATCTGGCGCAGTGGATCAAACAGATCAAGCCAATGGCGGAATATGTGCAGAATACCCCTGCGCAGAACCTGTCAGCAGACCTGATGGATGGAAATCCACCGGCATGTATGGATACCGGGATTTGGATGGAATGGCGGCAGCGGGTTTTCGCCCATCTGGATACACATGGCCGAACAACGTATGAATTTGATTTTGCCAACCCGACACCGGTGGAAGATCCGGCGCCGCAACTTGAAACGGTAAAACTTTTCCTGGAAGGGAAAGCGGCAGATCCATCCACGCGTCAAAGGAAAGCTCTTGCAAACCGGAACCAGGCTGCCGAACGGACATTACAGCGCATTGGTTGGCCAATCAAAGGCTGGTTCGAAAAATTGCTCCAATGGGCGCAGAATACCGGTCCGATGCGGGAGGACAGTATCTTCGATATGGGGATGGGACATCCACTTATCCGCCGGATGTTCGGAGAACTCGGGAAGAGATTTACCGAAAACGGCGCGATTGAAACCGTGGATGATATTTACTGGCTTGAAGAATCCGAGGTTTTGGATCTGATTTCCGGGTTGGAAAAAGCCGGCAGGCTGGCTGACCATTCAAAAGAGGTTATTACCAGGAAATCAGACTGGCAGTCCAAACTGAAAATAAAAGCGCCTGTGATGCTTCCTGAAAAGACCGCCTGGAATTTTCTGATACATGGTGCGGAGGCAAAAAGGCAAAACGGGAAACTTGTTTTGAAAGGTATTGGAACCAGCAGCGGGATCATCACTGCGAAAGCGCGTGTCTTGCTCAGCCCGGCTGATTTTGATTCCATGCAACCGGGAGAAGTTCTGGTTGCGGTGACCACGACCCCAGCCTGGACGCCGCTTTTTACCCTGGCGTCAGCAGTAGTCACAGACATCGGGGGGCCCTTGAGCCACAGCAGCATTGTGGCCCGCGAATATGGCATACCCGCAGTTATGGCTGCCCGCGGAGCGACGCGTACCATCCAAAATGGACAGATGGTAACCGTGGACGGATCAGCCGGAACCGTAATTCTGGATCAGCTTCCAGATTAGTAGGGTTGTGTGGCTGGATATGAACACCCGCGCGCCAACCTTCATTCTCAGTTTCACCCTGCTTGTAATGATGCTCGGTTATGGAATGGTGCTGCCCATTATGCCGTTCTACATAGAGCATTTTGGGGCGGGCGGACGAGAACTCGGTTGGATGATGTCCACCTATTCCCTGATGCAGTTGATCTTCGCGCCGTTCTGGGGAGTCCTTTCGGACCGGCACGGAAGGAAAATTATCCTTTCCATCGGAATACTGGGATACGCCTTCAGCCTTTTTCTGTTCGGACTGGCAACGAACTTTTGGATGCTCTTTCTGGCACGATCACTTTCCGGGATCCTGTCATCAGCCACAATGCCCACTGCCATGGCTTATATCGGTGACAATACGCCGGAAAAGGAACGCAGCGGAAAAATGGGGCAGCTTGGCGCCATGACCGGAGTCGGTGTGGTCGTTGGTCCTCTACTGGGAGGTTTGCTTTCAACGGATTCGCTTTCGCTCCCTTTCTTCGTTGGGGCAGGACTGGCGCTTATCGCATTTGTTCTGGTGATCACCATTTTGCCAGAATCACGTGTTATGCCGCCTGCGGATTCGCAGCCACGGATGTCTTTTGATATATTCAGGGAATTGGCCGCCAGCCCTGTGGGGGTATTGCTGCTCTTGATCTTTGTAATGAGCTTTGGCCTGACCGCTTTCCAGGGAATAACCGGGCTTTACGTGATCGATAAATTCGCGTTTGATACCCGGCAGGTCGGGTCCATCTGGATGGTGATGGGTGGGACCTTGATCGCTGTGCAGGGTGCGCTGACCGGTCCGCTTACCCGGCGGTTGGGCGAACCGTTCCTGATCCGTGTCGGGTTGATCGGCGGCGCGCTGGGTTTTTGGGCTATGACCCGGGCTGTTGATTACGTCACATCCCTTCTGGCACTGGGTTTCTTCACCGCTGCACTTGCATTGATCGGACCCACACTTAACGCCTTTATTTCCAGATTCGCGGGTAGCCGTCAGGGGATTGTAATGGGTCTGAACAGCGCGGCAACCAGCCTGGGGCGGGTGACAGGTCCGTTGTGGGCCGGATACCTGTATGAGGTTAATATCGATTATCCGTTTTATAGCGGGGCTGCAACCCTGGCCCTGGGGCTGCTGGTCAGTTTTATTGGCTTGAAACACCAGCACGAAAAATTACCAGTTTCCGGTCGTCCGGAATAGGCATTATGCGTTCAGCAGACCTTGCAGAGTCATGGCATTTATCGGTGCGAATCCACCGAAGTCATTATTGAAAAAGATGAATACCTGTTTCGCTTCCCTATCGACCAGGCGGCGTGCCCTGTCGGCTATTTCGGACAGAATTTCAGGTGAATAGTCCGAAGCATACCATTTTTCCCGACCGTGCAGCCGGATGTATGCCCTGCTGGAGGTCAGTATCTCTGTAAGAGCCTGCCCCGGGGAATCAACGTTGCAGAAGGTGGTTTCGGTGGAAGCCAGCAAACCTTCGATCTGCGGATTGTACCAGCGCCCGTTCCGGAATTCCACCGCCACATGAGAAGGATCGCGGAATGCCTGCAGCGCACTTTTCAGCCGTCCGGGATCATACGGCAGGTTGGGTGGAACCTGCAGCAATATCATCTGAAAGGTATCACCCAGCAACCGGACTGAATGTTCAAATGCCTGGATATCGCCATCTACATCCCGCAGCATTTTGAGGTGGGAGATGACCTTCGGAGTTTTGATCACATATCCAAAACCCTGCGGGGCTCGGGCTTTCCACTTCACATACGTTTGGTCACCGAATGAACGATAGAACGTGGCGTTGATCTCGACAGCGTTGAAAAATCCAGCATAGTGGTCAAACCAGCGATTTTTGGTTAAACCCGGTGGATAGAAGCTGCCTTTCCAATGGTCGTAAGTCCAGCCAGATGTGCCAATGAAATACGGGGTGGGGTTAATGTCTCCGGAAGATCTCATATGAAGTCCAAAATCACGATAGCCTATGGGTGGGGATGGAATTTCCCGATCACGCCAGACGCGAGCCAGGCCTGCCTGTCAACCAGAAAGATGAAAGCTGTTGGATTACCAGGTTGATCATACAGTTTAATTACTGAAATATGCCTTTGATATGGCGAACATGACCGGTTGCCGACCGGTGGCTATGATCCGGTTGGCAATCGTTTCCGGTGATCCATTGGATACATCTTCATAATAGACCTAGTTGAGTCCCAGGCCAATCCCAAATGGTGATGGTTCATCGTTGGATCTTGTCCAGGGAACACCATATCCATGGAAACTGTTAATGGACAGGGTTACATATCCCGATTTTTGAGTCGCGGTTATTTTCTTCCGATAATCCGGTAATTCGAGCAAAAAGATTTCATCTGAACCGGTCTGAAGGGCTTCCGATATGGTCGGCTGGAGTGGGGAGCGTCCTTCGATATCCCATTCGCCGGTATCCAATGTTTTTTCCAGATCCAATAGCAATTCACCGTAATCCCTGTTGGTTCCGTAATAATACGTCAACCGGTAGGCACACATATAAGCAAATGAATCAGATCGTTTCCAACCATGTTCGCCTTTGGCACACATATCTGAATAGGTTTGTTCAAAGAAATCCAGACCTTCGAGCGCACCCAGTCCATTTTGTGCCAGTGTAATCTGTTCAATGGCGTCACTTCTCAAAACTTTTAATTTGTCTTCAGCCGGTGGACTGCGAAGTTCAGCCAGAAAACCTCCAGGGCTGCCATATAAAAAGGTCGTATAGAAATAACCTGCGACTCCGGCGATCAGCACAAGCCCGGCGATTAGATAAATAAGGCAATTCCGGGACTCAGGAGGATTTTGTGCCAATTCCGCAGATCCATCCATTCTCATATTCTTCAAACACATGCACATCAGAATAGCTGCTTGTAATAAACAAATCCTTGAATTCATCCACGGTATGGTATGCCATATGACCAGATTTCACCCATTTCTCGTTCCGGTCATCAAACTTTCCGCCTTTATACGCTTCACCAATGATCAATAATCGTCCACCGGGTTTGAGAACGCGTAAAACCTCCCGCATATCTTTTGGTAGGTCAGGCCAGAAATAATGGGTTTCAATGGCAGTCACAAGATCGAACATATTTATTGGAAACGGCAGGTTTGAAACGGAACCCTGCCGGATCTCAACCCGATCGCCATCAATCAACGCTGCGTTTTCCTTTTTTGAGACAGAGACACATTCCCCGGAATAATCGATCCCGTACACCTTGCCTTCCTGTGCAAGCGTTGCCAGGGTATTTACCGTCCTGCCACCCCCGCATCCAATATCAAGTATCACAAAATCATTCTCGATGGAGACATGCTTCAGTCCCCAGGCAGTCAATTTACGATGGCCGGAGTTCATCCCGTGTGCGACCATTCTGCCAAAGAAGCCGGTCGGTTTTCGGCACTGTTTCAGGAATTTGCTCAATGCGCTCATAGGTAATCTCCATTGATTGCAGATAAAATTCCACCCGGCAGGCAAACTGATTAAAAGAAAGCCAAACCGCAATAATTCTGGTTTTGATTAAAAATCCATTGTCAGGTCGTTGAAAAATGCCCGGATTGTCCTAATAGTATAATTTTATCAATGTCAGTACAACTGTTAAAGACAAAACAGTTTATCCCGACTCTTCCTGATAATCACATAATTCGCTCAGAACTATTTCACCGGCTTAATTCCAATCTTGACAGGCGAATATCTATAATTGCTGCTCCGGCCGGGTTTGGAAAGACAACATTCGCCAGTAGTTGGGTTCGCCAGGTGCATAATCCGGTTGTGTGGGTATCTCTGGACGAGTCGGATAATGATCCCGCAGTTTTCTGGGCTTATGTGATCAATGGACTTCAGGCTGTTGATTCTCATGACGGGAATCCATTGTTTGATCGGATCGATATAAACCAGCTGCCGGATCACAGAACCCTGTTGATCCAATTCATTAACGAATTATCCGAAATCACAGACAAAGTAATTATTGTGCTGGATGATTACCACGTAATTTCCAATCCACAGATCCATGACGACATTGCGTATATTGTCGACCATCAACCACAAACTCTGCATATTCTACTGATCACACGGCTTGATCCCCCTCTTCCACTGGCTAGGTTGCGGGGCAATGGATTTTTGACTGAAATACGTTCCAGGGACCTGAGATTCACTGTGGAAGAAGAGAATCAATTCCTCAATGGGTTGTTGAATCTGGGTTTATGTCAGGATGATATCGTAGCCATTGACCATCGAACGGAAGGATGGATCATTGGTCTATGTCTGACAGCCCTTTCTATGAAAAATCGTCAGGACAGGGGAACCTTTGTAGCTTCATTTTCCGAAAGCAATTACTTCATACTGGAATATCTGACCGAGGAAGTACTTGACCAATTACCCGAAAAAATCCGGGTATTCCTTTTGAAATTGGCTGTTCTGGATCAATTTAATGTGCCCCTGTGCCGGCAGGTTACCGGAATGGAAGACAGCCATTTGTTTTTGGAAGAGTTGGTACGTCAGAATCTCTTCCTTGTACCTCTTGATAATGAGAGGGTATGGTTCCGCTTTCATCATCTATTCAAAGATCTCCTGAATGACCGTCTGCAAAAAGATATCTCAAGGCAGGAAATTTCGGGGATGTATATGGCGGCAAGCAGGTGGTATTGTGATCAAAACGATCACAATGAAGCCATAAAATATGCATTACTGGCCGGAGACTTTCAGCAGGCGGCCGGTTTGATTGAACAGGTGGTTGATCAGGTCATATCACGGGGACAGGTAAAAACTCTATTACGGTGGATGGATGTCCTCCCTGAGGAAATTGTCAAAACCAGTACGCGTTTGTTGTTGCATCAAAGCTGGGTTGTGTTCCTGACAGGGAATGTGACTCAGGCAGAAAAGATTTTGGAACAGGCAAAGATCTCGTTGAATACGAAACCTGATGGATCGGAAAAAGATCTTCTACATGGAAGACTGCTGGCTATTGAAGCCACGATAACATCCTTATCACGTAACCTCCTGCTGGCAATATCACAGGCTGATGAGGCTCTCAGATTATTACCGAATGATGCATGGATATATAGAGCTCGTGCGACGCGGGCGAAGGGTGTTGCCAGCACTTTCCTGGGAGAAATGGATGAAGCCATATCGAGCCTTGAGAAGGCAAAAAGTCTAGCCATAAAAGGCGAAAGTTGGTTTCTGGCATCAGAGATTTGTTCTCAAATCGCGACTGCTCGAAAGCACCAGGGAAAGCTTTCACAGGCGGCTGATGCCTACCAGCAGATTCTAAATTTTTACAGGCAACCGGAACAGACCGCACCCGCCTGCCTGGGTTATATTGGCCTTGCGGAAATTGCATTGGAACGAAATGAACAGGAAAGAGCGCAGCAGTTGATTGAAACCGGCCTGGCCCTTTGTTTCATGGGCAACATTGGTTACGCACTCCAACCTGCCTGTTTAATAAAAGGATTGATAGACCTGGCGCAGGGGAATAAAAAAAGTGCCCGGGAGAGTATTTCAAAAGGAGAAAATCTTTCGCGATCAGGCGGCGGCTCTCTGGAAAGCATACTCGGTCTGGCAATGTTTGAAACCCGCCTTTGCCTGCAAGCTGGAAATATGGAAAATGCCAGACAATGGGCAAATGGAGAATTGATACCCGCAGGCTGGTCTTTTGAAGACCTTCCCGTCACACTCTGGGAATTACATCAAAGCCTCGTGGCGTTAGTGGAGTTGCAGAGTGACAGATTCGAGCGGGTTCTGGAAATATGTGACAGAATCCTTCCCGGAGCGGAAAACTGCGGAAGACTTGGCCGGGTTATTGAACTCAACCTGTACAGGGCTCTTTCTCTTTACCATTTAGGAAAAGAAGACAAGGCGCTGGAATCTTTATCCCTGTGTTTGGACTTGGCTGAACCCGAAGGTTACATGCGTATGTTCATAACCGCAGGAAAAGGAATGGATGACCTTCTCGACAATGCTATTGAAAAGAATGTACATGCTGATTTTGCCAGGAGATTGCTACCACATTTCCCGGGCAGGAAGGATTTCCATGTGATCGCAATACACACAATGGAAACCGAAGTACTGACAGAACGTGAAACGGAAGTCCTACGTTATTTATGCAGAGGCTATTCCAATCAGGAAATTGCTGAAGAGTTGATTGTTTCGGTCAATACGATCAAAAAATTCACCAGTAATATTTATGGGAAACTGGGGGTCAGTAACCGGACACAGGAAATTTTGAAGGCACAGGAAGCTGACTTAATCAGGTTAAATTAAACTTTTGGGTACCCTGACAAAAATCCAATAGATCACAATAAATAAACCTTTGCATGGCGACATGAACGGGGGTGAAACCTATACTGAATCCAGAAGGTGTAAATCATCTGGAGAAGCCATGCAATCAGAGAAATTTTCATTTGAGATAAAACTGGAAGGCTACAGCAATTTTGACTGGTCAGCCGTATTCGAGGATGTGACGGTTGAACACACAGAGGACGGACAGACCATCCTGACAGGTTCAGTGGCTGATCAGACAGCCCTTCACAGTGTTCTCATGCGAATCCGGGATCTTGGCCTGTCACTGGTCGAAGTCAAACGCGTCATACCGCCTGCCGGCTAAAGAAAAGGAGAATCGAATGAATCCAAGAACGTTTCGCATCATCATTGCCATATTTTTGTTTGTCCACGCAATCGGTCACGCGCAGGGTATTGTTGCCTCATTGGGAGTGTTTAAATTTGGTAATTGGAATACCCGTTCATGGCTGTTTGATGGATTGCTCGGTCAGAGAGGTTCACAAACACTGGCAATAGCACTTTTTTCCATCTGTGTACTTGGATTCCTGGCCACTGCCTTTTCCTTCCTGGGCATTGGGATCCCGCATCAATACTGGCGCAATCTGGCGATCATCTTTTCGATACCTTCCGTTCTGGGTTTGATTGCCTATTGGAACGCTTTTGCCATGTTTTTCAATAAAGCTGGCGCAATTGGCGTAAATGCATGGATTTTGCTTGGGCTGTTGATATTGAAATGGCCGTCTGAAACCGAATTGGGATTCTGATTGATGGATTTGGAGGAGATATGAAGAAGAGGGTACTTGTTCTTGGTGCTACCGGGATGTTTGGAAAACCTGCAGCTGAGAGATTAAAAGCGGATGGATTTCAGGTGCGGATCCTGGCCCGCAATG
This sequence comes from uncultured Leptolinea sp., assembly GCA_964424035.1. Classification (GTDB taxonomy): domain Bacteria; phylum Chloroflexota; class Anaerolineae; order Anaerolineales; family Anaerolineaceae; genus Leptolinea. The sequence goes on from CAYRHB010000009.1 coordinate 38,536, forward strand.
TGGATAAAGCAAAAGAGATTTTCGATGAGACATTCGAAATTTATCCCGGCGATGTAACCGATTTACCGGCGCTTGAGAAAGCCATGGATGGATGCGCGGGAGTGCATATCAGCATTGGCGGTCCGGTTGACAGAGCCAGTGTGGAGAATGTAGCCGCCCTGGCACCCAAATCAGGGATTGAGCGAATCTCTTATATTTCCGGAGCGACTGTTGCGGAAAAGAACCGCTGGTTCCCCATGGTTGCCCAGAAATTGGATGCTGAAAAGATACTGCGGGAATGCGGGATTCCATACACGATCTTTTGTCCCACCTGGCCAATGGAGCAGGTCGAACGTTTTGCCATGGGTGGGAAGCCAACACTGATCGGAAAACAACCTCTGCCGGTCCATTTCTTTGCGGTTGAGGACCTGGCTCGTATGATCTCAAGATCCTTCCAACTCGATGAAGCCAAAAACAAACGGTTTTACATTTACGGACCGGAAGCCATGCCATTGAAAGAAGCTGTGGAGCGTTTCTGCCGGCATTTTTATCCGGAAGTGAAGAAAGTCTCATCCATGCCGGTCTGGCTGGCAAAATTGATGGGAGGATTAACGGGCAATGAAATGCTCAAATTTGCCGCAAATCTGATGGGTTACTTTGATCGAACGCCCGAAGTTGGAGACCCATCTGAAGCGAATAGCATTCTTGGGGCTCCACAGGTCACATTTCAAGTCTGGATGGATAGTCTTAAACGAAAGGGGAACTAGAGATGGTTATCTTGGGTTCCGTATTGGGCTGGCTAATCAGCCTCATGCTGGGAGTAATGGCGTTATCCATGTTTCTTACCCGAAATACCTGGCAGGGAATTGTCCTGTTATTGGCCATTCTGTTTCTATTTCCACCTGTCCATGCGCTTTTTCACTATCTGACAGGTAAATCCATTAGCCCCATCGCGCGGATTGCACTGTCTGCCTTGTTAATAGTTACGTTTGGGTGGTTGATGAACCGAGAAAAAGCCACGTCGATCTACTTTTCCACCGCGGTAAAGGACCGGATGATGGAGATATATGATTCCAAACTGGCCAAATGGCCCACACCGTATGAATCAAGGTTCATCGAGACAACCTACGGCCGTGTTCATGTTATTGTGGGCGGACCTGATGATGCTCCACCTGTCATATTGTTGAATGCCGGTCAGATGTCTGGATGGTCGTGGATAGCCAATGTTGGAAAGCTGAATGAAAAATACCGTACATATGCCATAGATACGATTGGTGAGCCAGGAAAAAGCGAATTGCGTGATATCGGTATCTTCCCGAAGGATGGAAAGGAATGGAGTGATTTTCTGGTTGAGATCACCGATAAGCTTGAGATCGGGAAAGCCTATGTTGTTGGCGCGTCCTATGGAGGGCTTCTGGCGTTAAACTATGCCATTTACCAACCGGAGCGGATTGAGCGTATGGTCTTGCTTGGTGCCATGGGATTACCTCCTTCGACCAACGAAAATGTGATCCGGATAGCCACTGCACAGTTGTTCCCGCTACAATGGTTACTCGATGACACGGTACGCTGGTCGATGGGTGATGATCCACAATTGCGATCGGAAGTGGATGATTGGTTTTATCTTGTCTTTCAAACCACACCCAAAGAAGCTCCGCCAACCACCATGAAAGCGGAGGATTTGAAAAAGATACATGTACCAACCCTGTCAGTACTGGGAAAGAACGATCGTTTAATGGGAAATCTGGATTCAGTCAGGCAACTGGCTTCCAATGTACCCGGTATTACGATTGTTGAGATTGAATCAGGGCACCTGATGGGATTGGAAAAACCGGAGATTTGCAATCCGCTGATACTGGATTTTTTCGAGAGAACTGCTGTAGATCAATAAGTGACCTTCGGTAAAACTGGCTGATAAAACATAATTGTTATGGATTCAGAACAAGAACTGCCCATCTTCGGGCAGTTCTTTCTTGGTTATCCGGGACAGGATGTTTACCGTTGGGAGATTTCAAAATTCTGTCATTCTGCGGATTACCGGAAATTCTTCATGCTACTCCAGATCTCATTAGCCGGGATGGTTGGTTCACGACAGGTGTAAATGCGGGGATCTCCAAATAACATCGAATCAAAATCACCTTTGATACTGGCGCTCAATTCACACTTCTTGAAGAACATGGAAAGGTTATTTGATTTTCCAGTGACAATGACCATTACATCCCAGCTGTAACCCGGCCCCCACATATAATAGGTCAGCGATTCGCTGACCGCGTATGGCAGACCGAATTGTGGCCCGTAAAAATCGATGGCTGCCGCCCGCATATACGAATCGGCGTAGATTCCGGCAACCTTGCGCTCTTCTTCGGGCAGCGAATTATACACATCGGCAGTGTACCGGACCAATTCTTCCCATCCACGCCGGCCGGTAAGAAGGAACGGCACATTGGAATTGCCACCAATGAATTCACGCATGGCTCCAAACCAGGGTGCGGATGACCGGCTAATCTCGGGTAAGTTTTCCGCAGGCAGGATGGGCAATGACGGGGGAATAACGGCAACGGTGGCTGACAATATATAAACGGGCAGGATAATTTCTACGAATTTCTTCCATCGCAGCTGGTTGATAATCTCTTCAAACCAGATGGCCGCAGCCGCAATAATTGGGATAAATAATTCTATGAACAGGCGGACAGATGAATGCAGGTAGAAGAGCAGTCCAAAGGTAAAAAGGAAAAGAAATCCAAAGAACCGGAAACTTTCCCCGTTGAAGCGGCGGAAAATACGGTACAGCCCGATGACCCATACCGGCAACAAATACGGATTCATGTAAATCCAGACATTGATCAAATACTGGGTGATGGAGGCTTTATATAAGCGAATTGTTCCATAACCGCTCCAGTATTCGAGGGTAGGCCAATCGTTGGCTATCTGCCAGAATATGTATGGCGATACCACGATTACACAAATCGCGGCACCCAGATACGGCCAGGGTGTGAGCAGGTGACGGCGATATTTTGAAATCAGCAAGGCCAACAAGAAACCCGGTCCCAGAAAAAGCATGGTCATCTTGGTCATGCAGGCAATGCCGGCAATCAGACCGATCAACAGCCACATCTTCACATTCCCGCTTTTTAGGAAACGGACAAATGTATATATGAAACCGGCAAGGACCATCTGATCAATGCAGTCATAGCAAAAGATCGAATCCAGGCTGAGCCAGACGGGAACGCCGATGACCAGCATGGCGCTGACCAGGACGGAAAACCACCCGCCACCCAGCTCCCGGGTAACCAGGCAGACAAAAACCAGCATGATTGCGCCGGCTAGAGCGGGAACAACGTGGAAAGCCAGCATGGATTCCCCCAGTAGAAAACGGCTGGCAGCCATTAGAGCTGGAACCAGTGGTGGCAGGTCAACATATCCGAAAGCCAGATGACGGCTGAGGGCTATGGTATACAACTCATCACCAAAGTAGCCATAGCCGGGCGCGATATAAACTTGCAGCACAAATTTAACCACGGCGGCAACAATGATGATCCATATCGATGATGATAGTTTTGGAAGGCGGTGTGCGATGTTCATGGCAATCCTTTCAATATTTGGTTATGTTGGAACGTACCAGTATTGAAGTGCCAGAAAGCATGTGAGTGGACAACAACCGCTGAATAAAATAGCGCCGCACCTGTCACGCAGTTATATATCAGCCGGGTGAAAACCCGGATTAATTATCCCGAAAATAAAAAAATAATAAGATGCAATTAAGCCTAAAAAATGTTTGTCTATGTCAAATCCTCTGCTTCGTCTTCCTCTTCGGAATCATCTGAATACTCTTCGTCCATTTCTTCCGGCTCGATCTCAGATTCTTCTTCCGGTGGAGTTACATCGGATTGCGGAACGATCAGGTTGATCTTTTCCTCCGCTTCCTGCAATGCCGCGGCGAAATTGGCCAACTTTAGTTCAAGGTCAGCCACTTCCTTTTCAGAATCATGCAATTTATTGATGTACGCGTCCCTTTCCGCGGTAATCGTATTGATCTTCATATTGAGGCTGTTTCGTTCTTCTTCCAGACTGGAAAGGCTCTTGCTCTTTTTGGAACTGCGCCAGCCGGTCTTAACCCGTTCAGGGATGCTGACCAGGGCAGAGATGATCACACCGAGCCCCAATGCAACCAGAAGGGCGATTGCCAGCGAAACCTGAATATTCCAAATGAAAAAACTGATCGTCACCACCGCCACGTTTTGAAGCGCGAACATGACCGCGATGATCGCTATTACCAGAGCAAGGATCAGGAAAATTTGCATTATATACCTCCATTTTCTGCCACATTAGAATTATAGTATGAAGAAAACCGGCAGTCCAAACGATTGATCCGATTGAAGTACTAATTCCTACTTTAACATACGGGAATTTCTGTAAATAGTTCTAATTACCGGTCGGTTCCAGTATTTCCATCAGGCTTGAAACAACCTGTGACGGGTTACATTTTAATTCATCACCGGGTTGATATTTACCGGCTCTGACGAGAACAGAATGGCATCCGGCATTATCGGCGCCCAGAATATCGGTACTCCAATCATCTCCGATGACGGTGACATCAGAGCTTTCGGCTTGTAATGAATACAATCCTGCCTGGAAATACTCCAATGAAGGTTTTCCCAGGATTTTTATCTCAACTCCTGCTGCGATTTCGAACAGACGGACGAAAGAACCGGTGTCTAAATATTTCTTTGAATCTTTGAAATAGAAATGTGAGCCGGATGCCGAAATAACCGGCACACCCTTTTGTATGAAAACAAAAATCCTTTGAAGCTCTTCATACGTTATATTTTTCTTTTCAAAATCCAGCAGAACGATCCACTCCGGATCCAGGTCGTTGTGGCTTGTTTTCATCTGCACGATTTCACTGTCGCTGCCAACGATGTACACGTTTTTCGCGCCATTCTTGTCCAGAAATGAATTAATGGCTGTGATCGGATTCAATATCTTATCCACCGCGACCGCAATCCCGGCGGCGTTGAGCCTGTTGACTATAACAGCCGGAGATTTAATAGAATTGGTCATGATCCGAAAGGCAATGTTTCTGTGAGACAGCTCTTTTATAAATTGGACGGCATCCAGGTTTGGCTTTGTTTGATCCAACAGTGTGCCGTCAAGATCGATCAAAAATTTCATGCAATAGCTCTTTCAAATCCAGGAATATTTGCTGAGAGATGCTTTTTTACATTTCCAACGCGGTGAACTCAATTACAAGTCTGAATTTCTCAAATAAACATTGTGGATTATGGATAAATCCCGACCTTACGGGATGGCAGGTCGTCGGGATATGCAAACGATAGTATCATATCGCGATGAGTTTATTCATAAACTCCCATTATCAAAACAGAATCCAGAGGAAAACGTGGACAATCAAATTGCGAACCGGAAAGTAAATGTATCGATAAAAATAACTGACAGGAACGGCCAACCGCTTGCAAACAGCCGGATTATTGTCGGCCAGACACGACACAAGTTTCTGTTCGGAACGGCGGCATTTGACACGGTGCCCCTCGCAAATGGGGTGTATAGCGGAGGCGAACTGGAAAAGGCACGGGAACGGGCGGATAACCTCGTTGCCCTGTTCAACGCGGCCACCCTTCCGTTTTACTGGGGCCAATTTGAACCGCAACGGGGGAAACCCCGGACCGAAGAACTCCACAAGGCAGCCCAATGGTGTGTGGATCATTCCCTGACTGTAAAGGGGCATCCCCTTTGCTGGCATACCATGTGCGTGGACTGGTTGCTGACGGAATCCAATGCGGTTATTCTTGAAACACAAAAAGCACGCATCCGGCGGGAGGTGTCGGGTTTCAAAGGCCTGATCGATATGTGGGATGTGATCAATGAAGCTGTGATCATGCCCGTTTTTGACAGGTACGATAATGCTGTCACGCGTATTTGCAAAGAAATGGGACGCATCAAGCTGATCAAAACCGTGTTTGAGACCGCCCGTGCGGAAAATCCCGATGCGGTATTGCTGATCAATGATTTTGATATGTCAGACGCGTACGATATTCTGGTTGAGGGTTGTCTGGAAGCCGGTATCAAAATTGATGTCATTGGATTGCAGTCGCACATGCATCAGGGGTACTGGGGAGTGGAAAAGACCTTAAAAATTCTGGAACGCTTCAGCCGATTCAACCTGCCCCTCCATTTTACCGAGAGCACACTGGTTTCCGGCCATCTGATGCCACCGGAGATCGTTGACCTGAATGATTATCAGTTGGAAGACTGGCCGTCCACTCCTGATGGAGAAGAACGGCAGGCCAGGGAGACGATCACGCATTATGAAACGCTTTTCGCACATCCGCTTGTAGAGGGCATCACCTGGTGGGACATGCAGGACGGTAACTGGTTGAATGCCCCTGCCGGATTGATCCGCAGGGATGGAAGCCGCAAACCGGCATACGATGAATTAATGAAACGGATTAAAGGTGAGTGGTGGTTGTCACCTGTCGAAAAACGGACGGATGGTAATGGAGAGGTTGGTTTTTCCGGTTTCCCCGGAGATTATGAAGTGACTGTGGATGGTGTGAAACGGGCGTTTTCTATGGATAAGAAAACGAATGAGATAGAAATCCGCCTGTAATCCGATCGACTTTCTTCCGCTCCCCCGGTGATTTCCCGGGGGAGCTTCTTGTTGGTTATACTAAAGATACTTACTGGCAACAGTTGGTGATACAAACTAGAAGATAAAGGAGCTGATTTGCTCTATGGAGCCTAAAAAATATTCACAAATTGATATCCATGTACCGTACCGGTCAAATTCATTGCCGGAAAAAGCATTGGATGTGATCAATCAAGATGTAGAGATCAAGACATTATGGCGCATATCGAACATCAATGCGATAGACCGCCTCGAAATGACGGACCATGGCCCGGTGCATTTTCAAATTGTAGCGAACATTGCCACCCGACTGGTTAAGAATAATGTAGAAATGTCCATCGTTAAGAATTATGGTCTCAGCAACGATCATGCCGAACTGGTTATACTGCTGGCCAGCATCTTCCACGACCTGGGCATGTCGATCAACCGGGAAGGTCATGAAGGCTACAGCCTGTTCCTGGCGAATTCCATACTTCACCGCGTATTGGAATTTCTGGACGTGGAAGAAAGAACGATCGTCACATCGGAAGTACTGCACGCGATCATCGCTCACCGCAGTGGAGGGAAACCATATACGGTTGAAGCCGGTATCGTCCGGGTGGCGGATGCGCTGGATATGAGCGAAGGGCGTTCACGCATTCCATATGAACTGGGTAAAATTGACATTCATTCCGTCTCTGCAGCAGCCATTAATCGGGTTGAGATTGCCGAAGGTACCGAGAAACCAATCCAGATCAATATTTATTTGAATAACATGGCCGGAATCTTTCAGGTGGATGAGCTGCTGAAGCAAAAATTGATCGGTTCCGGGATCGAAAAATTTATCGTCATCAGTGCTTTCATTGAAGAAGGCGAGGAGAAGAAGCTTATTAAAGAATTTGAGATTGGTTAATGAGTTAACGAAAGCTCATTTCTTTTCATCTGGAAAAACTCCAGTGTTGTCAAAAAAAGTAATAGAAAATTGTAAAACAGAAAAAAAGCAGTCTGTTATCAGACAGGCTGCTTTTAATTAAAAAGAGTATGCGCCCATATATCCTTATTTGGCGGATATCTTTACCTGCATGACTTTTTTGAAATCTTCCAGGATGTCAGTGGTTTTCACCTGGAAAACACAAGCCCGTGATTTCCCCATATTCCGGGCTTCACGAACCTTTTCTTTCCACGCTTCGTCGATATCCAATGAGTAAACCTGTTCCATATATTTCTCCGGCATGTATACAGTTGCCTGCATATATCCTTTCCAGGCAGACATCCACACGATGGTTTTGGTTTTCTTCTGAACTTTGCAAAGCCAGGCTTTTCCATCATGATAATAGCGCCAGGTATATACCAGACTATTTTCATCGTACAACCTGATGAGTTTTTGATATGCCGGAAAAGCATCTCCCAGGATGTCCGCCAGAACAGTATCGTCAGGATAGATGCTTTCATCACGCAATTGCATGGTGTTGGTGGTTTCCATTCTTACCTCCCCTGGTTGTGAGCTTTAGGAATTATATTCTATTAGAAATTTTAGCATAAAATGGTCTTGTCAGGGAAAAAAGTCTACGATTGAATTTCCTTTTCTTCCCCATAGGAAGTGAGCCATCCATCCACCAAACCGATCAATTTGTGGAGTGCAGGCAGCAAGATCACCAGCATCAAAATTCCTGCAATTGCTGATAGGGTTATCAGCCCCACGTCAAAATGCAGGTTTTCTTGTGCCATTAATAAAAAACGCACGCCGGGTATCAATAATAGGATGGAAGTAACCATCCCCGGAACATAACCCCTGAAAAAGAAGCAGACCACAATGTGGATGATTACCATGTGTACCAGCAACCCCATAAAGGCGCTGAACCAGAGAAAATAATTTTGATAAATCACTGATAGAAAACTGATCACAGAGAAGAGCACAAATTCAACTGCTACTGCCGCTGAAAAAGATGGCGTTTCCCAGGTGCGGATTTCGCCTATTCCAAATGGCTTGCGATGTGGAAATATCCGGTCAATTTTGGCTCTATATCGCTTTCCCCAGACTTCCGCCATAATAATCTCTTCAAAATCATGGATCATAAAAATGACCGGTAATATCCAGACGATGAAATTTATGGTATTCATGTGAAGTTTCTCCGTTACTGTCACACATGTGACATTTTATAATTGTCATTATATCGAGCAAGACCAGCCGGTCAATGATTTTAGGAACAAGCGCTACAGATCTGTCAATTTGTGACACTACAGGAGAAGTTCCATGCCGGAAAAGAATACAGGCAATCCGGTTTCAAACCGGTCCAGGTTGAAAATGGAAAATGCCTTGCTTAAGCTGATGGAGACCAGCCGTTTTCAAGACATCACCATCCAGGAGATAACCTACCATGCCGGGCTTTCACGACGCACTTTCTATCGCAATTATTCCTCCAAAGAGGACATCCTCGCCGG
>CAYRHB010000010.1:0-15348 GCA_964424035.1 uncultured Leptolinea sp.
CCGCTTGAGATAGTAATCTGCGCAGGCCTGTCTGAATTGAGGTGTTCCACCAATGGCAGAGTATCCGTGTTGATGCGGATCACGGGCATTCTTCACCAATTCATCAATGATCTCATCCGTGGGAGGTAGATCGGGTGATCCCATATCCAACCGGATGATGGAAACTCCCATTTTCTTTAATTCATTGATCTTCTGATTCAGAGTGGCAAAAAAATACGGTTTAAAACCGGCTATCCGTTGCGCGGGTTGGATATAATTCATGTGAACCTTCGTCTATGATTTTTGTAGGTTAATTTTACACTGTTGCCAACAGAATAGGAGTATTTCTTGACCTGGAATCTACATGGAACACACGCACAAGAAGGCGACCTGGTTGAACTGGTCGGTCTCAGCCACAAGCATTTTATCATCTTGCTAAAGTCCGGTGGAGAGCTGCATACCCACCGTGGGATCATCTACCATAAAGATCTGATCGGAACCGCGTGGGGGAGCCAAATACATTCCCATTCCGGTAGCCCCTTCTTTATGCTGCAACCGGCATTGAACGATCTACTTCGTTCGGTTCCACGAAAAACCCAGATCATGTACCCCAAGGAGATAGGCTATATCCTGGTGGCTTTGGGAATCGGTCCGGGGCAGCATGTAATTGAAGCCGGGACCGGATCCGGCGCTTTGACTACAGCACTTGCTTATGCTGTCGGGACCACAGGGAAGGTTGTTAGTTATGAAGCCCGCCCTGAGATGCAGGAGGTTGCCCGGAAGAACCTGGAGCGCTTCGGATTGGAAGCAAGGGTCGATTTTAAGATAGGAAATATTGGTGATGGGTTTGATGAAACCGGAGTGGATGCGCTGTTCCTTGATGTAGCCAATTCATATGATTATGTTCGGCAGGTACGTGCCGCATTGAAACCCGGTGGATTTTTCGGCAGTATCCTACCCACTACCAACCAGGTTTCGAAATTGCTGTACGCATTACGGCAGGAGGATTTTGCGTTCACTGAAGTCCTTGAGATCATGCTCCGCTTTTACAAACCTGAACCGGATAAATTGCGTCCCACAGACAGGATGGTGGCACATACCGGTTATTTGATCTTTTCGCGACCTGTTTCCATTGACCATTCCCTGGAAGAGGATAGCCCCTTAATGCAAGAGGGCTGGGAGGCCAATACTGATATGTAGTCTGTTGGAGGCTCTGATGTTTCGAAGAAGATTTCCTGTACGCCTACCGCTTGGAAGATTACCATTACCAAAGAATCCGATGCTATTGAAAATGCTTGATACGGCGAACCGGGCATTTGCATCAGGTGAGTATACCCGGGCTGCTGAATTGTTCACATGGTTATCCCAAAGAGGTGATATTCAAAGGAGACCCAGGGCTGTAAACTGGTTAATCAAAGCCGGACAGGCTAATGTTCTCAATGGCGCTTGCGACCAGGGCTTTGAACAGATCTTTAAAGGATTCAAAATGCTTCAATCGAAACAAAGGTCGGAAGACCTGACCTGGTTTTTCCACCGGACTGTATATTTATTCGATAGTAAAGGGATGCATACCGAGGCGGAAAAGATTAGGGATTGGGTCCGGACGGAACTGAATACCACAGATGCGCCAACGATAGAAAATTTCTCAATTAAGACGGATGGCACGACCCAGAAGAAATGGCCATCAAAATGTCCTTCCTGTGGTGCACCGGTACATCCGGACACAATTGAACCGATCGAAAACGGGCAGACAGTATGTGGATATTGTGGGGTAATCCTTCCTGAAGAATAATATCCTACTGGAGATTGTATGAAGCGCGAAGCCATTGAACATTTGCTTTCCATGCCGGATCCACCTATGGAAATACCCGAAGGAACCTGGAAACGCGCATCTGTATTGGCCCTTTTCATCCCGAACAATCAGAGCGTTAAATTATTGTTCACACGGCGGACAGATAATGTCCTGGACCACAAAGGACAGGTTTCATTCCCCGGGGGTGCTGTTGAACCGAATGATGATAGCCTGGAAGCGGCTGCGTTAAGGGAAGCTGATGAAGAGATAGGCTTGAAACCGAATAATATCGCTCTTCTGGGACGATCGCGGGATATGTTCACAATTTCCGGTTGGTGGATAACACCAATTGTCGGCTGGTGCACAAATCTAACCGGAATGTCACCCAACCCGGCGGAAGTCTCACGAATTTTTACCATCCCGGTGGAATGGCTGGCCAATTCCACGAACTGGGAAATCCGTACGTATAACAACAATGGGATTTTACGGTCAAATGTAATTTTTTATAAAACTTTTGAAAAAGAACTTCTGTGGGGGATTACTGCTCAACTTGTGCATGATCTTTTGCGAAAAATACAATTGATGAAATAAAAACACCCCTGCCATACCGGCAGGGGTGTCAAATGCTGCGAAACGGTTATTCCGCTTCCTCTTCTTCTTTCTTGCCTTTTTCAATGATTTCCGGTTCTTCGGAAACACCTTCACCTTCAGCGGCGACAGGAGCTTCTTCGGCCTTGGTCAGTGTCACGATGGCGATCACGTCATCCGGGTTGGCCAGAATCTGGACTTTATCTGAAAGAACGATATCTTTGACGGTCAAATGATCGCCGATATTTTTCAATTTGCCCAGATCAAGGACGATCTTTTCCGGTAGATCCTGCGGTAAGGCTTCGACTTCGATGGAATCCATTTCAGAAATGACCAGACCGTTGAGGTCTTTGACTGCCGGTGACAGACCATCCAAAACAATGGAGACACCGGCGCGGATTTTCTCGGTCAGAGATACGATCTGGAAATCCACATGTTTCAGGGAATTGCGAAGATAATCACGCTGTTTCTCACGAACAAGGGCGGCATGTTCTTTACCTTCAAGGTTGATATAGACCAGGCTTGACGCAGTCAGTCCATGTAAAACACGGCTGGCTTCACGCAGATCCATGGTGATGGCCGTAGATTCAAATTTGTGGCCATACAGAACAGCAGGGAGTTTCCCTTCGCGGCGCAACGCGCCTACTTTTTTCCCTTTGACAGTTCGCAGGGTGGCATTAATTACTGCTTTATCCATTTCATTTTCCTTCGAGCGCCTCTCACCTATTTTGGAAGGTTACCTTCGCTCTATATTAGATTCGGCTTTCGCCGTAATTACCTTCTGGATTGCAACCAGTGAAATAACCCGTAAATGAAGCTGAAAGTCAATCCGGCAGCCGCTCCAAAGAGGGCAATGCTTCGGGTGTCAACCACAGTCTCAACCGGGGCATCCATGCGGGTGGTGAGAAGGAACACGGTTTTTACTTTCGCTCCATGCACTTCCCGGGCAACTATTATACCCGACCTTGAGGCATTCATCCGGACTGATTGCGCTGCCGTGATTCCGACACTTCCGTTGATCACGGCTTCATCAGTTGAAAGAACCCCGGTAAATCCATGTTCAATCGCTGCCTGGTCTGTTCGAACAAATCCGGAAATGCCTCGATTTATTGATGCGGTCTGGCAGTTTGTCTCGCCAAGAAAACTGTCTTCCGCAGAAATCGATTCGGCGTCTATTCTGGCGGCACCGCTCTGGTGCATTTCCACAACCTGCGCATCAATAGAATCGGAAGACAGGTTTTGCATATAAGCCGATTGTGTTTGTACAGGTGATTTTCTCTCTTTTTTGGGTTCAGGATTCATTTAATCCGGCTTTCTCCTGGTCATCATTTCAGGACGAAAAGAAATTTTAACGTAACGACGAAAGATGTGTCAAGATAATTATCCCAGGGCAGATACAGCAAATAACAGCCAGACGCCATAAAGAAATGCCGATACGCCACAGGTTAATAATACAACGTCCAGAATACGAACCAGGCGGACGGATGGATTCAGGTCCAGGATCACACTGCGCAAACCCAGAAAACTATGCACCAGAACGAAAGCAAGGAAGCATGCTTCCATAAGGATTACCAGAGGATTCTGGTAATAAGCGACCACATCCTGAAAGGTGAGTAGGCCGCCCGGGGCTAAAAGATGGTTGACGATGAAGTGAATTACAAGGAAAACAAAAATCATTCCACCGGCCAATAACTTGATGAACCAGAGAAGGGCGTTTTCGTGATTTCTCCCGGGGTGGATTGAGTTCATGGATCAACCACCTCCAAACATATGGATTCCGAAATACAGAATACCAATCAGTGAAAATACACCAACAATGATCAACATCCTTAATTGATATCGAACACCTATCCCAAAACTGGTCAGTCCAAGACGGATCCCATTGAGTCCGTGCATGATCCCTGCGGCTATGACAAGGAGTTCGCCAACAAGGAATACGGGATTCTTCATAAGTGAAACGAACCCGTCGTAAGCTTCCGGACCGCGGGTCAATTGTTGTAAAACGGCCATATGGATCACGAAGTATAAGAGAAGGCCAAGCCCGGTGATCCGGTTGAGCATAAAACCCCAGGTCCCTGCTTTGCGTCCACGCGGGTCAAACCATTGCCAGATCTTTTTGGGTGAAGGAGTGCCGTTCATTCTTGCATCTCCTTTCGCCCAAACCATCGGATGAATTTCTCTCTCATGATCTTCTTTCTTAAATCCATGATCCGGAAACCGGGTTCCACATGTGACGGGCAAACAGCTGAACATTCGAATGCACTATGGCAGCGCCAGGCACCCGATTGATCATCAGCCAGACCGGCAGATACTTCCGGCAAACCTGCTGCAAGCGATTGTTGCAATCCAGCCAACGAAGCAGGACCCCGGTATGTGATATCAGTGGCTGCAACCGGACAGGCTGAAACACACAATCCGCATTCAATACAATCTGCCAACCTCTCAAGGTCACTTTGGGTGACCGTCAATTCTTCATATGGCAGTCTTGCCTGATCATTTGAAATGATCTGCGGAGACCGCATACTTTCAAGGTCCTGAAAAAATCGTGACATGTTTACCACAAGATCTGACACGATTGGGAAGTTCCTCAACGGCTCAATTTTGACCATACCGTTATTGTGCGTGACAGAATGAATTGGCGTTATACAGGTTAACTTCTCGACACCATTCACGCGCATGCCGCAGGCCCCGCAGGTGGAATGGTGGCAGGCATGCCTGAATGTAAGTGAACGGTCGTGAAATGCCCAGACGCGTTCCACAGCGTCCAAGACCGTTTCATCAGGGTCTATTTCAAGCGTGAACTCCTGCCATGTGAAGTTGTCTTCGTTTTCCAGTTGGCGGCGAATTCGAAGGGTAATATTCCATAACCTGTCAGTCATAATGCTACCTGTTGTCTGTAATATGTCCGGTATGAGTCCAATTCTTTATCTGCAGTAGTACACGGCTTTTCCATTTTGAATTTTGAGCAGACAAGGTCAGCTGCCTTTTCCGCCATGATCCTGCAGGTAGTGGCTTTTACACCGGTAATTGTTTTCAAGCCGCGCAAACCCTGGTCGGCTTAATGGTCGAAGCATTTGTAAGTCCGGGATAGGCTTCGGGCATCCAGGCCTGTACTGATAAGTGGCCGGGCAGACATATAGCTTCCTCGAATTTTTATATTTTTAATCGCGGGTATCATCTCCGCTGCCCGGCCGATCATGGCGCGAACCTGTTGCGGGTCAACGGGAATGTAGTCCGCATTATCCACTTCAAAGGAAGTAGTACCAATAACAGACATCCTACGCTGGGGAATGATAATGTCGCCATCACCCGGATAAAACAACCTGTTGAGAACCAGATCACTCATCCGTTGTTCAAAGGCAACCATGACACCGGGTGATGGAATTACCGGGACATTAACACCGGCCAGTCTGGCAATACTTTCCGCCCAGGCACCGGTGGCACTGATAAACAGGTCGGCAAACATCTCTATACATTGACCGATATGCCGATTCAGTACTGTAATGGAATGTACGCATGAAGCTCCGTCAACCTGGATCTTTTCAACCTGATGGAAAGGCAGAAAAATAGCTCCACGGTTCCTGGCACTGGCAGCAAAAGCCAATGTCAGGCGAAGTGGATCAAATGAACCATCAGGGACTTCGTATCCGCCCAGCAGCGATGGATTAATGGCTGGAACCCGTTGGATGATCTCTCCTTTTTCCATCCAGCGGATGGGAATGCCACATTGATCTGCACCTTTTGCAAACTCATCCCGATAGGACATTTCTTCATCTGTGAATGCAATGGAGATACCTTTGTTGTATTCAATACATTGTTTCGCGATACGCCTGAGGATGATATTTTCTTCAATGCACTCCCGTGCGGCTTCCGGATCATTGACACAATATCGAACCCCGGAATGCAACAATCCATGAGTTCTTCCGGAAGTGCCGGAGCATATCTCTCCCCGGTCAACTACAGTGACGGCAAACCCGCGAAGGGTCAGGTCATATGCCAGGGCACAGCCTGTAAAGCCGGCTCCGATGATTATTATTTTGGGTTTTTCAGGCATATTCTCAGTCAATCCAATCAAATGAACGAGTAACAGCCTTCTTCCACCCGCCGTACAACCGGTCACGTTGGGTGGAAACCATGGCTGGTTTCCAGGTTTTATCTGCTGCCCACTTCTCACGTAATTCATCCTGTGACTTCCAGAAGCCAACTGCCAGACCGGCAGCGTACGCGGCTCCTAAAGAAGTCGTTTCGGTTATCCGGGGCCGGGTGACCGGGACATTTAGAATATCCGCCTGGAATTGCATCAACAGGTCATTCACTACCATACCACCATCCACTTTAAGACTCTGCAGATCAATATCTGAATCTGAGCGCATGGCGTCAAGCACTTCCCTGGTTTGAAATGCCGTGGCTTCCAGGGCTGCTCTGGCAATATGACCTTTATTGACAAAACGGGTTAAACCAACGATCACTCCACGGGCATCACTTCGCCAGTAAGGGGCAAATAATCCGGAAAAAGCAGGTACGATGTAAACCCCACCATTATCTTCAACGCTGCACGCAAGCACTTCGATTTCGCTGGATGATTGGATTATGCCAATATTGTCCCGCAGCCACTGGACAAGCGCGCCAGAGATGGCGATGGACCCTTCGAGGCAAAACACCGGAGGTTGTCCTTCCAATTGATATCCAAATGTTGTAAGCAAGCCGTTCCGGCTTGGTATCGGCCCTGTTCCTGTATTGAGGAGCATGAAGCAGCCGGTTCCATAGGTATTCTTCGCTTCGCCCGGATTGAAGCAGGTTTGGCCGAACAGGGCTGCCTGTTGATCACCCAGGATGGATGCAATGGGAATCCCTTCCAAAATTCCATGTGCCTGGGCATAGACCTGAGAAGAAGGGCGGATATCCGGGAGAATTGCGGGAGGGATACCCATTAATTCTGTCAGTTCTTTATCCCAGCGGCTGTTTTTCAGGTCCATCAGCAGGGTGCGGGAGGCGTTGCTGCCGTCAGTGATATGAAGTCCGCCATTCTTGCCACCGGTCAGATTCCATACCAACCAGGTATCGATCGTCCCAACAAGTGCCCGATCCTGTTCAATGGCTTCGGCCACATGCGGAATATTTTCCATCAACCATTTGATTTTTGGACCGGAGAAATATGTGGCAAGGGGCAAACCCGTTTTTTCACGCAGCCGGTCTTGCCCGCCTTCTCGGGCGAAACTGGCGCAAATTTCGTCGGTACGTGTATCCTGCCAGACAATTGCCGGGTATAAAGGCTGACCGGTGGTTTTATCCCAGACTACAGTAGTTTCCCGCTGGTTTGTGATCCCTAGCGCGGCAATCTCTGATGGATGTATGCCGGATTTTTGTAACGCATTCAAGATCACTTCCTGAGTGCGAATCCAGATTTCCATCGGATCGTGTTCAACCCAACCTGATTGTGGATAGAATTGTTGATGTTCCTTCTGGTCTACTGCGGCAATTTTTCCATCTTTATCAAAAATAATAAAGCGTGTGCTCGTGGTTCCCTGATCAATGGCAGCAATATATTTCTGCATGTTAATCCCATTATAAGATTGTGATTATTCGCCTGTTCCACCAAGTGCGTTTGCTATGTTTGCCTGCAAGGATAACTGGTCGGACATTGTAATGGTTCCATCTTCCACGAGGTTCAGACGACTGACAGGCATGGTGTAAAACCTTATCCGGACAGAGTCAATGGTATTGGTAAGGCAGATCAATTGCCGGATCTGTGTAAATGATAGACTACTGATAAAACCGTCTTCCCGTTGATTGATAAAGTTGGAAGCAAAACGGATCGGGTCTTCATTTTTTGCATACGTTCTGAACGCATTTATTACATCGTTCTGCCTTAATACGCGGTCCCATTCACTCCCTTTTTCCTGACTTTTCGCTACCATATAGCGTCGAATAAGATTGCCATCAAGTTTTTGGGAACCGCGTGGAAAATCAAATTCATCCGTAACATACGTTGCGCTGACTTTTACATCCATTGATCCCATATCGTTGACAAAGTCCTCAACGGCGGCTGTGTCAATAACCATATAGTGCGAAGCCAGAATTCCCAAATTTTCATTGATCATTTGCGCAATTCCGGTGGCAGCCAGAGAAACGGCATCCGCATTGCTGCGTTCCACGTTATATATGATGTCGAACGCATCTGTGAGTGTTGCGCTTGTACGCCCGTAGGGTTGAAGATTGGCGCCGGGTAACACCAACTCGGGCGGTATTGCATAGACAATGATCCGCTCCCGGCTGAAATCGACCTGGATGACCCGGAATCCGATCGCTCCATCCATATCCAGATCCGGATTGGTCACATCTGTAAGGATCCCAAGAATGATATAAGACCCGGTTGTGCCACAAACCTCTTTCAGCGGTCCCGGAGTATCTGTTGGACCGGGTGTGTTAATTAATTCCGGTGATGGTAGAGGCACTTCGGGCGGAACCGGATTTTCAGGCGCCGGGACAGTGGCTGTCATAATCCGCATCGGAGTGGTTGTTCCCGGGGTACCTTCAACCGGTGTTAATGACATCATAGCCGCCAAAGTTGAAGGCGGCACATATGGCTGCCGGTAGAAAAGTTGAATCACAATAATCCCGATAACTGCACCCAGAACGATCAGGATACCCAGAAGTATCAGGATTGCGGCTCTTCCCTTCATTCCGTGTCACTCCACTTTTTGCTCATAGAAGGCATGGTGATGTACAGGTATTTTATACCAGGAAATGAAATCCGGTTTATTGAATTACGAAATCCTGAAGATCAATCAACCGGCTTAGTGAAGACCGCTGTTTCTTTTATTCCGTTTCCAAACCATGCAGATTCCCAACCTCGAAGCCCGGTTTCTACTCTCTCCCAATCATCATTTAATGGGCCTTCCTGGATGGAACGGGTATTGGGAGCTTTCGAATTGCAGGGAAGGTAGTGGTTGGCGTCATCAATAATTAACAAGCCGCCTTTTTTTAGAAGCGGTATGGTTCGTAGAACACAGGCTGGCCGAACAACTCCATCTACAAGGGCAAAATCCAGGCTGTCTTTGTCCAGGTCATTGGAAACATGTACATATGGTGATAGCACAGTCTCGTTCAGAGACAGTTTATCTTCCGGTTTCGGAAATTGGAAATATCTTACATTGGATAGACCTAAATGTTTTATCTCTTCATTCACCCGATTAAACCAATCTGGATTGTGTTCCACACTGGTCAGTTTCGCAACCCGGGCGGCAAACCAGGTTGTACTGCGACCGGACCCGTATTCCAAACCGATAAAATCCGGCTTCAATTTACCTGAGAGGAAGACTATAGCATCTGGTGTCAACCAGGGATGATCCGGATGGTTGGCTCTATAGATGCGATCAGCCAGACGATGGAAGATGTAAGCGGGTGTCAGATGAGCAAAAGAACGCATATTTAATCCTGGGTTTTAATGTTAGAGTTCCGATTCTACCGGATGTTGGTGAATAAAAAAATAGGCAGCTATACCAAATGAGACGGCCACATTTAACGATTGTTTAAACCCGGCCATGGGCAGATAAACGATGTGATCGGCCAATCTTTGTATGGCCGGATCAATCCCGTAAATTTCATTTCCTACCACAAGCACCGCTTTCCTGTTATCAGACCAGTTGAATTGAAAAAGGTTTTTGGCATTCTGCGCAGTTTCAAGACAAATGATGGAAAATCCACTGTCTTTTAATTCCTTAATCAAAGAAATACCGTTATTGTGGTGTGACCAGGACGTGTGTATTTCAGCTGTCAACGCGGTTTTTGCCAGTTTTGATTGTTCAGGAGTGGGGGAGATACCACAGAGGTAGGCATGTTCAAAACCGGCGCCATCCGCTGTTCGAAGGATTGATCCAACATTATAGGCAGACCGTAGATTATCCAGAAGAACAGAGATTCTGCCTGAACCGGGTATCTTCTGAGAGGGAAGGATGGATCCGGTTTTATAACTCTCTTTTTTTTCGACTGCAGTTTGGCACACAGGGCAGATCATCCGCTTCAGTTCTGGAGCCGGGAATCGTAAATTGCATTCAGGTGCCACACACTGGTAAAACCAGTATTCTGTTTCACCTGTTCCTTCTCCACCAATAGGGTCGTTATCCGGATGAGTCTTATCCGTTGCCATTATGAACCATTTGATGAAGCCGCGGAACTTGCTCCAGGAGTACATCGGATTCACTTCTCCAGATAAAAGGCGCCCCGGTTCCACCATATTCAAAAGCAATAATTTCGGGGGATTGCCAATCGCCAAATCGAATCCGATCAATGGCAGCTTCAAACATAGTCCAATCACGGTCCTGCATTTTCATGTGATCGTGGATTTCCCCGTTATGAAGCCCCAGTCCGGTAACATGGATTTCCTTGATACGTCTAACAGGAAATTCAGAGAAAAAGGAAATTGGATCGGTCTGTAATGAATGGGCTGTTATGGCAGCGTGAGCAAGGTCTAGCAGCATCCCGCATCCTGTTTCAGCGACAAGCCTTTGGAAGAACGACGGTAAAGCAACAGGTTGTAGATATTCTTTTCCGTTTTTTGTGAAAGGGACATTCTCTGTGATCACCCGGTCAGATCCATAGTGTTGGCAGATGTTTGTCACATCTTCAACAATTCCATCAAGGACTTTTTCCACTTGAACCTGATCGCAAGGATCGAGATCAGCCGGTGAGACAACATGAAGATTGACCATGGATGTTTCTGTTCTATTCAGGAAGTTATCAATTTCCTGCCAGTCCACGTCCAATAATTTGCCATTTCCTATATTCAAATTGAAGTGTACATAAACCGGAAGTATCTTGCTGGCATCCGCCACCATATCCTCCCAGTTGGGTGTTTTAAAAAGTTCAAAATTGATTTGACCGGATTGAAATAATTCAGCGGCCTGTGGTGAATAGTTGACTGCCAGTTTCATCGCGTTGCGATTTTATCACCCAATGAGCTTATTGGGGTCGCATCTGGTACAATTGCCGGTGTTTTCCGGGGCAATACGCCCCGGTTTTATTGCATCGATTTCGGAGGGTTCATTGCGTTCGAAGATATTGAGATCTCCATTTGAAGTTTTTCTTGTGGCTGTCATTTTGATAGTCCACATTTATATCTCATTGACTCCTGCCAATAGCCTGATGAACTGGTTCACGACGGATGATGCGTTCTATTACTTTAAGACGGCGCAAAATATTGGCCTGGGAAGGGATATTTCCTTTGATGGCATCAGCCGGACAAATGGCTTTCATCCGCTTTGGATGATGATCTGTGTTCCTATTTTTTTACTGGCAAATGTCAACTTGGTGGTCCCGTTGAGGATCGTCATATTTCTTGCCGGATTGATGAATGCTGCGACTGTGGTGTTGATCTGGCGGCTATTTAATGAAAATAAGGCGGTCTTTGCCGGTGTGGTCGCGGCGTTGTTCTGGGCTTTTTCCATCCGGGTCCATACCATCACTGTCACTCTTGGAATGGAATCCACCGTTAATGCATTGACGGTGACGATATTGATTTATCTGGCATCCCGGTTGGACATAAAGAAGGACGGGGGAACATTAACAGAACGCGACTTCCTGAATCTTGGCATTGCCGCCATTTTTACTTTTCTGAGTCGTATTGACAATGGATTTGTTGTTCTGGCTGTTTTGGTTTGGGCTCTGTTCAAACATTTCAATTCACTGGTTGTTCCAGGCGAATCACAGACGCAAAAGTGGTTGCGCCGGCTGAAGTTTGCCATGTACCTGGGTTTGCCTGTGGGAATAACGGTAGGCGCATATCTGGGATTTAATAAATCCTATTTTGGGACTGAAATGCCGGTCAGTGGACAAATAAAGCGCTGGTGGGGAACGTTACCCAATACGGTTTACGGATTTCCTGTCGATAACTATAAGGTTTTTCTTACCCATCTGATCACTCCACAGGTCAATATCGGCCCGTTTGCCCTGGCTACACAAACGCCGCATGATATGGCAAATCTGATAGAAGGAATTTTCAAATTTAATGGAGACCAGAAAGCAATTCACCGCATTCTTGTCCTTGTAAATAGTATTGTTCTTATGGTGGTTTCCGGAATATTTATCAAAAGCAACTGGAAGAGATTTATTAAACTGGTTGACCGGTTTTATTTAATCCCCTTTTTCATTGGTTGTATGGCACAGATCACCAGCTATAAGTCAACGACTTATATTGAGACATTAACCTGGTATTGGATCAGTGAAATGGTTTTGATTGTCCTGGCAGGTGGTGTATTAATCGACTGCATAATTGAATGGCTGCGATCAAAAACCACGAACATACGTGTATATCAAGCGGGTGGGGTGATCATTGGCTTGATACTGGTAGTTCCATTTGCCTCGTATATCCTGAATCTTTTTCCATATCAGGTGGCTCCAGAATTCGAAGAAGCATATCTTGGCGGCGCTCATGCCCTGGAAACTTATACGGAACCGGGTTCCACGATTGGAACAACCGGGGGTGGGATTGTTGCCTATTTCATTAATGATAGGACCATCATCAATTTGGATGGATTGATCAACAGTCCGGATTACTTCCAACGCATGAGACGGGGGAAGACCACGGAATACTTCAATCGTATCGGTTTGGATTATGTTTACGGCAACATCTATATGATCACAGAGAGTGATCCATACAAGCGCATGTTCTCTGACAGGGTAGAATTGATTGGGACTGTTGAGGGTGCCAGCCTGTTCCGGTATAAACAAACAAAATAACAAGAATTTATAAGAAAAGAACCGTGATTCAATTTGGTCACGGTTCTTTTTGTATCCAGATTATTAATTGACTGAGGGATATTTCTTTAGGGAAGTGGATCCAGGTCGTACTGCCAACCACTCGGTCTGTGGGTTAGGAAGACTTCGTCCTGCGACAAGTGCATAATACAGCATGCTATATGCAGCAATTGTGTTTTCAAGTGTGTGTGACTGTGCCAACAACAGGCTTTCATTCCCCATTGCCTGCCACTTATCAGATAATTCAAGAAGAAGGTCGATCTTTTCGGCTGCATCATGTGAACTTCCTGCGTGGAAAAGAAAACCGTTCTCACCGTTATGCACCAATTCGGGCAATGCACGAGCATCTGACAGCAATAAAGGTTTGGCGCATGCCATGGCTTCCAATGATGCGATGGATAGCAGTTCGGCTTCGCTTGGCATCGTGAATACATCAATCGCGTTGATCAATGATGGCAAGTCTTCATTCGGTACAAACCCAAGAAAATGGACCTGTTCCTCAAGATTCAGGTTTCGTACCATCTGTTCTAAATGTTTTTTATTTGATCCTTCACCGGCAATTACCAGTTGGATATCATTCTTTTTTCTTTCTTTAAGAGCCTGGATCAATATGTCAATTTTCTTTTCACTATCGACACGGCCAACAAAGAGAAATACCGGTTTTTCAAGATCAAGTCCGTACTTTTGGCGCCATTTTTTTCGATCAATGGCGGGATCCGGTTTGAAACGGTTTGTGTCTACTCCACACGAAATGGGGTAAACCGGTAATTTGATCTTTTGCTCACGCAGGATATCTGCTGCCGTACGGGATGGGGCCGTTGCAAAATCAAGCTGATTGAATGTGAACAACATCCATTTCCACATAATCTTGCTAAGAAGGTTTGCGAAATGAGCAGAACCAGGAATATACGGGGCGAGGTTGTCTGGAACAAAATGGTTTGTCCCCACGATGCGAATTCCCCGTTTTCTGGCTTCTGTCACAAATGTATTACTGATCGGGTAATGATCGTGAATATGAATAATATCGGGATTGAATTCATCCAGAATTGTCCGTACTTGAGGTCCGGGGAAAAATGTCATGGTCGTTTCAGAATGGATCCAGCTCAGGTCCACCGCCCGTATCTTTTGGACCAGAACGCCGTTCCGTTCAAAAATAGTCTCCTTGCCATCCAATGATGGGATGACAGCCAGCACGTGATTTCCCTGTGCGGCGAGGCCTTCAGCCAGATTTATTGTAAAGATTGATTGACCATTCCGAGATGGATAATATGTGCAGCCTGTAATCAGGATCCGCATAGAGCCGTCCTATGATGATGTTTTTTCGATGAAGAAGTTATTCTTCTACGCTGTCGTCAAATTCTGCACTGTTCCGCAGTGTGCGACGGATGAAATATACCATAACAAAAAGGAATACCAGGGAGGCACCCAGTAGAATATATTCGATCCCTTTTGAAATGGATGAGAGCATAATAGTGGCATGATACCCAATAAAGACCAGGGTACCGGTCCAGATCATTTCCCCAATAAATAAAGTGGGAAGCCATTTTTTTAGAGGAACTCTGGCAATGCCTGCCGCCAGAAGTGATGGAATCATCAATCCAGAGGAGAGCTTTGCAAAGAACAAGATCTTCGAAGCGTGTTCATGCATCCCTTTTATGAGATTTGTCATCTGGCGGGGTTTGATACCCAACCAACGTTGGTATGGTTGCAACCATTCCATCTTTCCTGCATAGCCTAGTCTGTACCAGACAACGTCGGCTGTTATATTTCCACCTGCTGCTGCGGCAAGTACCAATCCCGTTTTCAAATAGCCTGATGCAGATGCAGCCGAACCGAGGAGGGTGACAATAGGGCCTTCAACGGCAACCAGCAATGCGATGATCAGATAACTCCATGAGCCAACCTGGTCAGACACAACACCAAATTGCAGGTTTTGCCAAAATGTTTTTACAATATCAATCATTACACTCATTTTCTCGCTACCGTCCTCAATTGCCTACTGTGTGATCTGGTGGATTAGCGGTGCAAGTTCGTCGCATTGACACACACACCAATAAACCCGCATAAGCGAGTTCCTGTGTCACATTACTATCATAAACCGAAATCCCGGTATTTACAAGATTGCCAGGGGGATACAGCCACCCAAAAACCGTTCGTCTGGTATAGCAAACTGCAAAAATAAAACGGCCAAGGGGATTTTTTAAGGGGATTTTAAACCAATAAAAAAAAAAAAA
>CAYRHB010000010.1:15358-47236 GCA_964424035.1 uncultured Leptolinea sp.
TGCACGTATGAATCAGGCAAGGGGGCTTTCTGGTCGGGTCTGTAATCCCTGATCAGAAAACTCTATAACCAACCTCTCAGGCTATAAATGGCATACCCGATATATTCCTTGACCACGTTCGTAGTCAATCCCAGGGAACTTGAGTTGGGAAGAAGATTGACCAGGAAGGTTTCCAAATTGGGTGAAAACGTTCTTGCCCAGCCGTCCTCGGTCAGTGTGAAATCAGTCGGGGAGGGGATGACATTCAGACCTTGTTTTTTAAAAAGGGCCACAGAACGGGGCATATGCATGGCTGATGTAACAAGGATGATATTACTGTAACCCTTATCCTTCAGTATTTCTGAGGAATACAAGGCATCTTCATAGGTGTTCCGGGATTTGGATTGAAGGATAAGGGAATCGTCGGGAACTCCCAATTTCAATAGAATCTCCCGCATATCAGATGCCGGGGAGTCGTCGGTTGATTCCATCCACTCGATCTTCCCGCCACTCAAGATTACAACCGGCGCTGCGCCGGAATGATACAGGTCCGCCGCATGGATCAACCGGTCACCGGCACTATTGACCTCAACAGAGTTTCGTGGATACAGGGCAGATTCTGTTCCTCCACCGAGTACAACAATCGCATCCGCAGAAAGGCTTTCCGGTGAAGGTAAATATTGCCATTCAAGTGAACGGGCCAGTGTATAGGAAAACCACCGGTTTCCGCCACAAAAAAGTACAACAAAGGCGAAAATAAAAAGTACTCGAGAGATTTTCTGTTTACGGGAGAAAACCAAGCCAAGGAGGAATAAGAGTGTTGTCAGGCCAACAGGATAGATGAATAATGGCAGGAATTTGGAAAGAAATATAAACATGGCATCGATTGTAATCGATGAAAAGCCCTGCATGATATAATCAGCAGGTTATTTGTATTGGTCAAGAATAATTTAAAAGATATGACAGTTATTGATTATTCCAAAAAGTGGCAGGTGCTGGTTTCAGTCTCCTTTGGCGTATTCCTGGCCACAATTGACAGCAGCATCGTAAATATCTCATTACCAACATTTGAGAAGGCATTGGATGCCAGTTTCGCGGCTGTCCAGTGGGTGGTTTTATCCTACCTGTTAACCATCACCGTTCTATTGCTTGGAATCGGGCGACTCGCTGACATGGTTGGCAAGAAAACCCTGTATATCAGCGGTTTCCTGGTGTTTATGGTTGGTTCGTTCCTCTGCGGAATATCTTCCCGGGTGGAATATCTGATCTTGTTTCGTGTCCTTCAGGCAATAGGCGGTGCATTTTTAATGGCCTTGGGACCAGCTTTACTGGCTGAAGGATTCCCTCCCGAACAGCGCGGGCAGGCATTGGGTTTTAGCGGGCTGGCGGTGTCCCTGGGGATCATACTGGGACCTACTCTCGGTGGATTGATTTTGGCCAATTTCGGTTGGCATTGGATTTTTTTTGTTAATATTCCGGTGGGTATTATTGCGGTTGGTATAGCAATCCGTTCACTGCCTGTTGATTCACGCCGGCATGGTGAAAAATTTGATTTTTGGGGAGCATTTCTTCTCTTTGCGTCTCTAACTTCGCTTTTATTTGGTCTAACATTTTCCCAGGATTATGGATTCCTATCCTTTCAGACAATATGTTTGTTTGCAGCATTTATCATGTTCCTTTTTCTATTCATTCGAACAGAAAAAAGTATTCCACAACCTGTAATTGATCTGTCACTGTTTGAAAATGGATTGTTCCGGATCAATCTTGTCACAGGTTTGATGACATTTATTGCCAGTGCCGGCACGGTATTGCTTATGCCGTTTTATTTGCAGAATGTTCTGGGATACGATCCGGAACTTGCCGGACTGCTTATGGCCATTTTCCCAGTCGCGCTTGGTATTTCTGGACCAATCGCCGGTTGGTTATCTGATCGATATGGTTTCAGGTTATTGACGGTAATCGGTTTATCCGTTCTAAGTCTGGGTTATTTCAATCTAACACGGTTTTCTACCCAAACCACATGGCAGGATTTTGTCCTGATCTATATGCCATTGGGAATTGGCATGGGGCTGTTCCAGAGCCCGAATAACTCTGCCATCTTGAGTAACGCTGCACCCAATAGAATGGGTGTTGTATCCGGACTTCTGGCTATCAGCCGAACACTGGGACAAACAAGTGGTGTGGCGATAATTGGTGCGTTCTGGACCTCGCTGGTTTTCACTCAAACTGGTTTTCTCAGTGAAGGAGCAACCGCAGCTGAGCCAACCATTCAGGTTGAAAGTATGCGAATCGTATTTCTTCTGCTTGGAGTCCTTCTCCTCATAGGTACTTCGCTGAGTATTTATGCATGGATCGTGGAAAAAAGGAAGACTCTTGCAACCTGTCCGTCCATTTCCCTGGAAGAATAAACGAACCGGGAAAAGGATTTTCCCTTTTCCCGGTTGTAAAAACCCTGAATGTGGCTATCCAACTTTTGGTTCGATCAAACCAAAACTACCATCACGCCGACGATACAAAACATTTATCTGACTGGTATTTGCATTGTAAAAAATGAAGAAGTTTTCATGTCCAAGAAGGGCCATTTGTTCAATCGCTTCAGACTCATCCATGGGGACCAGCGTGAATTCTTTTCTCCGGACAACAGAAGGTTCTGCAGAGCGTTCTTCAATCTCAGATTCTAACGGAGCAATGGCTGAAGCCGGTGTTCCATCTCCACGTCCACGTTCCCTTTTCCCTTTATACCTTTCGATCTGCCGCTGCATCTTATCGAGGGTGGCATCAAGAGCGGTAAATACATCATCTGCCCGCTCTTCCGCCCGGAGGATATATCCTTTTCCCCGTATGGTGATCTGGGCAACATTACGATCGTTCATATTTCGGGCATTTTTAAGATGCGAGAGATCGATTTTGACTTCATCAATGAGTGGAAGCAACCTGTCAAATTTTGCCACCTTCTTATTGATATAGTCACTTATTCGTTCTGTTACCTCCATGTTCTTAGCTGAAATTTCGACCTTGAAATCCATAGAAGCCTCCTTGACAGCTTATTTGATAGATCCACCTGTTCTCCCGGTTTTCTTTAGCGGAGCCCTTGCCAGGGTCAGGGCAAATACTTTTTGGGCTCCAGCCAATTTTAGAGCACTGGCACATTCTGAAATGGTTGAACCTGTAGTGGATACATCATCTATTATTATTACAGATTTTAAGGCAACTTGCGAAATGTTTGCATAAAAAGCGCCTGAAACATTTTTCCGTCTTTCAACGGCTGAAAGGTCAATTTGGCTTCTGGTGTCTTTGATCCGTTTAATTGCCGTTGAAGAATAGAGTTTTCCGATAATTGCTGCGAATGGTCTGGCAATGCATTCAGCCTGGTTATAACCCCTTGAACGAAATCGTTCCCTACTGAGGGGAACTGAGGTAACAAGATCAACCGGCCAATCTAAATTTTGAAATCGCTCTACGAGGATTGAAGCGAGTATTTCTCCCATCCCGGTATCATTATTGTATTTCAAACGATGCAAAGCTTCGCGGGTAACACCGTCAAACATGGTTGCAGATCGGAGCATATCAAAAGCAGGTGGTTTTTTTTTACAATCTTCACAAGTATTCTTGTTTTTTCCCGGTTCCCCACAAATCGGGCAAACTGGACCATCGATAAATTTGATGGAGGAGCGGCAGTCATTACAAAGCCGTTCACCCGGTTTCTGGCAACCAGGACATATGGGCGGAAATATCCAATCAAGGGCTTTCCAGAGACCATTGTTGAGTTTATAAGAAAACTGCTGCCGGTGGACGGCAGCAGTCGGAGGGACCTGATTCTTGTCTATTGGAACATTCCTCCAAGGGCGGAATGCATCAAGCGGAAGGCGGCTGGTGTTAGCAGTACGATCATCAATGAAGGGAAGATCAGCAATGCCATTGGAACCAGCATTTTAATCGGGACTTTATGTGCTTCCTCTTCTGCCAGTTGGCGGCGCCGGATACGCATCTGATCAGATTGGATCCGCAACACCTTGGCCAGACTGACACCAAGTTGCTCACTCTGAATGACAGCTGCGACAAAACTTGTCATTTCCGGGATACCAATTCTTTCTGCCATGGTACGCAGAGCTTCACGCCGCAGTTTTCCAAGTTGCACTTCCCGAATTGCCCGGGCAAACGCCAGGCTCAGTTCGGTCTCCCATTTTTCTGCCACTTTCGACATGGCGGCATCAAATCCCAGACCTGCTTCCACACAAATGGTCAAAAGATCAAGGGCGTCTGGCATGGCACGGCGGACATTTTTCTGGCGGCGGTTGATTGCAGAACTCAGTAAGAGTTGAGGAATAAAGAACCCCAGAAGGGAAAAGATCAGCACAATGAGAATGACGATTCCCAGAGGCCAGTTGACATGTGCCATAGAAAAGACCAGGAAAAGCATACCGCCGAAGAAAACAAAGGAAATGAATTGGAGGGCCATCATCATGGTCGGGTCCAATTTACCCGGACTTCCGGCAAGTTCCAGTTTCTTGGCGGTGTTCTGAAGCGCGTTTTGAGGCGTAAAGCGGATGGCTATTTCACCCAATTTACGGGCAACCGGATAGATCACACGCTCAGAAAATGGCAGGGAAAGTTCAAGTTTTTCCAGGTTGACTACTTCGCCTGTGGTATTGATCTCTTCCAACCGTTCCTGCAGAATACGATTGTTCTGAAAAGATGGATTGCGGAGGCCAATGACGACGAGTATGGCCGCCACAATCAAAACAACTCCGATGAGAATGAGAAATCCGATCAAGATGTTAGACATAATTCACATCCATTCTAAAACCGACTAGACTTCTATATCGCCCAGTTTGTTCATAACCATATAACCAATGAAGATGAGCAAAGCGCCTACCGCCAGGGCGATATACCCGCATGGAGAGTTTTCTGGTTTAAAGAACTCCTCCATATACTGGCGGTTTAGCAGGTAAAGGATGCCGATCACAAAAAGAGGCAACATAGCCAAAAACCGACCTGAATACATGACCTGTGCGGTCAGTACACGGATCTCGCCTTTGATGCGGACACGTTCACGGATCGTATAGCTGATCGTGTCCATGATCTCTGCGAGGTTGCCACCAACCTCGCGTTGAACATTGATGGCGGTGATTACAAGGTCAAGGTCGTCACTGGGAATACGACGCAACAGGTTGTCCAGTGATTTCTCCATGGTCACACCCAATTGCATTTCCTGAACAACACGTCGGAATTCATCGCAGATTGGGGGTGGCATTTCACGGCTTACAGCTTCCATGGCTTGCATAGTTGAAAAACCGGCACGCAGACCGTTGACCATCAGGTTCAACATATCAGGGAGCTGTTCATTGAATTTGATCAGACGTTTGCCCTGTTGTCTTTTCAAGTACATAAAGGGAAGATACAACCCACCCATTGCCCCCAAAATTCCAAGGATAATATTTTGGCCGCTGAAGAACCAGAGTACCAGGCCAACACCAAAAGCCGCAATGATCATTGTGGCAATGAATTCACCCGGTTTCAGTTTCAGGTCAGCCCGTGCAATATTCTTGGATAATCTGTCACCAAGTGAAGAGCCTTCAACACGGCGATTGATCCAGTTGGTTAAAGGCGTGGCAGCCTGTTGCTTTATCTCCTCCTCAACGACGGCTGCGTCGACGTATTGTCCAAGGCGTTCGTCGACTATGTCCCGTTCGCTGCGGACAGAAACTATGATGCCAATGATCAGGAGCAATACGGCAACACTTCCTCCAATCAAGAAGAAGACTACCAGACTCATGGGAGCATCCTGTTCATAGTCCTGAAAATTCCTGGTTCAGTCAAAAGTAGTTATCTCCGTCCAAGACCGAAAATGGATGTGGGTAGATTAATACCGGAAGCACGGATCTTTTCAATAAATTTCGGAACGAGACCGCTGGGACGTAACATACCAATGATCTGTCCATTTTCGATACCGGCCTGTTCAAAAGCGAATACATCTGTGGTGGTGATGACATCACCTTCCATACCCAGAACCTCAGTCATGTATGTTACCTTGCGTGTACCATCACGCATACGATCCTGGTGGATGATCAGGTCAATAGCGGAAGATACCTGCTCGCGAATAGCGCGAACAGGAAGGTCCATACCAGCCATAAGGACCATGGTTTCCAGACGAGCCAGTGTATCCCGTGGACTGTTGGAGTGGAGGGTGGTCATGGAACCTTCATGACCGGTGTTCATTGCCTGCAGCATATCCAGCGCGGCTTCGTCGCGGATTTCACCGACGATTATGCGATCGGGCCGCATACGAAGGGCGTTCACCACAAGCGCACGGATTGTGATCTCTCCCTTTCCTTCAATGTTCATCGGACGTGATTCCATGGTCACGACGTGTTCCTGCTGCAACTGGAGCTCTGCCGCGTTTTCAATGGTTATGATACGTTCGTCACCGGGAATAAAACTGGATAATACATTCAGAAGGGTGGTTTTACCGGAACCGGTACCACCGGAGATCACAATGTTTAATCGGGCTTCAACGCAGGCTTTCAGAAATTGCATGGCTTCAGGAGTGATGGAGCCATAGCCAATCAATTGCTCAACGGTAATGGGCCGCTTGGAAAATTTACGAATGGTCAAAACCGGGCCAACCAGGGAAATCGGCGGAATGACGGCGTTAACGCGCGAGCCATCCGGTAGACGGGCATCAACATATGGACTTGATTCGTCGATCCTACGGCCGAGAGGAGAAACGATACGGTCAATGATCCGCAGCACGTGGTCATCACTTTCGAAGGTCAGATTTGATTTAATGATCTTTCCACGCTTTTCCACGTAAATGTGTTTCGCGCCATTGACCATGATTTCTGTGATAGCTTCGTCATCCAGAAGAGGATCTAGAGGTCCAAACCCCAGAAGTTCCGCGCAAATCGATTCGTGAAGCCTGAGTTTCTCAGGTCTTGAGATGGTCATATGTTCTTCAATGATCATCTCGTCAATAACCCGTTCGATCTGCTGCCGCAATTGTTCCTTGCGGGTCATGTCGGTTGTAGGCTCCAGCGTGGCAAGAAGTTTATTTTGAACCCGATTCTTGAATTCAGTTAATCCTTCCATGCTGGTAGTCATATTCGCAGCCATTGCCGGGCGAGGTTGTGGATTCATAGGAGGTGGAGCTGGACGGTTGCCATCTGTTCCAGAACCATTATTGCCACCCTGTTCCCGGGGTGGAAGATTTCCTGAATCACCTGTATTGAACCTTTTAAGCAAAGCCATTAGTAACCTCCAAAATCAATCCACCCTGATTATTTCAGTCCTGCCTGGGCATAAGCATTCTCATCCTGTTTAGTTACCTTCTCTTTTACCATAGAAGCTAATTTCTGGAAGCTCATGCTGACTGGATGGGTTCGGTTTTCGATGTATAACGGTACGCCTTTATTGATGGATCGTATGATATATGCTTCATCCATGGGGATGGTCAGGTTGATTGCCTGGTTCAAGCGATTGCCAACCTTTGCCGGATCGATATGCAGATTCCGGTCAAACCTGTTCAACACAAAAACTATGCGGTCGCGCTCAATCCCGCTCATGTCGGCCAGATTCAAAAACTGGCTGCAATTCTTGATGGATGCGATATCCGGAGTCGTGATCAGGATGATCACATCTGATGTTGTGAGAGCTGATTGAACAACATCAGATAGATATGAAGATGTATCAATGATGATGTACTGGAATGACTGACGCATGAGGGTCAACAACTTGACCAATTGGTCTCCATTCACACGGTCAACCAGATCGGGACTGGGGGGTGGGGCAAGAATTTTAAATCCCACGGTTTTTGGTTGCGTAAGTGATGCCGCAACCGTTTCCGGGTCCAGATCATCAGCCCGTACTGATAAATCAATTATAGAATTCTTGGGCTGCTCGTTCAAGAAGACAGGAACATCACCATATAAAAGGCTGGCATCCACCAGGGCGACATTGGAATTTTCACCATGCAGCGCAGCAGCCAGGTTGGTGGCGATTGTTGTACAACCGGTACCACCCTTGGGGCTGTACGTGACAATGATCTTCCCCAATGACATGGGTATGCTGCTATATGGAAGAGGTCCGGTTCTTCCGGCGGTGGTTGTATAAACCTGAACGGCTTTATTCTTTTCTTCCTGAGCCATTGCACCGGCGCGATGGATCGCTGCGGTGAGCTCGTCGATCATCGGCGGCTTGGATATAAAATCACGTGCTCCAGCCAGCATGGCCTTTCTATAGTACCCCGGGTCATCCTGAACAGACAGGATAATGATCTGTGTATATGGGGTTTTCTTGCGGATCGCTTCAGTGGCTTCGATGCCGTTCATATCTGGCATATTGATGTCCATTAACACTACATCGGGTTTGAGTTGGTCACATTGCGTGATGGCTTCCTTACCGGATTGTGCGCCACCCAGAACTTCGATGGTAGTGTCAAACTGCAAGAGACGGCGAACCGTCTCTCGGGTTTCAGCTATATCGTCTACGATCAGCACCCGAATTTTTTCTTGCCCGGGCATAATTTCTCCTGATTACTGGTTTTTCCTTTAAGACTTGGTAATTAATACGACTACTGCGGTATGGCTGTTGGACTTGGGGATGAACTGCTGTTGTATTCAAGAGTATCTTTACGCGGTTCAAGACCAAAGGCCGTTTTGGGTGGATTGGGGATGTTGTATGTTTGGAACAGGTATTGCAAAGTAACAGCTTCAACGGCGGCGGGATCGAGGTCTCCCGCTGAGCGCAGTGCCAGGCTGAGTTTGGCGCTGCTTAGCATCAAGTAATTCAATGTGATGGCATCCTGTGGCCGAACGATGAGGGTGATCATGCCAGGGGTGGGAGGAGGTGTGGCTTCACCGGCGGTTTCTGCCGATGGTGTTGGCTCTACTCCACTGGTTTTGGCCAGGTCATCCGTCGGAAAATCGCCGACTCTGAGGACAATGGCATCCTGAATTACCATTTGACTGACCAGGCGCGGCCGTTGATTCTCGGATGGCACCAGGTATACCGGCTGGTTCAGGGTCGGGTCAAGGTCAACCCGCCCAAGATCGCCACCGCCCGATGATGTTGTAACCGTGAGTGATCCGGGATCACCTTCTGTTGCTCCGCGCGGAGGTATGGCATCTCCCGTTTTGTTGGGCAGCCGAGTCTGTGAATTCGGGTCAATATCAACAACCATGATTGATGCAATTATGTTCACATGGTCGCCCACAACCGGGGCAAAGGAAACCGCGGTTAATTTGGTGATGGGGATCGAAACGGCGACATAGCCTTTTGGAATCTGGAACGCAGCATAAGAACCAACCTGCCCGGTGACAAGCATCCCTTCGGTAATGGGGATTCGAGCTTCGAGGTCATATTTCGCCTGTTTATTGAGTACTGCGTTGGGATCGGTAAAGAATGTACCGGGGACCAGATCCTTCTCAGGATACGCAAGAGTGGCGATCACGCTTTCAGTGATCACTGAACCACGCGGAATTTTCTGGGTTGTAATGACGATGGTTGTCATTTTTTCAGAAACTTGTGGAACTGCTGCGGCACCCTGTTGCTGGGAAACACCGGGTATTAAAGACGTACCGCTGCGAGTTAGAACAAACACTACTCCAAGTACTGCGAGAATTAAAAGGGCGATAACGATGAATACCAGCCCCCGACGTTTTCCTCCACTAGCCATGCAGTCCTCCTACATTACGAATGATGCGGTTTGATCTCCCACCGTAAAGAATTATAGTATAAAACTCGTTCGCAAATTTAACAATTATGAAATGCATAAAAAGAGATTATAAAAAGAAAAGCCCTACAACTCAGGGCTTTTCTCTCCGTATATCAATGTAGATGTACGAGTAACACTGCAGTAAAACTAGATGGCCTGGACAACGTTCGAGAAGATCCGACCGATCGCAGGACCGAGCAGGGCGAGGATGACGATAACCACGACAGCAACTAAAACGAGAATCAATGCATATTCAACTAAACCTTGACCTTTTTCCTTCGGGGCAAATAACATGTTCTTTCACCTCCTTCCATTCATTGGATGCTGTAATTTAATACCTATTCAATATTATAAAAAGAATTGAAACAAATGCAAGTGACAAAGATTACAAACACCTTACAAGAAGCTATCATTGCGGGTTGCTTGTGTCCGTGTTTTGAACCCGCTATAATCCAATTGTCATAATAAGTCACAGACTTCTATTGGAGGAAATCATGAGTGACCTGTTCGACCAAGTAACATCAAGTGCAGATATCTTCACGAAACTTCTGGCAAAAATCCCCGGTTTCGATGGATACATTGAACGTCAAAACCGCCGGGCTGCCGATAAGTTGCTACGGGATACTGTGGCAAATGAGTTTGAAGAGGTCTGGAAACGTATCAGCACCATTCAAGCTGATCTTGTAAGCCAGGGTGGTCTGGAATATGTGGATGATATTGAAAAGGCAGCCATAAAATACCGCCAGTTCATCGATAGGGTTCGAAATGCCGCATACGGATATTCGGGCGTTTTTGATGCTGTGAAAATCAATGAGGCCGAACTGGCAAAGATCTACCAGTATGATCTGTCTATGTTGTCCCTGGTAGATGAAGCCAACCGTGCGGTTGATACTGTCGAGGCTTCAATTGGTACAGACGGGCTTCCGGCTGCCATCCGGAACCTGCGGACTGTAGCAACGCAGGCTGTTGATGTGTACAACCACCGTTCTGAGATCGTTCTTGCACAGAATCAGGCGTCCCAGTAATTACCAACGTTCATAATAGATGGAGATAAACCATGGCCAGGATTTTTGATGTAGTTGAGTATGCCAATGAGATGACAGATGAGATCGTTCACCGCTTCCCTGAAGAAGGAGTGGCAGATCTCCGTATTGGCAGCCAGATTATTGTAAGGGAAAGTCAGCGGGTTGTTTTCTTCCGCGATGGCAAGGCGCTGGATGTGTTTGGCCCTGGGCGTCATACCATAGTAACGGCAAATATCCCCAAATTGATCGATCTGATAGGCAAGGCATTTAACGATCGAACGCCCTTTACGGCTGAAGTCTACTATGTTTCTGTGAAAGAATTCGTTGACCGCAAATGGGGAACACCGCAGCCAATAATAGTCCGCAATCCAGGCATGGGGCTTGGTGTAGCCCTGCTACAGGGTTTTGGCTCCTACAGCTTCTCAATTGCCGATCCGGTACAGTTTATTACACAGATTGTCGGCGCGAAGGCTTCATATCGCATGTCCGATATTGAAAATCGTGTCCGCAATATGCTGCTAAGTAAATTGCAGGATGCACTCGGAGAAACCGCTGCCAACAACAGCGTTGTTCAGTTGATCGGGCTGACAGAAGAACTTGGCGCAGCCGTGCGGGCAAAAGCACAGGATGATTTTGCGGCAATTGGCATGACCCTGAAATCCTTCTATATTGGAAATCTAAAACCATCAGATAAATCGGCAGAGGAATTGCGGGCTATGGGTATGCTGGATATGGGTACCTACACCCAATTGCAAGCAGCCGATGCCATGAGAGATGCGGCGCAAAATCAGGGCGGCGGAGCCGGTTTGACCGCCGGTATCGGCGCCGGTATGGGTATCGGCAATATCATGAACCAGGCTCTGGCTGGTGGCATGTCTGCCAAAGCTGGAGAAATGGGTACTGCGACAGCCGCCGGGGCATCTGCCGGCGCTGCCATGAATGATGTTATGACCCCGGCTGAAGCAGCGGCTGTATTACGTGTCTCAGAGGAAGATGTTGTTGCCGCCATTACTGCCGGCGACCTGAAAGCGAAAAAAATCGGGAACGCCTATCGGATCAGTAAAGAAGCATTGGAAACTTTTCTGAAGGGTTAATAGACAATCCTACTTAATTCGAATTGACACGGGATGGGAATACCTATCCCGTGTCATATGTTTAAATGAGTAGTATTGTCTGCTTTTGAACTAGAAATACCCAATTAATAAATACTTTACAGGAAATGAATACGAAAATTGGTTATAATGAATCTATCCAATCTGATCATTGTGAGGGTGATGCAAACCACCTCTGTTGGGGCCAAACGGGTTTTCTGATGTACGCTATCAGAAGACCTGTATCTATTTAACTCCAGGAAAATGGTAGACCCTGAATGAAATTACATGAATACCA
Organism: uncultured Leptolinea sp.; assembly: GCA_964424035.1. Taxonomy (GTDB): domain Bacteria; phylum Chloroflexota; class Anaerolineae; order Anaerolineales; family Anaerolineaceae; genus Leptolinea. The sequence continues at coordinate 27,464 of CAYRHB010000010.1, forward strand.
ATCCAAACAAATTTTTCGTAAATATATGATACCCATCCCAAACGGGAGAGTGGCTTCTTCATCGGGTGAGGCACGGCAGATCGCAGAAGAGCTGGGAGGCCGGGTTGTGGTCAAGGCGCAAGTTCTGGTTACCGGTCGTGGAAAAGCCGGTGGTATACGACTGGCAAAATCAGCACGGGAAGCCGAAGAACTGGCTGCGGCAATTCTGGGTATGGAGTTAAAGGGTTTACCGGTTCGTAAAGTGCTGGTTGATGAAACAGTGAATATTCAGAAGGAACTGTATCTCAGTGTTATCCATGACCGTTCATTGCGAAAACCGGTGATGATTACTTCTTTTGCCGGTGGAGTCGATATTGAAGAGGTCGCCCGGAATACGCCGGAAAAGATCTTGAAGATAGCCATCGATCCACTTCTTGGGTTGCGTGATTACCAGGCACGGGATATGGCTGCGGGAATCGATCTTCCCCGTGATCTTTGGAAGAGCTTTATTGAAATCGCGCATGGATTATGGAATGTATTTAATGATTTCGATGCGACGTTGGCAGAAGTAAATCCACTGGTAATAACCGGTGAACAAAAACTGGTGGCCATCGATGGGAAAATGACGATTGATGAAAATTCACTTTTCCGTCATCCAGAAATGACTGATTACCGTGATATTGATGGGGAGGGGATGGTCGATATTGAAGCCAGGAAATTTGGTCTCTCTTATATCAAAATGGACGGGAATGTGGGTTGCCTTGTAAATGGTGCAGGTCTGGCAATGACAACCATGGATATCATCAATAAACTGGGTGGTTATCCGGCAAATTTCCTGGATATTGGGGGAGGAGCCAGTGCTGAACGAGTTTCCGCTGCATTAAAGATCATTTTGATGGATCAGTCGGTAAAGTCTATCCTGATCAATATCTTTGGAGGGATCACACGTTGTGATGAAGTAGCACGGGGAATATTATCGGCCATTAAGGATGTCCCCACCGATATTCCGATCATAACCAGATTGGCTGGAACAAATTCGGATGTTGGGACCAGTCTATTGAGAGATGCCAACCTCTCGGCAGCGAATTCGATCAGCGAAGCAGTGCGCATGGCCATAGCTGAAGCGGAAGGAACTGAATAATATGGGAATACTGGTCAATAAAAATTCAAAAGTGCTGGTTCAAGGAATTACAGGGCATGAGGGCTTGTTCCATTCTCAACAGATGTTGGAATATGGAACTCATATTGTTGCCGGGGTAACACCGGGGCGTGGTGGCGAATGGGTCCTTGATGGCAAGGTTCCGGTCTTTGATTCAGTCCGTACAGCCGTTGAAATGACTGGAGCTGAAGTTAGTGCTATTTTTGTCCCGGCGAGGTATGCTGCAGATGCCATGTATGAGGCGGCTGACGCCGGGATATCATTGATTATTTGTATCACAGAAGGCATTCCGATCTCTGATATGATGTGGGTGCATGAATACCTTTTAAGTAAAGGTACATTACTTGTCGGGCCAAATACCCCGGGAATCCTTACACCCGGTGAAGCAAAAGTCGGCATTATCCCGGGGGAAATTGCTGAACCCGGAAATATCGGTGTTGTTTCCCGCTCCGGAACGTTGACGTATGAGGTTTTGTTTAGTTTAAAGAAAGCGGGATTTGGTGTAAGCTCCTGTATCGGCGTGGGAGGGGATCCAGTGCAAGGAATGAATTTTGTGGAAGTCCTAAAGTTGCTAGAAGATGACCCTCATACCGAACAGATCGTACTAATCGGGGAAATAGGCGGGATGGAAGAAGAGAAAGCGGCTGAATTTATCAGCAGGAATATGACCAAGCCGGTTGTTGCCATGGTTGTTGGTCAGACGGCTCCGGTTGGCAGACGGATGGGGCATGCAGGTGCAATCATCGAGAGTTCGCTGGGAAATGCTCAGGATAAAATAACCGCCTTGAAAAAGGCGGCTGTAAAAATTGCTGATTTCCCTGAAGAAATCCCATCCCTTTTGCTCAGATGATGGTTATGGACACAATAAAAGCCTCTTAAAAACCAGAGGCTTTTATTCATAGAATCTACAATTGCTTCAACTTTTTTGTGAATCAATATATTTGACAACATCACCAACTGTTCGAATACTGCGGGCATCTTCGTCAGCAATGGAGACATTGAATTTTTCGCTGAAACCATCAATAAGGAAGAATTGGTCCATGGAATCCGCCTTGAGGTCCTCAATGAACCGGGTGTCCAAGTTGATTCCTTTACCGTCGATCTTTAAAACATCGACAATCACGCTGCTGACCTGCTCAAGTGTGTCGCTCATGGTTACTCTCCTGGATGAGAATGAAGTTTTCCTCGAGTTGAATTGTATATGTGGAATGAGGATTGTCAAGTAAACAATCACGCTGGTAAAGTACAAAAAACGGCCAGTGTATTGATCACTAATAAACTATAACCCTAAAGCCGCGTTTTGGTATACTCAATTCAACCTTCAACAGGAAAAACCGATGCCTGATTCTTCAAATGTTTCTTCCAGAAAAGGCGACCACATCCGAATCAACCTTGACAGAGATGTGAAATCCTCCATATCCACTGGATTGGAGAGATTCCGGTTCATACCGCGTGCGCTGCCAGAAATCGATCTGGATGATGTTGATACAACCCTTCAACTATTGGGAAGGGATCTTCGTGCCCCATTACTGATCTCGTCCATGACTGGTGGATTGCCTGAGGCGGAGAAAGTAAACCGCAATCTTTCAGAAGCGGCACAGGAATGCCGAGTGGCTATGGGTGTAGGTTCTCAAAGAGCTGCGTTGGAGCATCCCGAATTGGTTCGCACATTCAAGGTGCGCGACATTGCGCCTGATGTCTTAATGTTTGCCAACCTGGGGGCAGTCCAATTGAATTATGGCTACTCAATTGACCAGTGCTTGAAGGCAGTTGAAATGATTGAGGCGGATGCCTTATTTCTACACCTGAATGCCCTGCAGGAAGCGGTTCAACCGGAAGGGAACACACGATTTTCGAATCTCTTAAAAAAGATCGAACAGATATGCAAATCATTGGATGTACCCGTCTTTATTAAAGAAGTAGGGTGGGGAATTTCGCGTGATGATGCGCGTCTTCTGGCATCCACCGGCGTAGCGGGGATTGACGTTGCTGGTGCAGGCGGAACAAGTTGGTCTCAGGTTGAGATGTACCGGATTGAGGATCCAATCCAGACAACAATTGCCGGTTCTTTTCATGATTGGGGAATTCCAACTGCCCGTTCACTTGAAATGGTTCGTCAATCTTCCCCTGATCTTATGGTTTTTGCCTCTGGTGGATTAAGAACTGGAATTGATGTTGCCAAATGTATCGCACTTGGTGCACAGGTGGGTGGATTGGCATCGCCTTTCCTAAAACCCGCTACCATTTCATCATCTGAATGCATCCAGGCGATCAGTGCGGTTATGCAGGAAATCCGGATCAGCATGTTCATCTGCGGAGTCAATGATATTCATTCTTTGCGTGGAAATACTTCCTTGCTGGAAAAACGGGAAACATAATGACCCTGCTGAAATTTTTTGAAGAAGTTCGTCCTGCAGTGGAAATGACTCTGCGGGAGATTATTAACACGGTTGATCGAGACCGTTTCCCCGAATTACATTCGATGCTTTCATATCATATGGGATGGGAAGGAGAGGATGCCGGGGAAAAAGCCCGGGGGAAACGGATCAGACCGCTTATGGTACTTCTGACTACATCTGCAGCTGGCAAAAAATGGGAAGATGCTTTACCAGCAGCTGCGGCAGTGGAACTGATCCATAATTTCTCTCTGATCCATGATGATATTGAAGACCGGTCGGATTACCGTCATGGGCGTAAGACAGTATGGGCTAAATGGGGTGAAGCACAGGCGATAAATACCGGCGATTGTATGTTTTCACTGGCTTTCCAGGCATTGACATCTGTAAAAGGAAAACCTGAAAATGTAGTTCAGGCTATTCAGAAATTGCAGGAAACCTGTGTGAAATTGACTCAGGGGCAGTTCCTGGATATGGCTTATGAAGCAAAGAATGAATTGCCTTTGGAAAGCTACTGGACAATGGTGGGGGGTAAAACTGCCGCTCTTTTATCCTGCAGCGCGGCAATTGGACCGATCCTCACAGACGCTGACGATAACATAACACAAGCCCTGTCGGATTATGCCTGGAATTTGGGATTGGCTTTCCAGGCGCAGGACGACTGGTTGGGTATTTGGGGTGACAGTGCCCTCCTGGGAAAATCAACCGACAGTGATCTGAAAACCGGGAAGAAATCGCTTCCGGTTCTGCTTGGGTTGGAGGCTTCACAGGATTTTCAGCAACACTGGGAAAACCGGCCGTTTCATGATGATGAGATTCCAGAACTGGCGGAGTTATTAAAAAAAGCTGGAATTCAAAAAATGGTTTCGGATGAAACAACCCGTCTTACAAAACGGGCAAAAGAAGCCCTCCAAAGAATCCATCCCCGAAATGAGTTTCTTGGATATTTGGATGAACTGGCCGACATGCTACTCGGCAGAAACAGGTAATTTGTACATAACCATTACAAAAACTGGTCATTTGTCTATAATAAATGAAAGATTTTTTCATAAGAAAGGATAATTCCTGCCCCAAGAAGTGGGAATTTGTCAGGTTATGCACAACCATAACGATCTTTATAAAGCCGCGGAACTCTTGGATGAGAATGAAATTGACCGAAACCGGATTGAAAAATCGGTAACTGAGATATTAAAAGCTGTCGGGGAAGACCCTGAAAGGGAAGGTCTGATTAACACACCGCGTAGAGTGGCGAAAAGTTATGAGGAATTACTTTCAGGATACCGTATTGATCCTTATAAATTGATCAATGGTGCCCTGTTTGATGTTGATTATGACGAGATGGTCATCGTCCGGGATATTGAGTTTTACAGCCTGTGTGAGCATCATATGTTGCCTTTTATTGGAAGGGCGCACGTCGCATACATCCCGGACAAACAGGTGATCGGATTATCCAAGATCCCCCGGATCGTTGATATGTTTGCACGCCGGCTGCAGGTGCAGGAACGCCTGACCCAACAGGTAGCCGCTTTTCTGGATGAGGTGTTACACCCTCATGGAGTGGCGGTTGTTATAGAGGCCTTGCATTTATGTTCCATGATGCGTGGTGTGAAGAAGCATGATTCCCGGATGACAACTTCAGCCATGCTGGGTTATTTCCGCAAGAATCTGGCAACCCGAACCGAATTTCTCGATAATATTTCTAGAAGCGCTGAACCTTTGCACTTCTAGTTCCTTTTATTCTTAAACAAAAAGAGGAAAATCAACCAACCTTCGGGCGCCAGAGGCCGGTTCTATTTTTCTTGCCAGGTCACCTAATGGTTCTCCAGTAAGTGGACTCGTCAATGCTGGTTCCAGTTCGGCAACAGGAAGCATGATAAACGCGGTATTCCAGAGCCGTACATCCAGAACAATTCCATCCAGGATAATCATGTCCATATCTAAAGTTCGTGGCGCATATTTATTTGAAGTCCGGACCCGTCCCAGACTGGTTTCAAGTGGACGAAGTATCTCGTGTTTTAGAATGTCTTCAGTTGCGTTGGTCTGGCACAGCACCGCTGCATTATAAAAATCCGGCCCGTTTGTTCCAACCGCCAACGTCAGCCATACTGATGATGCTCTCAAAATTGGCAGTCTCTTCGACAACAAGTGAGCCCCGCGACGGATGTTTTCTGCGGGGTCAATATTTGAACCAAGCAGGATGATAACTTCGCCAGCCGGCATTAGCCACCACCTTTTTTAAAAATCATTGGCGCCGGCGCTCAATTTCTACTCCCACTGACCGGGAGAAACGTACCGCTCCGGGCTTTTCAACGCGAACCCGTACTTGTGCGACCTTTTCATTTTCAAGGATCATTCTGGCAGCATCTTCTGCAAGGGCTTCCACGGTTAGACGTTGTGAGGATTCTGCCAATGCCAGTAATTGCTTGGCAATAGTCCGGTAGTTTACACTTTTTTCAATATCATCAGATATACCCGCTTCGTGTATATCTGTAAATATGGTCACGTTGAATAGAATATCTTGAGGTTGTGATCGTTCCCTTTCGGTAATACCGATCACGCCACGTCCCAGCAGATCTTTGATGAAAATTTTATCCATAATAACTCCATTGATCAGACAAGATGCCGTCCACCGTCCAGATGGATGATCTCGCCAGTAATATATTCCGGTCCATCCAGCAAAAATACAACCGTTTGGGTTAATTCATCTAATTCTGCCCAGCGATTCATGGGAACCGGCTTTATGATGTTGTCTACGGGCGCTCCATCGGCGGGTGGAAGAATTGCGCCCAGGGCAATGCCGTTTACCGTCACCCGTGGCGCCATTGCCCTGGCCATAGACCGGGTGAGTGAAGCCAGAGCGGCCTTACTGATGGAGTACGGGAAATATTCCACACCAGGGCGGAGAGAACGCCAGTCAAGCATGGTGACAATGCGACCTTTTTTATCCGGAGCCAGATGCGAGTAAAAAGCCTGGCTGATGAAAAAAGGCGCGTTCAGATTTATTTCCATATGCCGCTGCCAGTTTTCACGGTTGGTATTGATGAAATCCACCGGTTCAAATATCGCCGCGTTTTGTATGACCATGTTTACTGCGGCAAGTGACCGGGCTTTGTCCATTAAGGAATCAACCTCGTCCATATTGGAAAGGTCCGCCTGAAGCAACCAGACATCTCTTCCCAGTTTTTTGATTTCAGAAGCGGTCTGTTCAGCCTGCCGGGAAGAGTTGCCATAATGCAAAAGGATATTTGCACCAGCCCGGGCAAGCTCAATAGCCAGATGACGCCCGAGACGCACGGCACCACCGGTTATCAAAATATTCTTGCCATTAAGACTCATAAATCGGCACCTCGAGAAGGTATGTACCTATTAATTCTAGAAATGTGATCCGATAATGTCAAACAATTATCCAACTATGGATTTCAAAGGTTGGAATCAGGTTTACGAGCGCCAAGGAAATATCCGAGAGTTCCGATGATAACAATTCCCGCAAGACCGCAGGCCAGATCAAGCAGGGAAGGAGTGCGAAAAGCGATAAAGAATTGAGATATCTCTTCAATAATAGCCATAGATAAAACACCCATACTTCCAGCCGGTAACCTGATATTGGAAAACCGGAATTGAGTGTTTGGGTAACTGAGATTAAAAAGAAACGCAAGAATCCCGTACAGGAAGAAGTGCATCACTTTATCGCCATTTGGAAAGGCATACAGTGATGACAGGAAATCAGGCAATTCCTTGCGGTCAACCGCCAGAATGCTGATTACAATGGCTCCAAGTACCAGAAATGTGATTATGCGGATTGCTTTTAGATTTAGTTTCATACGCGTATTGGAAAGGACCAGATCAATTCTCAGGTTATAGTAGATTGGAACGATAATAACATATCCATTGCCAAAGATATTCAATACTGGCAGGGTCTGCCAGAGGTATGGTAAAAAGAATTGGAGTGCTGGTTTTTTGATAGATTTCTATTTATTCCAGAAACCGGGAATGGAAAAAAGATGAACACTGTAAGTATTGGTGTAGATATTGGGGGAACAAAGGTGAATATCGGTGTCATTGATGCGGATGGGCACGTATTGGATTCACACCGTTTGGAGGTGGTGGAATCTGGAAATGCAACGGAATTGATCCGGCAGGTCTGCGAAATTGTGGAAAAGCTATGGACATCCAATGGATACTCACGGAGACATATCCAGAGCGTGGGAGTAGGTGTCCCCGGCACGGTTGAGGTCTCTTCCGGAGTGGTAGAGTACTGTCCAAACCTCGGATGGGAGGATATTCCTGCCGGAAAGATATTTAAGAGCTTTTTGGGGAGAGATGTAATCATCTCACAGGATTCACGGGCAGCTGCCTGGGCGGAATACCTTCTGGGTGCCGGCAAAGGTTCGAAATCGATGGTTTGTATCACCATTGGGACGGGTATTGGCAGTGGGATCATTCTCGATGGGAAAATTTTCCATGGAGCGATGAATACAGCGGGGGAGTTGGGCCACACCATCTACAAGCGGGATGGATATCCATGCAATTGCGGACTACAGGGTTGTTTTGAACGGTATTGCTCAGGAACAGGAATTTTTGAGAGAGCGTATCTAGCCTGCCCGGAGTTATTTGTTGGACTGGACCATAAAGCTGAGACAGTCTTTGAGCTGGCAAAAAATGGAAATCGTGAAATGCAGGCGATTCTTCATGATGTGGTAATTGACCTGGCGATCGGAATTGCCAATACGGTATCCATATTGTCACCGGAACTGGTTGTAATCAGCGGAGGGTTATGTGAACAGGACGAGTTGATCATCCAGCCGCTACGTGAACAGATCTATAAATACGGATATCATTCCTGGGCCAGGAAAAAGCAATTGCAGATTGTGAAAGCAGAACTTGGATCTACCGCCCCTATGATCGGAGCAGCATTATTGTATAAAGACCGGTAATCCTGCCTGAAGAAAATCGACTGGATCACCGGTTATATTTTGACAGTCAAAAGTAAATGATGTTATTTTTCTTCCTGGACTCCGAAGATCAGACCATTCAATTTATGCATGGTTTGAATACCAAATTTTGATACCTTTTCAACCAGATTGGGTTCCTCTGCTCCGATTTCAGCCAGGTTGATCAATTCTGTTAATGATTTGGGTCCTGTGGAAGGCTCCCATTTGAGGAGTACGTTCAGCACTCTTAAATTCTGATCAAAATCGGTATCCGTATGATTTGTCAATTCAAGGTCAACGGCCGCAGTTCCCCTGGCTGCCAGCCAATCAGCAAATTGCCCGGTATATTCACAACCGGTGTCCATCGGAGGGTAGGAGTAATTGGTCACAGCCGCGATAGATTGGGCCAAGCGTACCGATTCGGCTTCAGGTGGTTGCCCACCGGGGAAAACACCAAGCGCTGCCGAGTGATAGTTAATCAACGCACTTACATTGTGGTCCAGCAGGAAATCGCGAAGCGCGGCCACTTCGGGTTCTGAGAAAGGTTCAGATCCGGCAGTAACCGGGCGATAATTCCAGCATCCATCCCGATGCCAATCAACCACCCATCTATTATCCCAGTTGCGATTCAAATCGACACCACGTTCATTTGTCCGTCCGTCCAGGTTATGGCCACGGGCTTCACCATCCGGATTCAACAGGCGGAGAATATATAATGTTCGATCTGCGGGAATAACTCTTGGGTTATTTTTCAAGTATTCGATCAACTGGTCCGCCAGCAGAGTAGTGTTCCATTCATTGCCGCCGTGAACTCCAGCAACCATCATACGTTCAACGGGACCATTACCGAATTGCATGATCTCGATATTGTTCCCTTTTATGGATTGACCGATAATGATTGGACCATCCACAAAACCGGTTGGTTCGGTTGGAACCGCAGCTACAGGTTCCTCTGCTGGAACTTCTTCCTCGGCATTTTCAACCTGGATTTCTTCCGGTTCTTCAACCGCGATTGGGGTTGGTTCATTAAGAATTGTTTCTTCATCGGGCATTTCTGCTGACACGCGGGCATTTTCTTCCTGAAGGGTCAACGGATCCGGGGTAGCAGCCGGGGTTGGAAAGAAGGTTGCCAGAACAGGTTCTTCAGCCGGTAGGCCATAAGCCGGCTGCGAAGCTGAATTTTCACCCGAATTGAATAAGGATATATCGGATGTATTATTTTTTATTTGGAGGATGATCCAATTCCAGACCTTTTCTCCTGTTGTGAGTCCAGTTGAAAAGAGCACATAACCGGAAACAGTACATATTGCCACTGCAAGTGCACTAATCCCAAGGCCTTTCAGGCTTAACCCTCCACGTTTTTTTCTTGGAACCCTGACCTGAATTGGCGGGAGATTATTTCGGCTGTTTTCATTTGCATTGCGGGAACGCCGGTTTGAAGAATTAGACTTTGGGATTTCAAAATTGATCGTAGGGGTCGTATTGAAATGTGGAGGGAGTTCCGCTTTTTTTTGTCCACGCAACGTTGCTCTTCTGGCATGTTTTTCTGCCAGAGTTGTTTCATCAGAATCGTAACTTTCATCCATCAGAGAGCTCGGACTCACAATGGCTGAAACCCGATTGGATGATGTCCCAAGTGGTTGAACACTGGATGCAGAAAGGCCGGCACGTTCAAGACAATAATTCCGTTTTGATTGATTGGGCATGCATTCCGCCAACCAACGCCAGGCATCCATGTTGTTGGGGTCAAGTTCAAGTATCCGGTTCAGGTATGCCGCTGCAGCCGGTTTGTGCCCGTATTGGAGAGCTCGCATTGCCTGCGCCAGCAATTCAGTTATTTCAGAATTAAATTCGGCCATAATCCAACCGCCATCCGGGAAAGGTTTTCTGGATTAGGTTGCAAGAAGAAGGCCAGGGGATTCCGGTTTGATTTTATGGCAGTGAGGGAGGTAAATCCGGTTGTGCCATTTCCCTTGTATAACCGGCAGCTATCAAATTTTGATAGGCAGCATTCACAGTTGCCGGAACTGGTTGTGGAGTTTGCCAGCCCCGTTCCGCATACAGAATAATCCGTTGGAAATCTCCAACCATCACATGAATAAGATCCTGCATGGTAAAGCCGCTGAAGGGATATTCTTCAAAGGATATGCGGGGTGATGAAACACAAAAGGATATCTCAGGCCAATATTGGCTGACTGCCGCCAGGGTGCGACGCTCCATATAGGGTTTTTGCAGGATGATCAGCTTTTCAGGGATTATGTTTTTCCTAAGCAGCAATTGACGGGTCAGGAAGATATTTTCAGCGGTATTTGTAGCCTTGTTTTCAATGTAGATTGCCTGTTCGGGAACTCCGGCTTCGATAAGTACCCCGGCAAATGCCTCAGCCTCCGGCTTGTGGTAAAGATCATATGTCAACCGGCCAACCCCTCCCGAAGCACATATCCAGGGAGCGAACTTCTGGTGATAAAGCTCTGCTGCGTAATTTGCCACGCGCAGATCATTACTACAAAAAATCAGGATCCCGTCACTGTTTTCAACAGGCATCCCCAATTGCAGATAGTCCCATAGGATGCGGGCATCATTTTCTATCTTGCGCGTAATTTCTTCCATAGGTTTATTTTACTTTTTCCCACTTCGATTCGTTCCAGCTGAATGTATAATCTTTCCCGTTAAAAAGCCGCGAGTCTGTATAATATTTGTATAAAATGAAACAAATCTGCCTAGTCTAGAGGAAATATGGGACTTTATCTTGCTATTAAGGAAGTCTGGAGGAATAGAGGCCGGTTCTTTCTAATCAGTCTGGTCATTGCCTTGATCACCACGCTTGTGTTGTTCATAGCGGCATTGGCTGAGGGATTGGCTTTATCTAACCGGGAATATTTGAGCAAGTTGGATGCACAGCTCATTGTTTATCAAAAGGATGTAGATAATCTTATTGCGACCAGCCGGATAGGACGATCAAAGATCAATGATATTCGCCGGGTTGAGGGTGTTCAGGATGTGGGAGCAATTGGAGCTGCAACCGGAACACTTGTATTTCAAGATGGTCAAAACTCAGTTAATGTATCCCTGATCGGGATTGAACCAGATAGTCCGGGAATGCCACCTGTGATTGCTGGTAGAACAATAAATACGCTAAAAGGCAATGAAGCGGTGGTGGAATCCCGCTTTTTCACTAGATATGGGATTCAATTAGGCGATACGATTACCATCAAGACAATCCAGGGAACAAAAGAGAAGTATTTCCAGCTACTAGTTGTCGGTCAAACGGATAGCCAGCAATATCAATACGCACCTACCATGTTCCTGCCATTTAAAACCTGGGATCAAATTAAACCACAGGCGGTTCGGACTGGTTCTCAAGGGGAATTAACTTCAAATATCATCGCGGTAAAGTTGAAAAACCCGGATGAGATTGAGATGATGTCTACCCGAATCCAAAACCAGGTTGATGGGATTGAAGTTATTGATAAGACAACAGCAATTGAGGCGATTCCAGGTTATCGTGTTCAGCAAAACACATTAAACACGCAACAGATATTTACCCTGTTGATAGGAGTCCTCGTTATTGGAGGTTTCTTCCAAATACAGTTACTTCAAAAAGTTCCGTTAATTGGAGTTTTAAAAGCCATCGGAGCCTCCAATTTGGTCATAGCTGTATCCGTGATCTCACAGATTATTGTAGTAACTACATTTGGTGTTCTACTTGGCAGTGCAATCACTTTGTTATTATCTATTGCGTTACCTGCGGGCATCCCCATTGTTTTCAATGGCAGCTCTGTAATTATTGCAGTCGTTTCCCTTCTGGCGATTGGTCCAATAGGTGGTCTTGTTTCTGTCAGGGTAGCCATTCAAGTTGAACCGCTTATTGCGTTGGGATTGTCTTCTTAGGAGCCGAATATGACTGCTGTAATTGAAACGAGAAATGTTAGCAAGATCTATAAAAATGGACCCATGGAAATAAAAGCTGTTGATACGGCGAATATCCAGATAAACGCGGGGGAATTTGTCGGATTGGTCGGACCTAGCGGTTCCGGAAAGACTACCATGCTGGCGATGCTGGCTGCACTATTGACCCCAACAGAAGGGGAAGTATTCATCGATAATGTCAATCTGAGTGATATGACTGAAGCAGACCGCGTGAAATTCCGCCGTGAGCACATAGGTTTCACATTCCAATCCAACAACCTGGTCCCATTCTTATCAGTTCGGGAAAATGTTGAACTGATGTTGAAATTAAATGGTCAGACAAACGGTAATTCGGGCAAACGGGTGGATGAGATGCTGGAACGGTTGGGTTTAACGGAACGCGCGGCAAATCTACCCAGCCAGTTATCCGGTGGACAAAAACAACGAGTAGCCATTGCGCGTTCCTTGATCCATAATCCAAGTGTGGTTTTGGCTGATGAACCCACTGCCAGCCTGGATACGGAGCGGGCATTCCAGGTAACCCGGCTTTATGCTGACCTGATCCATGAAGAAAAGAAAGCCGGCATTATGGTTACGCATGACCTAAGAATGTGTGTATATGTTGATAAGATCATCCAGATCTCTGATGGGATGATCTCATCAATTATCGACGACCGTGAAGCCATAGACGCTTTGATTGCCTGTGGATGACGAAAAACGAGAGACAAGTACACTGGAAAGTTAAAACTTAAAAATGACTGCCGGTAGTTTCGGCAGTCATTTTTATGATCAATGGGTTTTTTAATTATCAAATTCCAATGATGCTGTTAATCGCCATTTTATGCGAGGGTCTTGTTCTAACAATGTAATGATCATCGTGTATGTAATATCGCCCTGGTTGTCCTGACCCAGAGGGTTAATACGCTGAACAGTTCCGGGGATGGATAATCCAGGAATGCCATCGAAGGTTACATTTACTGGCGCACCTTCATTTATTTTATTAATATTTAGTTCGGTTAAATCATTGCTTTCGATATGAAATACCGACAGATCTGCAAGAATTACTGACGAGGAACCCACCGCTGATATTTGACCCGCTTTCAAATCGGAAGAAACGATGGTGCCTGAGAAAGGTGCAACGAGATCAAGATCTTTCAAGGCAGCTTGAGCAGACTCTAGTTGAGCAGATGCATTATCGACACGTTCCCGGGCGAGTAGCAGATCATTCTCGTTTGGGCCATTCTTTACAAGTTCCCAATCTTCCTGCGCTTTTTCATAATTCGCTTTAGCCACAACCAGCTCACCTTCGGCGATCTGAACATCCACTTCCTCCGGAGATCCAAGCAGGTAGTTGTAATTGGCTTCGGCCTGTTCAACTTTCTTCCTTGCAGCCGCAAAATTTTGTAGAGCAAACGCGCGATTTTTATCTGTTTCATCCTTATCTCGCCAGTTGCTCCACACAGTTTCCGCGTTATTAAATTCATTCAACGCAAGAATGTAATCAGCCTGCGCCTGATCAACGATCCACTGGTCGGCGCGTTTATAGTTTTTATAATTGCGATTCTCAACTGCTTTATCGAGATCCTTCTTTGCCTGAGCAAGCCGAAGTTGAACTTCAGCACGCGTCACATTCGCATTATTGATCAAATCATCCAAAGCCTGATTTGCGGTAGTGAGTTCGGACTGCGCTGCAGAAACAGCTGCTTTCTGCTTTTCCAACCCTTTAAGACGGGCAATAACATCACCTTCATGAACGGTTGCCCCTTCTTCAACTAATACTGCATCAACAATACCTGTAGCAGGAAAAGAAAGAGAGACAAATTTTTCAGGAACAGCTTCACCTTCAATGATCAGGCTGTTCCTTGAAATCGGACTTGTTTGTGTCTCCTGAACTTCCAGGTCATTTACGGACGATGTTTGGGAAGATACAGCCTGGCAGGCGCCAAGAGTCGCCAACATGATGATCGATATGAGTAAAAGTAAGATTCCAGAAAAGCGTTTCATATTCCATCCTGATTTATTTATAAAAATTTTTAGCTTATTTAATTATACAGAATTGATGAATGATTGTTCAAAGATTATACAAAACCGTCCGGGTTATCCTATTGATTTCTCATCCATATTCGGTACCCTCCGCGATCAACATCCACATAGTATTTTTCATCCAGATATTGATTAAGTTCTGCAAAGGATCTTGTTGTATCAGTTCCATTAACCCAGGGACGTCCTTCATAAAATTCAATAACTACTTTTGGATGGGCAAGTTGAAGCTGATGTAAAAAATCTGCCCGTAAATGTTTTATTTCCGGTGTGGAAATGTGATGGAAGAAATGGAAATCGTATAGATAGCGAGTGGCTGGTTGTGCTCTTGACATCAACATTGCCTGCACAGCTCCGTTTGACCAGTCCAGTGGTTGGACAGTGTCACCCGGGTCGAGGTTTTTTTTCAAGTATTCTGTGATTTCATCCACACGTCCACCCTGCGGGCTTGGTAATGGGTTCCCTGAGATTTGCAGTATGAAGTATTCTGCCGGATGAAGAACCAGAATCCCTACAAGGAATATACCGAGTACATTTGGCAGGAGCCTATTAAACCTTGATGAAGCGAGACCGGTGCAGGCAAGCATGATCATAAAGAGGATCATTGGAAGCCAGTGATATTCCCAGTATTTGTTAGCAATAATGACTTCAATGAGACTGACACATACACCGCCAATCATCAAAAATATCTTTTTCCGATTAGTTCGGTTTGAGACCCCGGTCGATAGTATAAAAATAGAGCTACAGGCGGCTGGAAGTAGCCACAGGCTGTGTATACCGATTGATGGGATACTGGCGATTGATGTTGGAAACTTTTCCCAACCTGAAGAGATTTCCAACCGGGCATTGATTTCTGTATATAAAGGCCAATAGCCTGTGGCAATTTCCCAGAAATCCATAAGAGCGTTATTGGATTTTAAATAAAGCAGGGTGCCTATGACAGGGAGTGTAAATCCTGCTATCAACCAGATGAAATCGATTGCCCACTTCTTAAAATAGATACCTTTCCTATCATGGAAAAGCTGCCAGCCATCAATAACTGGAAAGACCGCGAGGAGCAGGCCGGTTTGTGGTTTGATCAATACTGCACAACCAACTGCCAATCCACAAAACAAGTACATAACCCGTTTCGGGAAAAATGACTTTGAAGAATAACAAATCAGTGCAAGGAGCAGGAACGGCAATGACAAGAACTCCCGCTGCATACTCATGGCAGGCCCGTATTGTAGGAAAACAACTCCAAATAGATTGGTTGCTGTCCAAGCTGAGATCAGTCCAAAGGATCTTAACCAAAGGAAAATAAGAACCAGTGTTGCGAACAGAAAAAGAATATTTGCTTTTTGAAACCCCGAATCAGTGAAACCAAAGATCGCGCCAACCAGAGCATTCAACAAATGTGCTCCGGGCATGTTCATGTCAAAAAAATCACGAAAAGGGACCGCATTGAAATTTTCAATCAGGAAACCCATGTAAAAAAGGATTGGACCGTCGTGAACCATTCTCCAGCGCAATGAGTAATATGCTTCTGCCAGAAGAAAAAGGGAAAGTAAAATATTGACCAGTATGGTGAGAATTATGAGAAACGTCTGTTTCTGACTTTTCATGGTTTTCAGTAAGTATAATATAGCGATGCGAAATAAGAATCCTTTACAAAACCGGGGTTTTCTTCTCTATTTCCTGGGTTTATTACTGGTGAACCTGATTTTTATCAACGGAGCCATCGTTTTTGTTGGAAGAGACCAATCCCAAATAGCGAATATTAAGAGTATCTTTTCCATTGATACCAAATACAATGATTCTTGGGATCCGATGTTCCGCAGTCTACGTGTTTTTTATGAAGGTGAAGATCCAACAATCTATCAAAAGATTTTCTTCAATCAAAAACATAAGTTTCAGTATCCACCGACCAGTCTGATTTTTCTGGATGTATTCCGGAAGGTTCTTAATTCATTTGAGCGCACGTATATTTTGATCAATTGGATATCATGGATATGTTTGTGGGGTACTATTCTCTTCTCTATCCTGATTTTTTTCGAAGCCTGGCGTAAATACTTGCCTGACGATGATTCTCCAAGGATATTAAAAATTGGGATCGGTATTGTACTGACATTTTCAGGTTTGGCGTTTTTCCCCATCAATCGGGCTTTTTTTCTCGGACAGATACAGATCTGTCTGGATATGCTATTTGCAGTAAGTCTTTGGCTATGGCTAAAAAGAAAGAATCTGGGAAGCAGTATTTGCCTGGGATTGATGTCTGTCATTAAACCTCAGATGGGTTTGTATGCAATATGGGGCTTTTTTCGAAGGCAATGGAAATTCTGCACAGGAATTATAGGTGTTGCGACTCTGTTCATTTTTGTTTCCTTGTGGCGTTATGGATTACCGGCTCATATGAAGTATTTAGAGGTATTAAGTTTTATTGGCAAACACGGCGAGTCGTATTATCCGAACCAATCAATTAACGGGTTGATGAACAGGATTTTATTTAATGGCAACAATCTTGAATGGGACGCGTGGCACTTCGCGCCTGAAAACACACTTGTCCAGGTAGTTACGGTTGCATCGTCTTTCCTGTTGATTGGTTTTGCTTTATTTTTTAACAGAAGGATGAGCGATGAAGATGGTTTATTATCTTTTGCCACAGCCGGTTTGGCTTTCACCATCGCTTCACCGGTTGCCTGGGAGCATCATTACGGAATTCTCTTCCCTATTTTCGCGCTTATCTTTCCGAAAGTCTGGCAGGTAAGGTCCCAATGGAAGCAAGGTTTTTTCCTTACTTCCCTGGCGTATCTATTAACGGCTAATATTTTCCTTTTCGTAAATAATCTGGCATCAACATATTGGAACTTTTTGCAATCTTATCTTCTTTTTGGCGCACTGATACTATTGGGGGTACTTGCGAAATTACAGTTGACCAGCAAGAAAGAACCTGCAAATCTGATTCCATGATGTACTTGTTTTCAAGTTCACTGGCTATCCAACATTCTGGGACGGTATTGAAGTGCTTCGGCTAGATGGGGAGAGGCAATATATTCACTTCCACAGAGGTCAGCAATAGTTCGGGCAAGTTTCAGAACCCGGTGATAGGCACGGGCTGAAAGCTGTAATTGCATGCTGGCACTTTTCATTAAGTTGCGTCCCGCTTCATCCAAATCACAATATTGCCTTACTTCAGCCGGACGCATATCCGCATTGCAGGTGATTCCATTGACGAATTGTCCCTCACCGTTCATAAATCGTTTCCGTTGGAGTTCACGGGCTGCCTCAACCCGGGACTGAATGACTCTGGATGTTTCTCCTATGCGGTCACTGGAGAGTTTTTCATACTCCACCCGGGGAACCTGAATATGAATATCAATCCGATCTAATAGAGGACCGGAAATCCTTTTCTGATATTTCGTTACGGTCGAATTGGAACAGGTGCAAGCCCGTAGGGGATCTCCATAGTACCCGCATGGACAGGGATTCATCGCACCGATCAATTCAAAATTGGCTGGAAAGGTTAATGAACCATTGGCCCGGCTGATCGTAACGACTTTATCCTCTATAGGCTGGCGCATTACCTCAAGCACACGTTGTCCAAATTCTGGAAGTTCATCGAGAAAAAGAACACCACGATGAGCCAGTGAGACTTCTCCAGGGTGGGGAATATGACCGCCACCGACGAGTCCGGCGTGGCTGATGGTGTGGTGGGGCGCACGGAATGGGCGGGATCGAAGTAATGGGACGTCCGGTGGAAGGGCATCTGCCACGGAATAGATGCGGGTTACATCCAGTGCTTCATCGATGGTCATCTTGGGAAGAATGGAAGGCATTGCCCGCGCAAGAAGGGTTTTGCCGGAGCCGGGAGGTCCGATCATCAGGACGTTATGCCCACCCGAGGCAGCTACCTCAAGAGCCCGCTTGGCGTGCTCCTGTCCCTTGATCTCACTGAAATCGGAGCCGGGAATTTCATCCACTTCGGCGGGATCGATTGTCGGAGTGATCTCCAGGTGAATTTCATCGCGAATGTGCATTACCAATTCAGTCAGGGAATTGACAGGAATGACTTGCAGATCCGGAATCAAAGCGGCTTCCGCCGCATCACACGCAGGCACAAATACCCTTTTAAAATTCTGCTGGCGGGCAGTGGCGGCCATCGGTAACATTCCCCGTACATGCCGCACGGAACCGTCCAGGGAGAGTTCGCCAATAACCAGGCAGTCATTCAACAAGTCCTGGTCAAGCTGGTGGGTGGCCGCCAAAACTCCCAGCGCGATTGGCAGATCGTATGCCGGTCCTTCTTTCCGGACGTAAGCCGGTGCTATTTTAAATTTCAGCGCCCCCCGGGGATAATCAAATCCGGCATTATGTACTGCTGAACGAACCCGTTCGCGGCTTTCCTGAACAGCTGCGTCGGGCAGCCCAACAATGACCATTTTTGGCAGCCCCGGACCTGTATCCACTTCCACTTCAACTATCACTCCCTCAAGTCCGATAACTGCGCAAGAAAATATTCGCGATAGCATGGATAAAGTTTAGTTTTCCCCGTAAAAAAAGTCAATCGTAATTAATTGGTATTTACCTGGTTAGTGAGTGGAAGTTCGCTAAATAGCCCATATTTCCAGTCCTTCAGCCATTTTGCACGTTTGGGAGCCGCCAGGTCCAGTTGTTCAGGTTGTAAAACTGCCAGTTTGAATGCCTCCGCAAAATCTTCCGCGGGACCATATGACCGCCCATATGGTGTCGGATTTAGTTCAATCTGATGCTTCCTGAGCAGATTTTCATATCCCGGTGCATGAAATCGAGGAAAGAATTGCTCCGGTTCAATTCCAAGATATCGGACCATCGCATCTGATGGTCCGCCGCCAAAGATGGATGCCAGGGGATGAGGTCCAAGCAGGTTGTCAAGAATATGCGCCATCTCATGAACAGCAGTCTCCAGGGAGAGCTTATTTGGTTCAATGAATATAGTTGACAGCTCTACATGGTGAAACCCGAGCTTCTGCCATATCCAGGGGGATTGCAAAACCTTTAATCCACCCATCATTTCGATCCGGTTTGTTTTAGCGCTGGTCGTACCAATCCAGTCATTAATCGCCGATATGGCCAAGAATAGTTGATCACACTGGTCATCGCGGATGTTCTGCGATATATCCCAGTGCAATTTTTTTTGCAGGATATGTCTTGAGTCCATATTTCCTTGATGGTCATTAAACAACTAGGAGCGATTTTCGAGGCCAGATCGTCTGACCAGTCATTGAATCGCTCCTGAAACAGGCATTCGAAGAATCAGTATGACACTATGCGGGGCAGGTTTTTTGCTTTATTGATCCAACCTTCCACCATTTGTTGGGTGGGTACACGGCGTACCAATCTC
>CAYRHB010000011.1:0-31897 GCA_964424035.1 uncultured Leptolinea sp.
ACATAGGACATTTCTATTTAGCCAATAATAGGACATTTCTACTTAGCCTTGACAGATAATCTGGCACCTTCCTGGACGATATTACTCAAACGGGTAGGAACAAGAATTCTATTCACTCAGTAACTACCCCTGAGTCCTTGATGAATTAATCCAAAAAGGAACAGAGAGGGATCCTGTTCCTTTTTGTCCGCCTACCGGTAATAGAGTACGTATCAGGCTTTGCCGCGAGCGGCTGCGACAAACTCCTTGACCCGCGCAGGGTCAACCGGGTTCCAGGTATAGCCATCCACCTTTAAACTGGACCCGACAATAACACCATCTGCCACTTCAAGGAATTTCGCAATGTTGGTACTCTTGGCACCCGTATTCAGGAATACCGGCGCCATATTTCCCAGGGCATCCTTGGCTTCCTTAATCTGGGAAACATCCGGTTCTTCACCGGCCATCATCCCTGAGACAAGGATGACATCCGCCAGCGACGATACTGCCGCACTGCGGGCGCGCTGCCCCACAGAACGGTTGCCCAGTGGGGAACAGAATTCCGGCGCCACATTAAAAAATTTCTTTATATGCGTTGTCCCGGTTCGAACCTGAATATCTGTCACCTTGTTGACATCCGGACTCCACAAACCCATATCAGATTCATAGGTGCCGGTCATGACTTCCCGGATAAATGAAGCCCCGGTAGCCGCGGCGACACTGATTGCGGTAATGGGATCCCATAGATAGTCCACGCCAAACGGAATATCATTGGGTTTCAATTCGGTTACGATCCGGGTTTCAGCCGCAACCATTTCGGGTCCGGCATGGAATGTGTAGGGACGGTCGTCTTCATTGCAGAACATGACGGCATCCACACCGCCTTCCCGCAAGAATTTCAGGTCCGTCTTCATCTTTTCGACCATTCCATCCAACCCCAATTTGGGATCAAACCGGGGTGTTCCGGGAAGTGCCGGGATGTGGGCCATTGCGATGATCGGTTTTTCATGACCGAACAGCTCTTTTACCCATTTCATTAGTACTCTACCTCCAATTGAGTTTTATCGTCCGGGGGTGTTGTCAATACCTCTATTCCCTGGACGCGATATCCCTGTAATATGTCTTCTGAAATCCGTCCATCCGTGATCAAGACATCAACAACCGACAGGGGGGCTACAAAAGAAAACCGGGTTTTACCCAGCTTTGAACTGTCGGAAAGGACAATGATCTGTTCGGCATTGTTGATCAGATTCCGTTTTACCAGTGTGTCTTCCAGGTTGTATTCAGTCAACCCGTTTTCAAGACTGATGCCGCCAATCCCGATAAAGGCTTTATCGATCCGGAATTCCTGAAAAGTCCGTTCAGCAATATGACCGATCAACGAACCTTCTTCCGGCCGGAGAATACCCCCCGAAAGGATCAACCGGATCCCGGGAGCATCCGCCAGGATATTGGCTATCGCAAGGCTGGCTGTCAGCACCGTCAGGTTGCGTTTACCCACAAGTGTTTTGGCCAATTCCAGAACGGTTGAGCCATTATCCAGGGCCAGACTGTCACCATCCATCACCAGGCTTGCTGCTATTTCACCAATGGCATGTTTATCATTTACATTGATCGAACTTCGCATCAAATAGGGTGGTTCATAGCTGCGACCTCTGCGGGAAACAGCACCGCCATGAACGCGTTGCAACAGACCTTGATTGGAAAGCATGCTCAGATCGCGTCGAATGGTCATTTCGGAAACATCCAGCAACTCACACATTTCCGCCACTGAAATGGAGCTTCGTTTTTCAACCAATTCAAGTATCTGTTTGCGTCGTTCTGCAGAGATCATCTCCAACTCCTATTGAAACTGTTTGAATTATATAGTATTTATGATTGAACGTCAACTGTCACAGTAACAATCGCCCGTTTTCGAACACTTTATTGCCATCCAAAAAGATCGTACCTTCCTTGCGCATGTCTTTCACAATGTCCCAATGAATGGCCGATTTATAAGTTCCACCGCATTCCGGGAAGGAACGTCCCACGGCAATATGGATGGTACCGCCTATCTTTTCATCGATCAGAATATCCTTGCAGAACCGGTTTACGCCGGGGTTTGTGCCAATGGCAAATTCGCCGATCAGACCGGAACCGGCATCCGTATTGACCACCGATTGCAGGAAATCCTGGTTGGTGGTGGATGTGGCACTGACAAGTTTTCCCTGATTCCATTCAAGGCGGATGTTATGCATGAGCCTGCCACCGAACACACCGGGGAAGTCAAACTCAATATGTCCATCGACCGTATCAATATCCGGTGAAGTAAAGATCTCTCCATCCGGCATATTGATCCGCCCGTCAGCCGCGATCCATTTCCGTCCGGCCACTGAGAATCGCAGGTCGGTTCCTTTGCCAATAATGTGTATTTCCTTCCCTTTTTCCAGCAGCGAAGCAATACGGAACCATTCCTTTGATACCGCCGGCCAATCAATCAGGCAGGCATTAAAGAACATGTCCGTGATCGTTTCCACATCGGTTTCTGCCTGCATGGCAAACGCTTCATTGGGGACCCGCACCAACGTCCAGCGGGTCTTTTCCCAGCGCATGGCGGAAACCTTGCCCATGGCACGCTGGTTGAGGACCAGTTTTTCGCCGGGTATGTCTGCCAGCTCCGACAGGTTGTGAGCGCCCCGTAACCCGATATACACATCCGCCCAATCCATTCCATAGGCTTCGATCTCCGGAACCCAGGATAATTGTTCATCCGATCCATGTTCCAGGAGGGAATGGCGCAGAGTCTCTGAGAGAAATTGAACCTGCGGATAGCCGCCGGCTTTGATTACTGCTTCATAGGTTGCCCGCGCAAGCGGCAATGTCTCAACCTCGTGCATGGCAATCATTACCTTTTCCCCTCTGGCAACTTGGGTAGAGTAATTTACCAATATATCAGCCAATTGATACCATCGCTTATCCATTAAAAACCTCCGTAATCAAAAACAAGCAGAATAATAGGTTCGAACTCAAACAGATAGTGTGCGTTCGAACAGCTTTATTATACATATTAATCATAATAAATCAAAACAAGTGGGTGGATAAATGGATTACTGCAAGAATGTCCATTCGTACACAACCCCCTCCTGAAAAAGGATATATGTTATTGCTTGAAGACCAATACGAGTTCATCCCCCATTGAATAGATGTATAAATGATCTTCTTTCAGAACAAACCGCCCGGCCTGCTGGTACACATAGAAAATCGTCTGTTCCTGGTCCAGCATCCCTTCCTGTGAAGGGCACATGTTTTTTGTCGCAGACAGATCAGAGAACCGGATCTGATCAACCACGATGGTGTATTTTGCGTTGAATCGATTGCACCCGCTTGAACCAGTAGCCATCCCGTCCTGCCTGAAAATTATGGATGGTAGATTTTCTCCCATGGCTGTTTTTAATGCGGTCGGGTTTCCAAACTGTTCCAATATCCACGAGATATCCAGCCAGTCGGCAGGTGAAACTTCCGGCTGAACCGGTAGCCTGTTTACCTGTTCCACCAGAATCCATTGAACATCCGGGGCATCACCGTACGGTTTGCCGCGTGTGTCTGCCTGCACAACCAGTTCGTAGATATAGCCGGGTTTGAAAAGGAATCCCATGATGTCGCCTTTATAAAGGCTCCAATCATCATCCACCTTCGCTTTAACCTGGTAGCAGAGATTATTACGGTCACGGTTCACGCAGTTGACTTTTTCCGGTCCGACAAAGATCGTTAATGGCGGTGATTTTTCTTCACCAATTTCAATCATTCCGGAACATCCGGGCAGGAATGTCACAATCATAAGGAAAAATGGAACCAACCGTTTCACGCGACCCCCTCTGCAATTTTGGGTAAACCGGAATTCAAGCGGGACATCTGGCGGATGATGATCACACACCCGATGACAAGCACAACAGTCACAGCCAGGCCACCTTCAGGTCCGAATGCGCCACCGGTCAGAAGATCAAAGCCGCGGGCTTTCAGGTTCAATAATGTCGCTCCACCTATGGTTGAACCGCTTACTTCAAGGCCGAGCAAATTCCCCTGTGTCCAATTCCAGAAGGAGTGAATGGCAAACACCCCCCACAATCCGCCTTCTTTCATGGCATAAAGGGAAGCAAAAACGCCAAACAAGAACAGGTTGATCAGGGCGATAACATTGAGATTTGGATTTAACAGATGCAGGAAGGAAAACTGGATGGATGACACCAGAATGCCCCAGAAAGGACCAAAGCGAACCCCAAAGACAGGGAGAAGGAATCCCCGCGTGAGGGTTTCTTCGGCAGCTCCTTGCACCAACCAGCCAACCAGCATGATCAACACCCCCGGCAAAGCTCCAACACCCGCCCACACAAACGGATCGACTTCTATTTTTACCTGCCCGGCCAACGCCATGATCACGACTGGAATGAGCATCATCCCCGAACCAACCAGCGCTCCTCGCGCGTATTTCTGCCAGATACCTGTTCTTTCCAGCCCAGTTGTCCAGAAAGACCGGTGTTCCAAAACGCCCAACCACCCCCAGATAAAGAAAAAGAATGGGAGAAAGCTGAACACCAGGAACATGGATGAGATGATCGGCGAATTGGAACTGGTGGGGTTTTTCAGGACATTCTCTGAAAACTGTTCACTTGCCAGGTTGACAAGGATCACGGGCGCCGAACAAAAAGAGGAAAGGATGGGCACCAATCCCGCGTAAAAAAAGGCGGTCAGTGGATAGAGACTTTCCCAGATCTTCTGGATCATCCGCCCGCTGAAACGTGGAATTTCAAGTGAACCCTCGCGGGCTAACTCAAACAATTGATTATTTGAGTTCAGTAGATGACCGGACATGCTTTAACCATGAAATTTACAGGTATCAGGAAGAATCTATACAAAATGATACCACTTATGACGACTCTGTATAAATCTAGGCGGTTCCAATACTTCGGCAAAGAAGTGTTCCAATTAATTGAGAATCGTATTCTTAAGAAATTGCTCAATTCCAAAATTGGTACTTGTAATTTGACTTTTTTCGTCGTATTATATCCACTAATACTTGCCGAGTAATCCAGCCTGTATCGCACAATTGAATACATGATGCACTCTTATCCAGAGAGGTGGAGGGACGGGCCCTATGATACCTCGACAACCAGCCGAAAGGCATGGTGTCAATTCCCGCAGAAGCAGCAACATTCTGGTAGATGAGAGGAGCTCTGTGGCTTTCCCGCACCTCTTCTTATCTTAAAGAAGAGGATTTGTTTTAAACCCGGAGAAAGCCATGCCCATCAAAATACCCAATAAATTACCCGCCCGTGAGGTCTTGAACAGCGAGAACATTTTCGTTATGGACGAAGACCGGGCTATCCACCAGGATATCCGCGAGATTCGGATCGCCATCCTGAATCTGATGCCCACAAAGATCGCCACGGAAACCCAACTGTTGAGGCTGCTGGGTAATTCACCATTACAGGTGGATATTACTTTAATGCGAACCGGCACCCATGAAAGCAAAAATACATCTGCAGAACACCTGCTCGCGTTCTATCAGACATTCGACCAGGTGAAACACCAGAGGTTTGACGGTTTGATCATCACCGGGGCGCCGGTGGAAAACCTGCCATTCGAAGAGGTGGATTACTGGGACGAACTGAAACAGGTTATTGACTGGTCGGACCACAATGTTTTTTCCACGTTTTTTATCTGCTGGGGTGCACAGGCCGGACTTTACCACAAATACGGCATCCCGAAATACCCGCTTCCCGCCAAGCAATTTGGGGTGTTCGAACACCGCATCTGCACCCACAACACCAACCTTTTGCGTGGTTTTGACGACCGCTTTTATGCCCCCCATTCACGCCACACAGAAATTCGGCGGGAAGACCTTGAGCAGATACCCGAACTGGATATTCTGGCTGAATCGGATGAAGCCGGGATCTATATTGTTTCAACTCACGATGGTAAACGGGTTTATGTGACCGGCCATTCGGAATATGACCCGCTGACATTGAAGGGGGAATATGACCGTGATATTAATCTCGGTCTACCAATCGCCGTCCCCCGGAATTATTACCCAGGTGATGATCCATCGCGCCATCCGGTTGTGCGGTGGCGCGGACATGCCAGCCTGCTTTTTTCAAACTGGTTGAACTATTGCGTATACGAAGAGACACCCTATAACCTTGACGAGCTCAAGTGAACGATTTCAAACCCGGACCGTTATATAAATCAGATAAACCTGTAATGTTGCGAAAGAAAAAGGATCGATCTCATGACCACAGAAGACAAGACCCGACAATTTGGTTTCTCAACCCGCCAACTCCATGCCGGACAGACCGCCGATCCGGCCACGCATTCATTGGCTGTTCCCCTCTACCAGACAACGTCTTACCTGTTTGACAGCACAGAGCACGCCGCCAATCTGTTCGCGCTGAAGGAACCGGGGAATATCTACACCCGCATCATGAATCCCACCAGCGACGTATTCGAACAACGGATAGCCTCGCTGGAAGGCGGTGTGGGCGCCCTGGCAGTCAGTTCAGGCCATGCCGCCCAGGCACAGGCTATTCTAACCCTGTGCGAGGCCGGAGATCACATCGTTTCGGCAGCCACCCTGTACGGGGGCACCCATACTCAGTTCGCGCATACATTCCCCCGGCTGGGAATTAATGTAACCTTCGTTGACCCGTCAGATCCGGAAAACTACCGGAAAGCCATCCGCCCCAATACCAAGATCCTTTATGGTGAAACCCTGGGGAACCCGCGCATAAATGTTTTCCCCATGGAAGGGGTTGCCGCCATCGCCAGGGAATATGGCATTCCGTTGATGATTGATAACACGTTTGCCACTCCCTACCTGTTCAGGCCGTTTGAGTGGGGTGCCAATATCATCACCCATTCCGCCACCAAATTCATCGGCGGGCACGGAACTTCCATCGGGGGTGTGATTGTCGACGGCGGCAATTTTCAATGGGAGGGAAATCCACGGTTCCCGAATTTCAACACACCGGACCCAAGTTATCACGGGCTGGTATTCGCCAGTGTCGGACCAGCCGCCTTTATCACAAAAGCACGCGTTCAGGTCATGCGTGATTTTGGTGGATGTATTTCCCCCTTCAACTCGTTTCTCTTCATTCAAGGCCTGGAGACGCTCAGTCTGCGTGTGGAACGACATGTGCAAAACGCACAGAAAACAGCGGAATTCCTTGAAAGGCATCCAAAGGTTGCCTGGGTTGCGTACCCCGGTCTCAAGAGCAGCCCGGATTATGAGGCGGCCAGAAAGTATATGCCCAAAGGTTGTGGTTCAATGATGGGATTTGGGATTAAGGGCGGAGCAAAAGCCGGTGGAAAATTTATTGATAACCTGAAATTATTCAGCCATGTAGCCAATGTCGGTGACGCCCGCAGCCTGGCCATTCATCCGGCTACCACAACCCACAGCCAGCTTACCGAAGAACAGCAGGTCGCAGCCGGTGTTTCCCCTGATTTTATCCGCCTGAGTATTGGATTGGAAGATATTGAAGATATTCTCTGGGACCTCGATCAGGCGTTGAATAAAGTATAAATCCAGTGACCCAACCTTGTTCTCTACTTTGGATTTCGGAAAGCAAAGGTGGGGCAAGATTTGATCTTGCTCCACCTTTATGATTCATTTCTTCACCCGGGTTGGGTCTTATATTTTAAGGCCGGGCAACAAAATCCAGGGTCAACTTCACATCATCTTCCGTATTAAGAATACCTGCAATGGAAATGGGACCGACCCCAAAATCACTTAATTTCACTGTTGTGGTTGCGGTTCCAGTAAGAGTATCTCCTGATAGATTTGCTGTCACAATAAATGCAACCTCCTTTGTTATTTCATGAACAGTAAGATCTCCGGTAACATAAAATGTGTAATCCTCACCCTCAACATACTCAGCCGGCAAGCCTTCTATTTTCTGTGGAGTAAAAACAGCCATTGGATATTGATATGATTCAAGCCAACGATTGCGGATGGCTTCATCACGCCGTGAATTATCGGATGTAAGTTGGCTGATATCCACTGTTACTTTTCCAATCGTACTGGCTGGTGGATTAGAGAATACGGCGGTGATTTCACCATTGATCTCTGAAGTAACACCTATTGCCACGGCAAAACGGTTTTGCTGGTTCAGGAATGTCTCTCCAATCTCATACGAAGCCTTTGATTCCCCCGGGATAATCCGGAACACTGTGCCATCATTTGAAGTGTTCTCTGATACCGGGGAGGCAGCAGGCATAATTTGTTGTTCCACGGGGGTATTTTTTATCTCGGGTTCAGGAGTGGAAGTTTGTGTCTTCAAAATATCTGTCTGAACCGTGCAGGATGTTAATAACAGGACAACAGAAAAGGTTCTTATTAAGAGCTTGATCATTTTTCCCTCGCGCAAACAAGACTATAAATATCTTATTTGTTTTTACACCCCAAAACCACCTGCTGTACAGGATTTTCAGAGATAAATTACTTGTAAAAAACTCATAGAAACCCCGGATTGTGATAATTATCACTTGTATTATCCAAAAAGGTTTGTATAATATGATATAGGTTGTTATATCAAATGGATGATTTTCTCACCGCCCGCCAGGTTCAGGATTTACTGAAGGTTGACCGGATCACTGTCTACCGAATGATCAATGACGGCCGCCTGTCGGGTATAAAGATCGGGCAGCAATGGCGTTTCCCGCAAAAAGAAGTGGAAAATTTACTGAATGGAATTCGGATACCGGAATCAGCTTTTGAATTGGGAGATGAAAACAACCTTCCAGTACACTGCCTGCAAACCATCCAAAACCTTTTTTCGTCTGTCAGTGAATTCCCATCGGTAATGATCAACCTGCACGGGATCCCAATTACAGAGATGAGCAGGCCTTCTACCTATTGCCGCATGATCTGCAACACGGACGAAGGCCAGAAAATGTGCCAGCGTTCCCGAAGGGATTTTTTCCAACAAGCCCATTCAGGGGTTTGCCGGTTCACCTGCCAGGCCGGATTGCATTATGCCGGTACAGTAATTTCAACAGGTACTGAGCCTGTTGGCTTATTCCTTGTAGGCGGGTTTAAACGTGAAGGCATCCAATTCGATCTGACAAACCTCCCACATATGGAGAATGGAACAGAAACAACCACCTTTTTACAGGAATTACAGACCGCGTATGACGCGGTCCCCTACCTTCCATTCGAACAGGAAGAAAAATTGGATTCCTGGGCAACCGCAACAGCGCAGGCTTTTGAAAGCATCCTCAAAGAACGGTCGGTTTTCGCCCAACGGTTAAAGCAAATCGCAGATCTTACCCAAATTCCTTGAGGAGATTTATATGAAGACTCTACTGGTATTAGGAGCCGGAACTGCCGGCACCATGGTCGCAAGAAAAATGGCGGCAAAACTGGATTCACATGATTGGAAAGTGGTACTGGTTGATAAAGAAGAAAAGCATTATTACCAGCCCGGCTTTCTATTCCTCCCGTTTGGCCGCTATAAGCCTGATGATGTGATCAAACCCAAACGAAATTTTATCCCCGACCGGGTTGAATTCATCATTTCAGATATCGAACTGATCGAACCGGATGCCAGCCGTGTGAAACTCACCAAAGATAGCCGGGTAATTCACTACGATTATCTGGTTATTGCCACCGGCGTTGACATTCACCCGGAAGAAACCGAAGGTATGCTGGATGCCGGTTGGCGCAAGAATATTTTCGATTTCTATACATTTGAAGGCGCGTCTGCCATTCAACCCTTCCTGGAAAAATGGGAGGGCGGACGTTTGGTGATGAATGTCGTTGAAAATCCCATCAAGTGTCCGGTGGCCCCCCTGGAATTCCTCTTCCTGGCTGATGATTATTTCACCAGACGCGGCATGCGCAATAAAGTGGAACTGGTATATGCCACTCCGCTTTCCGGTGCTTTTACCAAACCCAAAGCCGCCAAAGCCCTGGGAGATATGCTGACGCATAAAAACATCCACGTGGAAACTGACTATATGACCGGGGATGTTGATTCGGGCAAGAATATTCTCCGTTCATACGATGAACGGGAAATCCCATACGACCTGTTGATCACCGTTCCTGTGAACAAAGGGGCTGATGTTATTGGCCGCTCGGGAATGGGTGACGACCTCAATTTTGTAGCCACCGATAAATTCACCCTGCAATCCAAAAATTGGCCGAATGTTTGGGTGCTGGGTGATGCCACCAACATCCCCACGTCAAAAGCCGGCGCGGTTGTGCATTTTCAAATGGAATATGCGGTTGAAAACATGCTGGCACATATGGCAGGAAAAGAATTGCATGCCCAATTTGACGGGCATGCCAGTTGCTACATCGAATCCGGATTTAACAAAGGTGTATTGATCGATTTCAATTACGATGTTGAACCGTTACCCGGTGTTTACCCGGTGCCGGTACTGGGACCATTTTCCCTCCTTAAGGAAACCACCATCAACCACTGGGGAAAACTGTTCTTCCGTTATATGTACTGGTATATGATGATGAAGGGCATTGATATTCCTCTTCCAAGCGCATTCAGTATGGTTGGAAAAGAATCCATCGCCCTTGCGGATGGTAATAACTAATCTTCATCTCTGTTTCAGGAGGATACAAGTAAATGGCAACAAAAACGATTGCAGGTAAAACGGTTCAGGTAAATGATGAGGGGTTCATGACCAATCCGGCTGAATGGACAAAAGAAATTGCGGTTGAAATGGCCAAGGACGAGGGCATTGACCCATTGACCGATGCCCACTGGAAAGTCATAGATTTTTCACGCCAGAGCGCCGAGAAGAGCGGAGGAGCTTCTCCCACCCTGCGCACCATCACCAATGGATGCGGAGTATCCACCAAGGAATTATTTTCCCTTTTCCCCAAAGGCCCCGCCAAAAAGGTCGCACGGATCGCGGGTCTGGGGAAACCTGAAGGCTGTGTCTGATTTGAACAGGTCTGATGTTTAAGGTTCAAGGAGAGAAAAATGGCTGAAGAACAGCGCAAGATCGCATTTATTTGTTCCAAAGGCAATCTCGATATGGCCTACCCGGCGCTGGTGATGGGTTGGGCTGCCCTGGGTAACGGCATTGATGTAACCATTTTCTTCACGTTCTGGGGAATGGACATGATCAACAAACACCGGGTGGACCATCTGGAGATTCCACCGGTGGCCAATGCCAGCATGAAGATGAATATGATGGGAGTACCCGGTTACGTGGGCATCCCCCAGTTCCTGGGTGCTTTTCCCGGCATGACCCCCTTCGCGACTTCGTTGATGAACAAGAAAATGAAAGACCTGGGTGTGCCGCCGGTGCGCGAGTATTTGGAGATGCTGGTTGACGGCGGAGCCGAATTGTATGCCTGCAAGATGTCAGTGGATATGTTCGGGTTGAAGAAGGAAGATTTCATTGACGGCGTAAAGGATATTGTCACCGCAGGCGACTTTATGGATATGACCGAAGGGGCTCAAATTATCTTCATTTAGAACCCTGGTAAATCAATAACTTGATAAAAGGAATCCGCCTGAATTGCTGATTCCTTTTTATTATTTGATGGGCAACATATGGACATTTTTAAATAATTATCAAACATACTTAATAAACAGACTTACATAAATTTGGATGTAAAACACAGGAATTTGAGAGGATATAATTCCTTTATCTGCCAGACTCTATTATTGTTAGAGGAGTTCGTATGCCTGTTATTTCGCTGCTGACTGATTTTGGTTTACGTGATGGTTATGTGGGTGTTATGAAGGGCGTGATCTGGAAGATATGCCCGGATGCGCAACTCGCCGATATTACGCATTTTATTCCCCCGCAGGACGTTCGCCAGGGAGCCATCGCATTGCAGCGAACATATAAATATTTCCCAAAAGGCACTGTGCATATTGCGGTTGTGGACCCCGGCGTGGGAACCGGACGGAAACCGATGGCTGCCCAAATGGACGGCCATGTTTTTGTCGGGCCGGATAACGGGCTCTTTTCCTTTGTCATCCAGGATGCGGAGTTTAAGGGGGCTTCCTGCCGTTTCATTACCCTGGATAAACCGGAATACTGGCTGCCCG
Organism: uncultured Leptolinea sp.; assembly: GCA_964424035.1. GTDB lineage: Bacteria > Chloroflexota > Anaerolineae > Anaerolineales > Anaerolineaceae > Leptolinea. Next base: position 12,039 of record CAYRHB010000011.1, read on the forward strand.
TGGTCAGCCGTGTTTTTCACGGACGTGACATTTTCGCGCCTGCAGGCGCGCATCTGGCAACCGGCATTCCACTCGAACAGCTTGGCTCACCACTCCTGCAGCCTGTACGGCTGGAAACACCCAAACCTGTACTGCATAAAGATTCGCTTATGGGAGAAGTGATCACCATCGATAACTTCGGCAACCTTGCCACCAATATCACATCAAATGAACTGCAGGGAAAGACGATCAAATCAGTGAAAATCTCTGGTGAAGTCATTAACGGTCTGGTCAACACATTCGGAGAGCGTCCGGATGGCAAATTGGTTGCCATGATCGGAACCGAGAACGACCTGATCATTTCGGTAGTTCGTGGCAGCGCGGCAGAAAGGCTGGGGTGCAAAGCCGGTGAACCAGTGGAGGCCATACTGCAACCGGGGGACGGGGTATGACCCGGCCGGTTATTTCAGTCACCACAGATTTCGGTACCACAGATTATGATGCCGGTGTACTCACCGGTGTCATACATTCCATCGCTCCCCAGGTCAACATCGCCGTGCTTTCCCATGATATTACGCCCTTCAACATTCTTGAAGGCGCGGTGATCCTTTCACGCTGCGCCCCGTTCTTCCCAGATGGCACAGTACATCTGATGGTGGTTGACCCCGGTGTGGGGACAGAACGCCGCGGGATGGCCGCGCGTATTGGTAAACAATATTTCGTCGGACCGGATAACGGTTTGTGCACCCTGCTCGTCGAACAGGTGCGCGCGAATGGCGAAACCTGTGAATTTTTTGCACTCGAAAACCGGTCACTGTGGCTGCCTGATGTCACACACATTTTTCATGGACGCGATGTGTTCGCTCCGTCGGCGGCACACCTCGCCGCGGGGGTTCCATTGAAAGACTTCGGCTCTCCCATCCCCGATCCGGTTTTCATTCCCCTACCTGAATCATCCCGTACATCCAGCGGCTGGAAAGGAACGATCCTGCATGTTGACCATTTCGGCAACCTGACAGGAAATCTCACCCGTAACCACCTTGCCGGAAAAATCCGGTTTACCATTGACATAAACGGCTACCGGATCAACAATCTCACAGACACCTACGGTGACGCACGTCCCGGTGAATTGATCGCGCTGCTGGATGACAGTGATAGTCTTGAGATTGCGGTATCGCAGGGTAGCGCCGGTGACCGCCTTAAAGCCGGTGTTGGAACAGAATTTATTTTGAATTTTCAGGAGTGACTTTGGATCCGGAACCCTATATCACCGTAAACAAGCTTACATTCCAATACCATACCCGTACCGAACCCGCCATTGTGGATCTATCATTTCAGGTCTTTCCCGGAGAAGTATTGCTGATTGCCGGGTCATCCGGCTGCGGTAAAACCACACTGATGCGCTGTATCAACGGGTTGATTCCGCATACCTACCGGGGCGAAATCAGCGGAGAGATCAACCTGCTGGGGAAGCCGGTCTCCACCCTTTCCATGGCAGATCTTTCACAGACTGTAGGCACCCTGCTGCAAGATCCTGAACGTCAGATCGTGGGGAGCTATGTAAAGAACGAAGTTGCCTTTGGCCTTGAAAACCTGGGCTTTTCCCGTGAAGAGATTACCCGGCGGGTGGATGAAACGCTGGAATACCTGGGAATCCTCCATCTGCGCGACCGGGAGACCTTCTCCATCTCCGGTGGTGAAAAGCAGAAGGTGGCTCTTGCCGGAGTGCTGGTTATGCAACCCCGGGTACTGCTGTTGGATGAACCGCTGGCCAGTCTTGATCCGGCTTCGGCACATGAAGCCCTCAAGTTGTTCCGCGAACTGGCGGACCGTGGGATTGCGGTAATGATCGTCGAACACCGGGTGGAGGATGTGTTATCCATCAATCCGGAACGTGTACTGTACCTGGATGAAGGCTGCCAGAAATACTATGGTGACATGGACGGTTTGATGGATGTGGTGGATTACCATCGAATCAAGCTGCCGGCAGAAATTGTGGTTCAACGCGCCAGAGGCAAGCCGGTCGAACCATTTGACCCGCTGTTAAAACCGCAGCCCGGAGACCCGCTCGTAAAATTTGAGGATGTATCCTTTCGATACCGTGAAGACCTGCCTGACGTGCTGCACAATATCAGTTTTGATGTCCGTAAAGGGGATGTAATCGCTATACTGGGTCACAACGGCGCCGGGAAAACCACCCTGGTCAAGCATGCTCTGGGATTGTTAAAGCCCACCGGCGGGCAAGTCCTTCTGGAAGGGAAAGACACCCGCAAGGTAACTGTTGCCCAGGCTGCCCATACGATCGGGTATGTTTTCCAGAGCCCCACGCAAATGCTTTTCGCTCCGACTGTAAAAGAGGAGCTGGCTTTTGGTCCACGAAACCTGCGGTATCCGGAAGAAGAGATCCGTGCAAACGTGGACTGGGCCATCCACACGGTGCACATGGAAGCCGAGCTGGATACACCTCCGCTTGCGCTTTCCTTTGGACAGCAAAAACGGGTAAGCATTGCCTCGGTGCTGTCCATGCATTCCCGCATCCTGATGATGGATGAACCCACAGCCGGCCAGGATTACTGGAACTACAACCAGTTCATGGATTCCATCCTGCAGATGCCGGGTTTCGATGCCGTTTTGTTCATCACGCATGATGTTGACCTGGCCGTGGTATATGCCAATCGTATCCTGCTGGTATATGGCGGACAGGTTGTTGCCGACGGCTCACCTGTTGATGTACTTCAGGATGAGGATGAACTGCGCCGCTGCCGTGTTTTACCCACATCATTGCTGCACATCAATGAGCAGCATTATTCCCAAACGGGTCGTTTTCTGCGTGCAGAAGCGCTTGCGCAGATCATTTAGTCTGGCATGAATCAAGGAAGAACCATACCAAAAATTAAGTGTTATATTAAAATATATTAATCTGGGATTATAAGATCCCACCTTGAGATATCCAAAAAATCGAACACAGTTCAACACAGGAGGAATTCATGAACAAGAAGTCAATCTGGGTTTTTGGTACGCGCGAAGTTGTCTATTCCGCCATCGGTGCGGCGCTCTATGCCGTGCTTTCCTGGGCAACCAATTTCCTGCAGATTCCGGCTGCCGGTAATGTAGCTTTCCGCCCCGCCGTGGCCATCCCCATGTTCTTTGGTGTGGTATTTGGACCTATCGTCGGTTTTATAACCGGTTTCCTTGGCAACATCATCGGCGACCTGCTTTCTGGCTATGGTTTCTGGGTCTGGTGGGACCTGGGCAATGGCATCATGGGTCTCGTCACGGGTCTTGTTGCATTTGTTGGTCTCAAAGCCTATAAGGGATGGGACAACATCTTCAAAGCCGAGATTTTTGTCGTCCTTGGCGTTCTGGCTGGAGCCGCAGTTGCAGCCGCATCTGAGATCTGGGTGTCGGGTGTTGACCTGGCTACAACCATCTCGATCAATTTTGTCCCCACGATCATCCCCAACCTGATCAACGGCTTGATCTTGGTACCGATCCTCATGGTGGCATACGACGCCGTCGCGAAACAATCCGGACGGTAAGAGAGCGATATAATAAGGTTCCCTGCAGAAATCTGCAGGGAACCTTTCTTTAGGAAAGTTATCATGCTGGTAACCTGGCAGTATCGCGTTCGAAACAGCCTGATGGAAACTTTTGATCCACGTGCTCGCTGGATCTTTTCTCTTATCTTCCTGGTTTCCATATCGCTTTTCTGGGATATCCGCTTTCTGGCCGGGTTCTTTGTTCTGGCTTTCGCCTGGTATGGATCAGCCCGGGTCAGTTTTAAAGAAACACGCCGCGCCTGGGTTCTGATCGCCTTCATTTTATTCACCATGATCTTCGTCGGCACCATCATCACCGGTGGCGGCGCGGCGGGGATTCTTCCCGAAAAGACACACCCGATTGTTATCTGGAAGTGGACGTTTCCGATTACCGGCTGGCCCATCACATTCCGTCTGACCTATGAACGCGTGTGGTTCGCCCTGGCGCAATTTCTTCGAGTGCTTTCCATATCTGCCATCTTTGTCATCATTCCATATTCCATGGATCCCCGATTGTACGGGTTTACCTTCAAGGGTCTGGGATTGCCGGACCGGGTTGCCTATTCGATGGATCTTGCCTTCCGGTATGTTCCCACACTGGCGCGTGATTTCGGTGTGACGCTGGATGCGCAGCGCGCCCGCGGGTACGAGATCGAGCGCGTTGAAGGCGGACTCATCAAACAGATCAGCAAAGTAGCGCCGTTGATCGTCCCCGTGACCATGAATTCCATCGTCAGCGGCGAAGACGTTACCAACGCCATGGATCTGCGCTGTTTTGGTATCAAACCACGCACCTGGTTGGAAAAAACCAATTTCACCCGGCGTGATTATTACCTGCTGGCCTTCACAGTTGCCATGTTAATTTTCTCCATTGTCTTAAGTACATTTTTCCACTATGGCGCCTTCTGGATGCCGGCGTGGTTAATCCCAGCCTGAATCCCCCCTGACTCTCCTTGACGAAGGGGGCTTTTACGTGGCCGGGGATTTAACACACTTTCCTGACTAAAAGATTTTTTGACACCCTCCGATAGGCGCTTTCTCGATTAGAAGGGTTCCTTTTTCCCTGTTGATTGACGGTTTTTCCTGTCATATCATGTCCTTTGGCACCCTTCGACCGGCGCTTTTTCCGGTCGGAAGGGGAGAAAACTCTTGACATTAACGTTACGTCATACTTTATACTGTTGATCATGGCAGACACGATCAACCTGACGATAAAGCAGCTGGCAAAACTGGCCGGCATTACCGTGCGCACGCTGCATTACTATGACGAGATCGGGCTGTTGAAGCCTGATGGCATCGAAGATAATGGGTACCGTCGTTATGGTGAGCCGGCAGTTCTCAGGTTGCAACAGATTCTTTTCTATCGGGAAATGGATTTCCCGTTGGCTGTGATCCGTGATCTGCTTACCCGGCCGGATTTCGATGTGGTGCACGCCCTGCAAACCCACCGCGCCTCGCTGCAGAAGAGGTCAAACCGGCTGGCTACCTTGATCGCCACGATTGACAGGACGATCGAACACATGGAAGGAAATCGGGAGATGAAAGAAGAAGAGTATTTCGATGGCTGGACAGAAGAAATACAGCCCGAATATGAAAAAGAGATCCGCGAGAAATACGGTGAGCAGGCTTTTGATAGCGTGATCGACTGGCAATCCTACACGAAAGAGCAACAGACGGCCATCATTGCGGAAGGGCAGGCCAATACACAGGCCATGGCTGATCTGATGGATCAGCCGCCGAATAGACCGGAGGTACAGGCGGTAGTCGCTCGCTGGCATAAACACCTGAAGTATTTCTATGCCCCATCCATCGAGCGCCTGCGGGGATTGGGGCAGATGTATGTGGATGATCCGCGCTTCAAGGCTGGATATGAAAAGGTACGGGTAGGGCTGGCGCTTTTTATGAAGCAGGCTATTGATATCTATTGCAACAGGCTGGAAGAACAGAAATAGTTAGAATACGACCCGACAGAGCGGGTCGTATTTTTATTAGAAAAATATCTTCACAACCTTCAGTGCTTTCTGTTTCCAGGGCACACGGTGAGTAACACCGGTGGCTTTGGATATCTTGTCCCTGTTCGCCAGATACCACTTGTAATTACGCACCATGGCATCTTTATTGGAGTACTTTGGCTGCCACCCCAGCTGCGATTTCGCCTTGTCAATGGAGACGAACGAGTCCTTGGAGGCGGTTTCATAAACCCACGGATAGAGAGGGGAGAGCTTGAGTTTATCCAGGATACGCAGAACGATGATCACGGGTTCCGCCGGGAAACAGATGATCTTTTTTCCAAAACCAGCCTCATCCAGCACGGCCTGGTAATCTTCAGCCATGGTGGTGAACTCTTCCGCACCCATGTTGAATGTGTCATTCACGGCATCACGGTCTTTGGTCATGCACAGGTGGATACCCTCGCACAGGTCTTCCACATCAAACAACTGGTAGCGGTTCTTTCCGTTGCCAATGTTGGGGAAGTTTTTACCCTGGCTGGCCCAATCGTAGAAGATGGCGAACACGCCCAGACGTTCCGGACCGACAAAGGATTTCGGGCGGATGATGGGTACACACAAACCCTTAGCGCGGGCATCCAGGCAGGCCTGTTCCGCTTCGATCTTGGCATGACCATAAGGGCCAACACCAATGAGTTCGTCAGTCTCGAACAGCGGGTGATGGTCAGGCACGCCATAGACAGCGGTGGATGAAATATGGATAAAGCGTTTCACACCGGCTGCCATGGCTTCTTCCAACAGGAGTTTCGTGCCAACGACATCGGTTGTGTAAATTTCTTCCGGTGTGTAAAGCGGCAATGCCGCAGCAGTGTGAATGACCACATCCACACCCGGCATAAGTGATTTAACTGCTTCACGATCCCGGATATCACCCTGCAGGAATTTGATCCGGTCCCGTTCGGGATAATCAAAATCCACCAGGTCAATGCCTGAAATATCGGTATACCCTTTGTCCAGTAAATGCCGGACCATATTGATGGAGAGGAATCCGCTGATTCCCGTGATTAGTATTTTCATGTTCCCTCGTAAATTCCTGTTTTGGATTAACCGGGAACTATTATAAATCAACCTGCACGGTCAGAAATGAGAACAATCTGAGTAAAACCTCTGCTCAAATCGTCTGCCAATAACCAGAAAAGGGACAGTTCTCAGACTTGTCATTGCCACGACTGATCTTAAACCATATCACACTTGTACTCACTGTGAAAATGGAGCAAACGATTGGTTTGTTCTAGCCTCTGATCATGGTATCGCCCATCAGGTAACGGTCGACTTCACGCGCGGCACCCCGGCCTTCGTTGATAGCCCACACCACCAGGCTCTGTCCACGGCGCATATCTCCGGCAGCAAAGACGCAGGAAAGGCTTGTCGCAAATTTTCCATACTCCGCCTGTACATTGCTTCGGGTGTCACGTGCCAGGTTGAGCTGCTGAACAAGCTGATCTTCCGGTCCCAGGAATCCCATGGCAATCAGTACCAGGTTGGCAGGGATGGTTTTTTCTGTACCCGGGATCTCACGCGGTGCCATCCGGCCATCTTTCCCGGTAACCCATTCCACTTTAATAGTTTGGATCTCTTTGACCCGGCCATTTTTGTCACCCACAAAACGTACCGTCTGTGTATTAAAAATACGTGGATCATTACCATATATGGCTACAGCTTCTTCCTGCCCGTAATCCGTCTTGAGAACGCGCGGCCATTCCGGCCAGGGATTTCCCGCCGGTCGGTCCTGTGAAGGGCGGTCGAGGATCTCCAGCTGGGTGACACTGTGGCAGCCATGTCGCAGCGCGGTCCCCACACAATCAGTTCCGGTATCACCGCCGCCAATCACAACCACATCCCGGCCTCGGGCAGAAATGGTATGCATATTCTCATCTTCGAGGGTACTGCCCATAAGGTTGCGTGTGTTCGAAGTAAGAAATTCCATCGCAAAGTGGATGCCATTTAATTCACGACCTTCCACAGGAAGATCCCGCGGCTTTGTAGCACCGCAACACAGCACAGCCGCGTCAAATTCAGAAATGATCGTGGTAGCAGGCAGGTCTTTCCCCACTTCGGTACTGGTCACAAACGTTACACCTTCCGCTTTCATCAATTCAATACGGCGCTCAACAATCGATTTGGAGAGCTTCATATTGGGAATGCCGTACATTAATAAGCCGCCCGCCCGGTCAGCCCGTTCGTATACCGTAACGGAATGCCCGGCCCGGTTGAGCAGGTCAGCACAGGCCAACCCGGATGGACCGGAGCCGACCACGGCAACCTTTTTCCCGGTGTTGATAGATGGCGGTTCTCCGGTGATCCAGCCTTCATCAAAAGCTTTTTCGATGATATTCAGTTCAATATTCTTGATGGTTACCGGTGGATTGGAAATACCCAGCGTACAAGAACCTTCGCATGGTGCCGGGCAGACCCGCCCGGTAAATTCAGGGAAATTATTGGTACGTATCAAGCGTTGCAACGCCTGTTTCCATAATCCACGATACACCAGGTCATTCCATTCCGGGATCAGGTTGTGGATCGGACAACCGGATGCGGCTCCATTGAGGATCCGGCCTGTATGGCAGAAGGGAATACCGCAATCCATACAGCGGGCTCCCTGTTCCTGTAATTTCTCTTCCGGTAGGCTCCGGTGGAATTCCTTCCAGTGCAAAATGCGGTCTTCGGGATAGAGATCAGTCGGCAGTTCACGCCGGTATTCCATAAATCCTGTCGGTTTGCCCATTTGACGATTCTCCTTCCCTAATTTCCGCTGGCGCGGACATAATCACGCGTATTGAGTTCAAAGGCAGCCATGATGGCCTCTTCTCCGGACAAACCGGTCGCTTCCACCTGACGCATGGCCTGCAAGACATTCTTATAGTCCTTCGGCATTACCTTCACCACGCGTTGTTGCAGTTCATCCCAGTTGGCGATCACACGGCGGGCAAGCTGGCTTCCAGTGTAGCGTGCGTGGTTGTCGATAAGAGCCATCACCTCAGAAATTTCAGCGGGGTCTTCCAACTGCTCCAGTTCAACCATTTCGCGGTTGCATTTCCGGTGGAAATCCCAATCCCAATCGATTACATAGGCAATTCCACCTGACATACCGGCTGCGAAATTGCGGCCGGTCCGTCCCAGCACAACCACGCGACCACCGGTCATATATTCGCAGCCATGGTCGCCAACTCCTTCCACAACCGCCGTTACACCGCTGTTTCGCACGGCAAAGCGTTCTCCTGCCACACCGGAAATGTAGGCTTCACCGGAGGTCGCGCCGTAAAATGCCACATTCCCGATAATAATGTTCTCATCTGATGCAAAAGTTGAACCGGCTGGCGGATATACGATGATGCGTCCACCGGAAAGTCCTTTGCCGATGTAGTCATTCGAATCGCCTTCAAGTACCAGAGTGATACCCCGGGGAATAAATGCGCCAAAGCTTAATCCGGCTGAACCGTGGAATGTTATCCGAATGGTGTCATCCGGTAAACCTGCCAGTCCATAGCGACGGGTGACCTCACTGCCCACCTGTGTGCCAACCACCCGGTTGATATTCCGGATGGGCATATCAATCTCCACCCGTTCACCGCGTTCAAATGCCGGCTCACATTGCTCCAGGAGCACCTTCTGATCTATGGCTTTCTCCAAGCCATGAGCCTGTTTTATGGTGCAATACCGGCCGATTTCCGGTGACACGTCCGGCGAGTAAAGCAACCCGGACAGATCAACCTGTTTTGCCTTCCAGTGGCCGATATCCTTCTTTTGCCGCAGTTTATCCACCCGTCCGATCATCTCGTCGACATTGCGGAAGCCAAGCTTTGCCATGATCTCGCGCATTTCTCCGGCGATGAAGTACATCAGATTGACAACATGCTGTGGATCACCTTTGAAATTCTTACGGAGTTCCGGATTCTGGGTGGCAATACCGGTCGGGCAGGTATCTTGATGGCAAACGCGCATCATCACACAACCCAACGCAACAAGCGGCGCTGTGGCAAAGCCAAATTCCTCTGCACCCAGCAATGCGGCCATCGCTACGTCACGACCGGTCTTTAATTGTCCATCTGTTTCGATGACCACCCGGCTGCGCAGGTTATTAAGTACCAACGTCTGATGGGTTTCTGCCACACCCAGTTCCCAGGGCAGACCGGTATGTTTGATACTGGATTGTGGTGAGGCTCCAGTACCGCCATCATGCCCGCTGATCAGGATCACATCTGCATGCGCCTTTGCCACACCGGCTGCGATGGTACCCACGCCGACTTCAGATACCAATTTAACATTGATCCGTGCCTGCGGGTTGGCATTTTTAAGATCCGAGATCAATTCGGCCAGATCTTCAATGGAATAAATATCATGGTGCGGCGGGGGGGATATCAACCCGACACCGGGAGTTGAATGGCGTGTTTTCGCGATCCACGGGTATACCTTTTTCCCCGGAAGCTGCCCCCCTTCACCCGGTTTGGCACCCTGAGCCATTTTGATCTGCAATTCCCTGGCATGGACCAGGTAATTGCTGGTAACACCGAATCGGGCGGAAGCCACCTGCTTGATAGCACTGTTCTTTGAATCACCGGTATCATCGGGAATATAACGTGCAGGATCTTCACCACCTTCACCTGTATTGCTCCTGCCGCCAATCCGGTTCATGGCAATGGCCAGTGATTCATGGGCTTCCTGACTGATGGAACCGTAGGACATGGCTCCCGTCTTAAAGCGGCGCACAATCGAATCGACCGGTTCCACTTCTTCCAAAGGGACAGATTCCCCGTCAAAATTGAATTCAAGCAGATCGCGCAGTGTAGCCAGGCCGTCTGACTGGTTGTTGATCATCCCGGCATAGGTGTCATATGCTGTCTGATCATTGTTGCGGACCGCCTGCTGGAGTTTATAGATAGTTTCAGGGTTGAACAGGTGATGCTCCCCTTCGGCGCGCCACTGGTAGGCGCCTCCGACATCCAGTGTGCTACCGTTCACCGGCCGGCCCGGGAAAGCCTGCGCGTGCCGCATAGCCGCTTCACGGGAAATGATATCGATTCCCACACCACCGATTCGGGATGGCGTCGAAGTAAAGTATTTGTCAACAAATTCCCTGTTTAACCCGATCGCCTCAAATATCTGCGAACCAAAATAACTGGCAACGGTTGAGATACCCATCTTGGATATGACCTTGACCACGCCCTTTACAATAGCCTTGGTGTAATTATGGGCGGCAGTGTGATACTCAATCCCATTCAATAACCCCTGATTGATCATCTCTTCAATGCTGGCATACGCCAGATAGGGGTTAATGGCCAGAGTTCCATAACTGATCAGCATGGCAAAATGGTGTACCTCACGCGGTTCACCCGATTCCACCACCAGCCCGATGTGTGTACGCGTTCCCATTCGCAGCAGGTGATGATGCAATCCGGAAACTGCCAGCAAAGCTGGAATGGGGGCGTGTTCTTCATCAATACCCCGGTCTGACAGGATGATGATATTGGCTTCGTCGTTGGCGATCACTTCATCAACGCGTTTGTACAGGTCTTCCAGTGCCTGTTCCAGGCCGGCGCCATCTTCACCCGGTTTGAACAGGATCGGCAGGGTCACTGTGCGGAAATAGAGCCGTTTTAGGTGGCGGATTTTTTCCAGTTCCTCATTATCGATGATGGGTGATTTTAGTTTGATCATGCGGCAGTTTTCCGGCCGGGGCTCGAGCAGGTTTTGCTCAGAACCCAGCATGACCTCTGTTGATGTAACAATCTCTTCGCGAATGGCATCAATCGGCGGATTGGTCACCTGGGCAAAGAGTTGTTTAAAATAACTGTACAGGAGCTGGGGTTTTTCGGACAAAACCGCCAGCGGCGCGTCATTGCCCATCGAACCAATGGGTTCCATGGCATCACGAGCCATGGGAGCCAGTATTTTCCGTAGTTCCTCATAGGTGTAACCAAACGCGTGCTGATATTGCAGTACTTTGTTCTCACGCTCTTTCCCCATGGAATCCTGTCCGATGCCGCTCATAGGCGGTATCTGTGGATCAGGCAAGTCCTCCAGGTCAACCATGTACTCATCCAGCCAACGGCGGTACGGACGGTTGGAAGCAACATCGTGTTTAATCTCTTCGTCACTGATAATGCGGCCATCTTCGGTGTCTATCCAGAGCATGCGGCCGGGTTCCAACCGGCCTTTCTTCACAATGGATTCGGGTGGCAGATCGAGCACACCCACCTCGGATGCCAGGATCACCAAATCGTCATTGGTTACATAATACCGGGAAGGCCGAAGGCCATTTCGATCCAGGGTAGCTCCAATCCCGTTCCCATCGGTGAAAACCATGGAAGCCGGACCATCCCAGGGTTCCATGAGCGAACTGTGATATTCGTAGAAAGCTTTTTTCTCTTCGCTCATAGTCTCATGACGCGACCAGGGCTCCGGGATCATCATCATAATGGAATGGGGCAGCGACCGGCCGGTCAATACCAGCAATTCAAGAACATTATCGAAGATTGCCGAATCGGATCCATCATCGTTGACCACCGGCAAAATTTTCGGCATATCACTGCCAAACATTGGGCTTTGGAAGCTGTATTGTTCCGCGCTCACCAAATTCACATTTCCACGCAGGGTGTTGATCTCACCGTTATGTGCAAGGTACCGATAAGGGTGCGCCCTGTCCCATGAAGGGAATGTATTGGTGCTGAACCGGGAATGCACCATGGCCAGGGCTGTTTCCATCAGGGGATCGGAGAGTTCGGGAAAGAAAAACCTCACCTGTTTGGAGGTTAACATACCCTTGTAAACTACGGTTTTATATGACAGGCTGCAAATATAAAACTGTTCACTGCCAGGCAGGTTCCCATAGCGCAGGGCTTTTTCGGAACGCTTCCGGATAACGTATAACTTCCTCTCAAAAGACATGCGGTCTTTAATATACGGGCTTCGCTCAATAAAAACCTGTCGGAATATCGGTTGTGCCACACGGGCTGTGGCACCCAACATACTGCCATCGGTTGCCACTGTGCGCCAACCCAAAACACGCTGACCTTCTTCGGAAACGATCTTTTCAAAAACCTTTTCCATCTGTTGACGGGCAGCCACATCCACAGGCATAAAGAGCATACCAACCCCGTAGTAGCGTGGTCCGGGGAGGTCAAAGCCAGCTGTTTTGCATTCCCGTACCAGAAAGGCGTGCGGAGTCTGTATCAACAATCCGGCACCATCACCTGTGTTGGATTCGGAACCGCTGGCTCCACGATGGTACAGGTTATCAAGGATGGTTAATGAATGAGAAATGATGTCATGGGAAGGAATCCCTTTAATGTTGACAACGAACCCGGTACCGCAAGCGTCATGTTCATAGGCAGGATCATACAACCCCCGGGCGGAGGGGTGACCAATCTGGTGGATATTCGAGAATTCATTCATGTCATTCTTCCTGGCGGGGGATGGATCGTCAATAGCCTGTAACGGCGGGTAGATAGAGAGAACTGCCACCCGTTCCGGGTAGCTTTATAAAGGCCGGGGCTATTGTGCGTCAGAGCGACGTCGAGAAAAACCGCAGCCCGCGAAACGGCCAACCGGCACGGCCGGCGAACCCACCACCGGGAAAAACCACCGGTTGATTGCGAACTGAATAAAAAGGATTTGTGGGGATTTTGTTCATAAGGGTTGCCGATAATGGACCAATTCCGGTTGAAACCCTTTCCGGTTGAAAAACCAGTGGGACGATTGTATTCGATTTACCCCGAACGGGTAGTACCCATTTGGGTAATATTGCGCATATACTTGCCTTGATCCGATCCATTCGGGTACCATGTGCCATTCCACTGGCAGATACCACCAGATACGTAACATCGGATTGGTTTTTCTTTGAATCAACCAATGGTTTCACAGCAAAATTGACCTGTCTTTTGGGGGTAAAAAGAATACCCTGCCGGAAATCTCGGTTGCCCGGCGGGTATATGTTTAGGCAACAGTATATAAAAAATGAACCGGTATTTCAATAGGGAATTTTTCGTCACCAGGATTTTTCCTGATCATAGCCCGGTAGAAACCATCCACCAACCGTGGTGTTCCAACCTGTGTGCTTCAATTTTTCCACATTCCCTTTTACATCTGCCATTCGTGGAATGGAAGATTAGAAAATATACAAATTTAAGGAATGTGTTGAATAATCCCTTATAATTGTGGCTTCCCGGTAATTCCCTCAAAAAGTTCACAAAACTATCCCGTTTACCTTCGGAGTCTACTTTGAAATATTTCCTCATTGTTAACCCCATTTCTGGAAGGGGTCACGGAGAACGGTCCATCCCTGAGATCGAAGCTCATTTTCGAGACGCCAACCTCGACTTTGATCTCAAGCGCACAGAGTATCCCGGCCATGCCCTGAAACTGGCTCGAGAAGCTGAAGGGTATGACATCATCGTTTCAGCCGGAGGAGATGGCACAGCCAACGAAGTATTGAACGGGATACTGGAAGCCGGTCACAATGGTTCGCAGCCGGCCATGGCGATCATCCCGGTTGGCCGTGGAAATGACCTGGCCTATAGCATGGGCATTCCTGCCACTGTAGCGGAAGCCTGCCAGTGCATCACCGCCGGCCAGCGCCGTAAAGTGGATGTCGGACGGGTTTTTGGTGAAAACTTCCCTGACGGGCTCTACTTCGGCAATGGTGTTGGAATCGGGTTTGATGCCGTTGTCGGGTTTGAGTCCCTGAAAATGAAACTGCTTACCGGTTTTGCCTCGTATATCGTGGCTGCCTTAAAAACCACTCTGCTGTATTTCAATGCGCCAACCCTGAAACTTGTGACCCCTGAAGGCGAACGTACCGGTCAATACCTGATGGTTTCCATTATGAATGGCATCCGTATGGGTGGCGGATTTTATATGGCGCCCGAGAGCCAGCCTGCCGATGGCAAATTTGATATTTGCCTCGTCAACCAGGTACGGCGCAGGGAACTGCTTCCCTTAATCAGCAAGTTCACCAAGGGGAGCCAGAAAGGTGATCCGGCTGTGTCGTTCCTGCGGACTGACCACCTCGAGATCCATGCGGAAGAAGGCAGCATACCAGCCCATGCCGATGGCGAGACAGTCTGCGAAAAAGGTTCTGACATTCGCATTGAACTGCACGCGGGAAAGATTGAAATGCTGTACCAGCCGGGTTTGAGGAGCTGATATGACCGTTGTCGCCGGGGTTGTCAACTTTACATTGCGCGGAATCACCCGTACGATTTGCGAGATTGACGATTCGGAGCTAAAGCAAATTCCTGAACACGGCCCGTTGATTCTGGTGGGCAACCATGTCAACTTCCTGGACGCGCCAGTACTGATCTCTCATCTACAGCCAAGACCTGTGGTGGCGCTGGCCAAACGGGAAACCTGGGATAACCCGTTCATTGGAATGTTGTTCAGCACCTGGAAATCCATTCCCATCCGGCGTGGCGAAGTGGATATGACCGCCTTCCGTGAATGCCTGCGGGTCTTGAACGAAGGGCAGATGCTGGCCATCGCGCCCGAAGGTACACGCAGCGGTACCGGTATTCTGCAAAAAGGGCAGCCTGGTATCGTTCCACTGGCGATTAAATCCGGCGCGCCTATTTACCCGGTGGCTTATTATGGACTGGAAAATTTCTGGAGAAATATCCGTTCACTCACTCGCACACCGTTTACCATCCGCGTGGGCAAACCCTTCCGCTTGAAATATGATGGTCCTTTGCCATCTCGTGAAGAGCGTGAACAGATAACCGCCGAGATCATGTACCGTATCGCCGCCCTGCTGCCGCCGGATTACAGAGGGTATTACGCTGATATTGAGAATGCCTCACAACAGTATCTGAGTTTTCTTCCGGATTAACCCTTTTCATCCCCTGTGATTACTTTGCGAACCTGCATCAGGCATCGATCAATCTGATCGATCCATAATGGTTCCCATCCCCCAATTCATCAATATACCCTGACCAAAGCTCGCTTTCACATCAATCATCCGCTGGTTGGCCGAGCCGCGGAAGAACAGACCCGGCATTCGTTCCGCCTGCCGGTAGGGACCGTCCACCAGTACGTCGCACTCCTGTAATAATGCCTGGATATCCGGGTCCTCCTTCGCCAGCAGGCCTTCCCACAGGAAGCCGGTGTATGCCCACACATCCTTGCCCCGCGTGTGAAATTCACGTGCCAGGGCGGCTGCGGCTGCGGGCTGCAGAAAGGGCTCGCCGCCGCTCAGGGTGATCCCCCGGATCAGCGGCGAATCCTTCATCATCGCCAGAACATCATCCAGTTCGTATTCCTCACCGCCCTGCCTGTCCCAGGTCTGAGGGTTATGGCAGCCGGGACAGTGATGCTCACAGCCCTGGAAGAACACGGTGATCCGCATTCCCGGGCCGTCGGTAACACTCTCCTGTGTGATACCGGCCAATCGCATTTTCATGGTTTCTAATGGATATGCGCCCGCCGGTCATGCAGTTCAGATTGCTTGGCTGCGTTAAAACGGTCAACCGTCGACAGATACCCGGTAATACGGCGTATCCGCCGGATATCCTGCGAACCGCAGGATGGGCATTCCCTGTCGATCAATCCGCTGAATCCGCAGACCCGGCATTCGTCGATCGGGAAGTTGATCCCGCCGTATCCAATACCCGCCTGCCCCATGGCACGGACAACCGCCTCAAAAGCATCCAGATTGTGGATGGGTGGAGCTTCCAGTTCAACGTAACTGATATGGCCGGCATTGGTCAAATAGTGATATGGACCTTCGATCGACATCTTCTCAAAAGCCGTCATATCCGTGCTGACCGGTACATGGAAGCTGTTGGTGTAATAATCCTTGTCTGTCACGCCGGGAATTTCGCCAAATATCTTCCGGTCGAGCTTGATAAACCGGCCGGACAGGCCTTCAGCCGGAGTAGCCAGCAGCGTAAAGTTCATATCATACTGATCGGCAAAGAAATCAATCATGCGGCGCATAAAACCAACGATCTCCAACCCCAATTTGCGGCTGTCTTTTGAGTGCGCATGTGTGGAACCGGAAAGAATGGTGAGCGTTTCCGCCAGCCCGATAAAACCAATTGACAACGTTCCGTGTCGGGCTGCCAGACCGATCTCATCATTGGGCTGCAATTGACCTGAATCCATGTAAAGGCCCTGCCCCATCAGGAAAGGCATATCCTTCACTTTCAGGTGCGACTGAACATTGTAGCGGTGCATCAACTGCCGGGCTGTCAGGGTCATTGTTTCTTCCAGCAGTCGGTAGAAATCTTCCACGTTCCCGTCAGAACGCAGTGCGAACCGCGGAAGGTTGATCGATGTGAATGACAGGTTGCCCCGCCCGTCGCTGACCGCTTCACCATGCCGGTTGGCAATCACCCGGGAACGGCAGCCCATGTAGGAGACTTCGCAGCCATGGGGTAAATTCTGCGGTGAGTCCATGAAAGAGAACGTTGGGTTCATCCGGGTGGCAGCCGTACGGATGGCCTGTTTGAACAGGTCATAATTCGGATCACCCGGGTTGAAATTGATCCCCGCCTTTAAGCGGAAGATAATATTCGGAAATATGGGTGTTTCGCCGCAGCCCAATCCTCTTTCATAAGCCAGTAACAGGTTGCGGGTCACCCGTCGTCCACCTTCGGATGTGTCACAACCCAGATTAATGGAACTAAAAGGCACCTGCGCTCCGGCCCGGCTGTGCATGGAATTCAGGTTGTATACCAATCCTTCCATCGCCTGGTATATCTCGTCGTCGCTGGCGTTCTCAACAAATTCCGCCATGTCCCGGTCAAAGAAGGCAAACGATTGTCCGCCATGCATATCATTCTGCGAACTTTGCAGAATGATCGCCGCCTGCGCGGCTGCCGAACCAGGCCGGCGCGGCGGGCGGATATACCCGTGGCCGGTATCAAAACCGGTATGCAGCAACCGTCCGAGTGGAATCTGGATGCAGGTAAGCGTCTTGGCATAGAAATCCAGATCGTGGATATGGATATCACCACTGATATGCGCCAGGGCAATATCCTCGGGGATCAAGCGGGAAAGGTAGTAATGCCGGCTGGCTGCCGAAGCAATCTGCAACATTTTAGCCGAGGGGGAGTTGCCGACATTGGCATTCTCACGGTTGGTTTCCACCAGTGTTTCCGCCACAGCATCCATCAATTCCGACTTTCCATCACGGATGCGTGTGCGGCGGTCCCGGTAAAGGATATATGCCTTGGCGGTTTTTGCATGGCCGTTTTCGATGAGTATCTTTTCCACGGCATCCTGGACTTCTTCCACCGAGGGGATAACGACCTTTTTCTCATTACGCAGGAAATCGACCGTCATGCAAGCCAGATGCCGGGCAGTTTCCATGTCATTTCCGCCAACAGCCTGTGCTGCTTTGAAGATCGCGATCACGATCTTTTCCAAATCAAAATCATCGACCCGTCCATCCCGCTTCTGGATCGATTGAAAACCGGACATTCCGTCAGCTTCTCCCAGACCGGGATTTGAGATATCAATCAGAAAAGACCGCGATCCATCCATGTTCATTGCCATCCCTCTATACGTAGATTTTGTACACCATCGTAATGAGTCGCATTATTGCTTCAAGTGATGATCGGATTATTGCCTGCAGTCTTTTCCAAATGGTTCTTCGGTGCATTACGCCATATATGCCGGTTGGATGCAATTTTCCTGCCAGATATACCGGTGAAAACAGCAAGAATCGAATAAACCCTCCCTGGATATTCTTTTACAGACAGGCAAATCTCACGATAAAACAAAAACCAGTTCACCCCGAAAGGATGAACCGGTTACGAAAAGTAGATCATTTTCGTTTTCCGCCCCAACCCTTTAACGCGAAGGGTGATTTTCTTGTGGACAGGCATTCGGGCTATTACCGTTGCGCGACAGCGCCGGAGTTGCACCGGACTTTCCCTGCTCTTTCAACCTCCCACGACCGGACGGTTCCACAAGGTTGACCAAATTATAGTCAGATATCGTCAGAAAACCGTACGGACGGCTTAAATATTTAAATTTATTAAGTTTTCTAATGTGCCAAAAAAACACCCCCCAGATGTGGAACCTGTACGGGTAAATTCTTAGGATAACCCCATTTACAGGCCATTATTTAGGACGGTAAATGAAGGAGGCTCGAATCATTATCGGCGGTTCGTCAGAATCGCATCTTGAACGTTGAACCCTGACCGGGTTCTGATTCTGCCCAGACCCGTCCACCCTGGCTCTCGATCAATGCCTTAACGATGGCCAGTCCAAGGCCTGATTCGCCACTATCCGAATGGCGGGATTTATCGGCCCTGTGGAACCGGTCAAAGATCAAAGGCAATTCTTCGGGATCAATACCACTCCCGTTATCATGCACACTCAATTCCACCTGTCCATCCACTTTCACAGCCTTTAAAGCAATCAGACCACCTTCCGGTGTGTAGCGCAGAGCATTGCTGATCAGGTTGTCCATCACCTGCATCATCCGGGCTTCGTCGACCTGAATATCCGGCAGATCCGGTTTGATTTCAACCGTAATCTTTACGGACTGTTTTTCGGCATGGTGCTGGAACAATGCGGCTGCCTGGTTTAAAATAGCTTTTGGCTGGATCATTTGGGGATGCAACGAAAGATCACCGGCATCTGCCTGTGAAAGCATCCGCAGATCACCCACCAGGTTTTGAAGGCGTTCAATCTCTTTGTAAATGAGCTCAAAGCGCTCAGGAGTTGGTTGGAGCACCCCTTCCTGCATTGATTCAATGTATCCAGCTATCACAGTCAGCGGTGTCCGCAGGTCATGGGCTATATCTGCGGTCATTTGCCGGCGCGACGCGTTCGCCCGGGCAACTTCCCGGCTCATCTGGTTGAATGTTAATGCGAGCTGTCCGATCTCATCCTTCGATGTGACCTTCACTTCCTGCTCCAGTTGCCCCTCTGCGATATTGTTTGCTGCCCGGGTCAGATCCCTTAACGGGCGGGTGAGAGTCCGGGCCAGAAATATACCGGCTACCAGCGCGAACAAGAGACCGGTGAAAACGCCAAGTAAAAGAGCCTGGTTAGTCCGCTCGAGGAACAACGCCTCTTCAGGGTTGAAGCGTGTGATTTTTCGGGTTTGAAGAACATATCCAACCGTTTTGCCATCCACTTTTATCGCTGTGCCGCCTGACAGGATATCCGGAGGCAGAGTGGAGCCTTCAAGAAAATCCGGGTCAACAGAGACGATCACAACCCCGTCAGCTCCTGCCAGACCGAAAAAGTTACGTCTATCACGTTCAGAGCGGGATTGTTCTTCAGGCGGGTTGTTACCCTGATCCGGCGGGGGAGGATTCTGTGTTGGCATGACCTGACGCTGGAATTCATCCCACATGCCCTGTATACCTTCCCAGGAACCTTT